>NZ_JBFRGD010000019.1:0-159883 GCF_052115165.1 Paenibacillus sp. 2TAB23
ACCCTGAAGCTGTTGAATAACATGTACGACAAGGATAACTGGAAAGAAATGTACCTCGGCGTGGAGGGCATGCATTACACGATGAAAGACGGCAAAGCGACCAAGCTGCCGGATGACAAGAGCACGATGGAGAATCAAGTGCTTAATCCGTACTCGAGCTCGGCAACACTAGCATTTACAAAAGATCTCTATAATGATACCGCCTCGGACGACAGCAAGTGGGCAATCGACCAGCTGACCCGAAATATGGATGAAGCCCAGAAGTATGCGAAGGTCATTGCCGGCGACGGCATATCGGCCAGCATCTATGAAGGCTTCCCTGATATTAACAACCGTACGTTATTCGTGGAATATGCTTCGAAAATCATTCTTGGCCAGTACCCGATCAGCAAATTTGACGAATTCGTGGAAAAGTGGAACAAATCGGGCGGAGAAGAAGTAACGAAGCGCGCCAGAGAATGGTACACGAAAGTAAACGGTTAATCGTACGGAACCACACCGCGCGTGTTGAAACCGGGAGTTCATTTGCTGATTGTAGATTTTGATAATAATGAAAAGGTCATAGCTGATAAGGTTCATAACGGATTTGATCAGGGAAATCTTATTGCGCTTATGACCAGGATTGGATTCAAAGAAACCAAATCTAAACCATTAATACGGGCAGTAAAATTCATGAATCAAGATGCCACCTTATTTATAAATGGATGCTAAGAAATAAGGTTCCCGATGCTAGGGCAGCTGAGTGTGCTGCACGGTCAAAGCGGGAGATTTAATCTAAAGTGGGTTATCCGACAACAGGAATGTTGTTGGATAACCCACTTTTTTGAATGAACGATGAGCTGAGAAAGATTTCCACTGTATTCATCAAATTATTGCTTTACAGGACACCTAATGGTGTTATATGATGAATTAGGACACTGAATGGTGTCCAATAATAAATGGATAAGGAAGATGACTCATATGCACATTCTAACCATCGTTCTTCAAAGCTGGCTGCTTTTCTCCATGGCATTCTTTGGTGGAAGCAAGCTCGCAGGAGCTAAACATCAGATCGAACTTTTCGATTCGATTAAACTTCCTCAATGGTTCCGGGTCGTAACAGGCTGCTTTCAAATTGTTGGATGTATAGGACTCATTATCGGATACTGGTATCCTGCTGTTGCCGCTTGGACCGGAATAGGAATCGGCATTATGATGCTGTTGGCGTGCCTTTCGCACTTCAGAGTCAAACATTCAATTGGGAAAGTCATTCCTGCCTTGTTAAATCTAGCGATAGCTATTGCATTAGTACTCTTATACGCAGACGAATTGCCCCAACTTTTTGGCTAAGCTCAAGTGCAGCATACTTAGGTAGAGAATGCAGAATGGCTTGCAAGCGGTTGGGAGTTCGATCCCAATAGGCTCCACAATCAAACTATACAATCACGTTCAGAAGAGCACCTCCTATAATTGGCATTGGTTAACCCCTCTGGGAAAACTGATGAAATTATAGGGGTGCTCTTCATTTTTTCGGATGTGGTTTAATTTTTATTTTATGAAGCCTAAGACGGGACAATCCTCGATGTTGATTCTGCACGGAATTATCGAGATGAACCGTATTATTCAGAGGAATTTATTCCTGTTTGCTCAAATCCATTAATGGCCTGAAGCATTTCGATAAATGCTTCAAGCTGCCGATTATCCCATTTGGATATGCGTTCGTAAAAAAAGTTCTCTTTGTCACGCAGAGCTTCAAACGTTTTTTGTCGTCCAAGCTCTGTAAGAGTGAGAAGGATTGCCCGGCGATCATGGGGAGCGCTTTCCCTTCTAACATAACCTAAATGCTCAAGTTGCTTCACAAGACGGCTGACCGAGCTTCGGTCCATTGCAGTAGAATCTGCCAATTCAGATGCGCTTGTTGGACCGTGTGCGTATATCCAACGGACGATATGGAAAGCCGCAGGTTGTATAGAGGAATCGAAATAGGCTGAGGTTCTGACATTTAGCGCATGTGCTGCACTAATGAGGGCATTAATCTGTTCGCCGAGCTTTAGCTCCAATGGTCCTCTCGACATGTCTTTGCGTTTGAAATTCATAATGGCTACCACCTAACTTGAATGATTAAAAGAGACATCTATCATTTAGTTGACATATATCAATTAAAAGTTATATAGTTGATATATATCAATTATATGAATACGGTATGAAAATGTCAAAGCACATAGGCCCCATTTAAAGGAGAATGAAGATGATGTCAAATCCGGTCATTGTAATTACTGGCGCTACAAGTGGTTTGGGGCAGCTCGTTGCATGTGAAATGGCTAATCGAGGCGCTCAATTGATTCTTACAGCGAGGAGTAAGAGTCGCGCAGAAGCAACTGAAAAAATGATAAAGGAGCGGATGCCTTCGGCACAAATAAACTTTTTCTTTGGAGATTTGTCCTTAATGAAGGATGTCAGACGATTAGGTCAAGAAATATCGGAAAAGTTTCCTAAGATAGACGTGTTATTGAATAACGCAGGCCTCCACGCATTTGAACAGCGGATTACTTCAGAGGGATTCGCAGAAATGATGGCTGTGAACTATTTTGCGCCATGGATTTTAACGCATTCCTTGTATCATTCCTTGCAGAAAGCGGGCAGCGCAACTATCGTGAATGTTGCTTCTGAAGCATCCCGTCGTCATGGCAAATTCCAAATACCGGAGGATTTGCTTAATACAGCCCCTTTTACTTATAGAGGTTCTTCAGAGATATATGGAAAAACCAAATTGTTAAATATTATGTTTACTGCTGAACTTGCACGTCAGTGGGATGGGACGGGCATTAGCGTTCATGCGCTGAATCCAGGTTTTAACGTTACCGGTCTCGGGAGGGAACTTTGGTTTTCCTCCATGCTTGAGCGTTTGTTGAATTTATTTCGAATTGGCGATCCGCGTAGAGGAGCTGATATTATGATTCGTTTAATGACAGATTCGAAGTATCAGGGAATGACAGGGGGTTATTATAATGTTGGATCTGGCGATCTCATCGTACCCATAAATCCTGGAGGAGATAAGGTAATGCAGCGTGAATTATGGAACGAGACAAGCGCCATTCTACGAGAAAAAGGGTTTTTTGAAAGCTAATCAGCGATGTGATATTGTTCATTCCAAGAAGAGCTCCCTCCATCCAAAAATGAGCCATAGGAGCCATTCTATTGGCTCTTTTTATGTAGGATTCGAATTTTACAAATGGCTTCATAAAATAATGGCTAATTTTGAACTAAAAGTTAGCACCAGCCACGCTCAGGCCAATCCTCCGCATAAATCACTGGACCGGGATAGTCCTTTGCACTTACGGCACCCGCAAACGTTAGAAACATACTGACAGCTAAAAACCCTGTAATTAAGCCTAGTCTTAATTTTCTCATCAATATTAGTCTCCTTTTTTGTTTGAGTAACGCTATAAATCGTGAAAAACATATTTTAACAGGAATAGGTAAATGTTTACTAGTGATAAATAGACTATTACTTTATGCCCTAGGTTATATGAGAATCGTTGTTTGTGGTAAAAATTACCTAGCGTTAACGGATAATTGCTGCCATCCATTTGTTTATTTTTACCGTGTTATTGATTGTTTCAGATGGAGGAAAGAGGCTTGGATAGTAGGAAAGGGTATGTTAAATAATCGTCACTTATTTATGGCCGAGTTGCTCCGCCAAACCGATTAGATGTCCTTCATTTCCACGAATGTAGCAGAGCCGATACGAATTCTCGTATTGAACCACTTCGCCAACGAGCTGAGCACCATGCTTCATGAGTCGGGCTACCAATTCGTCCATGTGTTCAACGGTGAACATGACGCGTAAATAACCGAGGGCATTGACAGGAGCAGATCGGTGATCTGCTATAGGAGCTGGGGTGAGAAATCGGGAAAGTTCAAGTCGGCTATGGCCATCTGGGGTAACCATCATAGCAATCTCTACATGTTGTGAGCCGAGCCCGGTTACGCGTCCAGCCCATTCACCTTCGATCGTAGCTCGCCCTTCGAGCTTCAAGCCAATCTCCTCGAAGAATAAGATTGCGTTATCAAGGGATTCTACAACGATGCCAACATTGTCCATTCGTAGCAATTTGTTTTTTGCCATAGTTTTATCTCCTTATGTGTACAAATGTATTACCTGATCATCTTCCTATATATTTCTATCAGCAATTACTAATACCTTCCAACCGAGGGGGACAGTAACGTAAAGGAAACAATGAAAAAAATACAGGGACTCAGCGGTCAGCTCTCTCCAAATGGTCTACGTATTCTTTTGCTTCTTTAAGGCCAACGCCGCTCGCTTTTCTAAACTCTTTGATAGCTTGAATTCTTTTTCCCGAAGCAGTTAGCATACGCAATCGCTCATCGATATTTGATTGCGAGCCGGCACGGTTCTTACTCGGTGAAGAGGGAGAACTAGATAAGCTGGACTTGGGCAATACAGATGAATCGGCTCGGTTATTGGACCAGTCCATGGTTGATTTCATTTCATTAAGCTGTTTTTGCAGGCTGATCACCTTTAGCAGCAGCAGAAGTGACAGAATTAAAGCGCTCGAAGCAACAAATTCCACGATATCCACTTGCAATCCCTCCCTCCTGTTTGTTAATTGATTATATCACATCATTTATTGAGAGTAGGAAGAAATTACCTCCCGCAAGCCCTTGCCAGAAAAGCGCAATCGATCGGCTTATTGAAGTGGAAAAGTTTTGATAATGAGAATGATTATTACTATAATAAGAGAGTTGGAAGGTGCAGTTAGATATGGAAGGTGAACATGATGACGTTACTGGAACAATTGCCACTATGGAATCATGCGGCTATAAGGGTGCTTGATATAAGGCGAGCCCTATTGCAAGCGAGCGAGAGCGTTCAAGGGTTTCGATTGCCAGCGAGTGCATTTTTGATTGCCGTGGCTGGGGAGGCGAGAATTCTTATCGATGGAGTCGAACATCTCACTGATCGCTGTTACGTATGCCATGCTGGCAAAGGCGCGACAATGGACATTATTCAAGTGGTAGAACCATTCGACTATTATTTCATTTTTTATAAAGCGGCTCTCGTTCTGCCATCGCGCAAGGAATTGTTGCATGTGTTTAAAAGCAATAATCCATTTCATATGCAATACGGTTTTGCTCCTGTATATCCTTTGGGTCTCCTCACGAGAATCGAACAGATGCATGCCTATTGGCTGCTCGATGGCGAGCTTGAGCGGTTTCATGTAAGAGCTTTATTTCATCAATTGGTGTATGACCTCTTGCAGCAGCTCCATACGCTGGAGGGAGCTGCTGCACTACAGCCCGATTATGTAAGCCAAACGATCCGCTTCTTGGAGGAGCATTATGCTGATCCGATTAGTGTGCAGGATCTTGCTCAAGCTATGCAATGCAATGAGAGAAAGCTTCAGCGGTTATTTAAAGCAAAGCTTCGGATAGGGCCAATGGAATATCTCATTCAAGTTCGGATGAATCATGCACAAGCGATGTTATTGAACACGAACGTACCGCTTAAGATCATTGCAGAATCGGTAGGCTACGGAGATAGCTATTATTTCAGCCGCGCTTTCAAGAAGCATTGCGGTGTTTCCCCTCTTTATTTCAGGCAAAACCGTCGGATAAGTGCATCTTACATGTCGCGGTATTCCATTGGCTCGGCTGACAATGTCTCTTATAATAATGATTGTGATAATCATTATCAACAAGTTGACGGGGGAGTTTTTGGAATGAATCGGAGTAAGAGATCAGTATTGGCGGTTAGTTTAATGTTGAGTTTGATTCTGCTGTTGAGCGCATGCTCGACTGGGAACAATGTGGGCAGCAATTCGGGAGGGGCTAGTCCTACAGCAGCATCTACTAACGTTTCTTCAAATACAAATGCAGCGCCAACATCGCAGCCAGCGTACCCTGTCGTGATTAAACATATGAAGGGAGAAGAAACGCTGGAGCAGCATCCTTTAAAGATTGCGGTGCTCGATACCAAATTTGTTGATCAACTCGTTACTTTAAATGAGCAGCCAGCGGGCAGCGTGAAAGCTGCAGCAGATAAATCGGACTTTCCTGCCTACTTGATGGATAAGCTTACAGACGTTAAAGTGCTGGGAACGAGGGATGAACCGAATCTGGAAGCTATTACGGCCATGGAACCGGACTTAATCATTTGTACGGAATTTCAGGAAGAAGTATACGAAAGCTTATCTAAGATTGCACCAACCATTATGCTGGACTTTAACGAAGATTGGCGGGATACACTCGCTACTTTCGGGAAAATTGTAGGGAAATCAGAAGAAGCGAGCGTCGTCCTCGAACAATATAACGAAAAAACGACGAAGCTGAAGGCGGAATTAAAGGCTAAGCTTGGTGAGCAGACTGTGGCATTGATACGCCCGCGGGATGAAGGCATTCGAATTCATACACCAAGCCACCGGGCAGCATCCATTCTCTACAACGATCTTGGCTTGTCTGCGCCGCAGCAGGTACTTGATGAAAAGGACACAGCCTATCAGGTTCCTTTAGAAGCTTTGCCGGGAGTAGGTGCGGATCATTACTTCCTCGTTCAAGATGATATGTTCAAAGCGATCGTTGAGGAGTTCCAACAGACGGAAACCTGGAAAAACGTCGAGGCAGTGAAGAACAATCAAATCTATGATGTAGACTCGAATGTATGGATTGCTTATTATGGTCCGATTGCCATCAACATGGTCGTAGATCGAGTTGCGGAAGTGTTCCTGGGTACGCCATAACATGACCGTTACACTATCAGCATCTGAGTGGGGCGACTTAGGCAGCAGATATAACCTAACACCAAGTGGTGATAGTTTGCCCACGGATCGCTTTATCGTTTCAAGCGATTTGCTGGATCGGGACAAATGCGAGCCTTACTTAGATCAGTTAGCAGCGGAAATTGGCTCTCCTTCGAGAAGAGTAACAGCATCCATGCTCGCGAAGCGTTATGCTTTTCTAGCCGTTGCCCCTGTTCTCTATGCAATGACGGTATTTAACAAAGGCTTGGAGCTTGCACCGAGCCACTGCCGATTGGTTTCGCCTAGCGACAGCGAATATCTACAAAGCCATTCTAGATTTCCTCATTTGAGCTTAGGCGGTTTGAATGTTACTGAACCAGAAGCAGGGAAGCGGGAAGAGTGGCGGGATCAAGTGGTGCGCCAACTATTCGAGGGTCATCTCACCCCATTATTTCATTCCTTGTCTATGGTTGGACAAGTGCCTCGGGCAGTGTTGTGGGAGAATGCAATGGTCCGGATTATTCCAATGTATGAAGATGGATTGGCGGATGAAGAGGATCCGTTCATCTTAATGCGGCTGCATGATGATTTTAAGTTTATAACTGAGACGGCACCGCCAAGCTTATTCGGAGAACGTAGAAATCCACTAAAGATGTTTATTCGTGGAAAGAGCACAGATCAGACTGGCAAACAGGCAGCCTACATGCGCCAAACCTGCTGCTTTTACGATGAGATGTCTCCGGAATGCTGCAGAGCTTGCCCGAAACCAGTTAACGGAGAAGGATAGCATTCATCCGAAAATGGACGGCCGAGACGCAATAAAGGCTATCGAGTTTTTCTCGATAGCCTTTATTGCGTTGAACGCCAACTTGAATATGAAGGGCAACGAATCTGCCGCTTTAGTAAACTAATGAGAAACCCATCGTTTTGAAAAATGTCGGTTTCTATGCATGCTGAGCACGCTTCGGGGTGCTTTTCCTCGTTATGCGGTTTGAAATAGCTGCCCTAATTGGATTATGATGATCGTCATTGGGACAAATTTATTTAAACTTCTCTGGGAACTGCTTAATAATTCCTTCAGCAAGCGCGTCAGCTAGCATAATAATATGGTCTTCCCCTTTGTCGAAGGCAATGATATCCGCTTTCCAGTCTTTGGAGATCCTTGCCGTGACCTGATCCGTCAGCAATTGCAAATGGGTGTACAAAAGATCTTGGAAAGATTTCTCTGACCAGTTCGGGTTGGCGCGGCTTAGAAACTTGGCGATATCGTCGGCGTTCCGGTGCCACTCTTCATTATATTTTTTCAAATCCGCTTGATTTCCGCTTTTTGCCGCATCGACAACCTTTCCTGCAATAAGGATATGCTCCTTCAACAGCTCAGCGAGCTTATTGCCCGCCTCTTCCCCGTAATAAGGCTTGATCGCGTTTCCGATGTCTTGCTGATTTTGTAATAGTCTCGCCAGAACGTCCTGTTGATCCATTAATCCTGCAAGGGCGCTCACGATATAGCTTCTTGTCCAAATGACGTGATCCATCCACAGCTTCCTCAAATTTTGCTGAAGCTGTACTTCCTTTGGCTGTAAACATGACCTGGCGCCTTGCTCGGTTCCATTAGCTTGTGCGCTTAATGGGGACAAGCTGAATACGAGTAACATAATCAGTAGCATGGACACTGGGAATCTTTTTTTCAAGTTGATTAACTCCTTTGTATGTGAACTAGCCTTATTAATGTGGACAAAATCGTCTATTTTATTCCAACCAATAGCCATATGTCACATTACGATCTCCTAAATCGTTATACAGGCACAAAAACGAATTTGGGAGTGAATGGTATGAAGACATTGACCTGTATTGTCATCGGCGCGGGGTACGCGGGTATCCATGCAATGAATGAAATTCGCAAAAACGTGACTCATAGAAATAAAAGCCAGTCTATGAAGTTTATACTCATCGATAAAAATAAGTATCACCTGCGCAAGGTTATGCTGTTCAAGCCAGCGGTAACAGATGAAGATATTCGTACGCCGCTTACTCAGTTGTTTCCCGAGGGGGTCGAGCTTCTTCAGGGGATCGTTACGGAGATTAAAGAAGCAGAAAATAAGCTGCTGCTGCGCAGTCAAAATGATGTCGTACAAGAGCTGAGTTACGATATACTTGTAGTTGCAGCTGGAAGCATGATCCGTTGTCCGGATGAATCGCAAGGCGGACTGTCGCTTGCATCATTGGAAGATGCGTTAAACATTCGGATGGCATGGTCTGCTAATATGAGGCAAGCTGCCAAAGAAACCGATCCGATCGAACGAGAGCGCTTAATGACAATTGCTGTAGCGGGAGCAGGCATAAGCGGTATTGAAACAGCCGCTGAGTTAGCTTATCATGTACGGTTAGATGCCGAGCGGTTAGGCTTGAACCCCGATCAGGTGCGCATCCGTTTGTACAATGCGCATGAAAGATTATTTTTAGATGGTCCTGACAAGGTTGCCGTGAAACTTGAGGCTGTTCTAAAGGAAAATGGCGTAGAAGTTGTGCATCGGAGTCGCGTGCTTCAAGAGGAGAACGGGAGACTTAGCTTGTCTGACGGAACGGAGCTGCCGATAGGCTTATGCGTTTGGACATTGGGACTAATCCCTAATCCAATTGTAAAACAATGGGGCTTGCCAGTAACACAAGACGGATTTGTGAAGATTGATGCAAGCTACCGGGTACAAGGAACTCGCGGTATTTATAGCATTGGAGACTGCGCGAAAGTTATTAATCCAGCTACGGGCCAGACAGATGGCATGACCTGTAAGGAAGCCATTCCTCAAGCCGCACGGCTCGGTAAAGTGGTTGCAGCCGATTTGGAAGGGCATCCTGCGCCTACGCATACTAGCTATATGGATAGCTTTAGTATCGGTATTGGTCCAAAGAATGGATTAACGTGGGTAAATAAATGGGGGATAGATTTTATGATCACAGGCAAGATGGGTTATCGAATCAAGCAGCTGGTATGGAATTTAGGCAGCTCCATTAAATAAACAAACCAATCCTAATAGAAGGGAGTGATGGAATGGAGCACTTATATATGCAATACAAAAGGCTGCTGCTATCACTTGCCTACCAGCTTACCGGATCATTCTCTGATGCGGAGGATGTCGTTCAGGACGTATTTTTAAAGGTTTATGATGCAAAGCCGCAGGGGCTAATAGAAGCCCCTCAAGCCTATTTGTGCAGAATGGTAACCAATCGCTGCCGTGATCTGCACAAATCAGCGACCAAGCGAAAAGAAAAATATTTTGGCGAGTGGCTGCCCGAACCGGTGCCTACCTCAACCGATGAAACATTTGAAATGATTGCCCGCAATGAAATGTTGTCTTATGGCATGCTGGTGCTTCTCGAACAGCTGTCTGCTGCTGAAAGAGCCGTATTTGTACTGCGCGAGGCATTTGGGTTCAGTTATGTAGACATAGCGGCGGTCATCGATAAAAGTGAGGCAAACAGCAGAAAGCTGTATAGTCGTGCAAGAGGCAAATTAGGTCCATTCGATCGGGAAGAGTCAGTTGACCTTGAGGCAGAAAATGCTGCATGGGTGAATCAATTTCTGTCTGTGCTCGGCCAGGATGACGTGGATCAGGTATTGGCGATGTTAGGCAAGGATGTGGTGTTGATCTCCGATGGCGGCGGGAAGGTACTTGCTGCAGTTAATCCGATTGTAAGTCCAAATGCGGTTTCTCGATTCCTTCTGGGGCTTGTTCGCAAAAATAAGCAGCAAGGTGGAGTCTGGACATTTACACTTAGTGAAATCAATGGTCAATTAGGTCTTATTATTCGTTCTGGGCAAAAGGTCGATTCCGTTTTTATGTTCCAAGTGGAAGAGGGTCTAATACACCATATTTACATTGTCAGAAACCCGGACAAATTGAAACACTTTTCATAGAATGGATAAAGCGGATGAGGATCAGTCATTCATTCTACTATTCCGTTGCGTATAGATATAGGTTACCTAAAAAATCCGTTCTTCCGTTCTTGCAGCGGGAGGACGGTTTTTCATTTTTCAAATCGATTCGTTCATTTATGTGCAAGTCTCGCAAGTCATACACAACTGGAACGCTAACGATAAGGTTAAAACAGCAATTAACCTACTAGGCGTTGTGGTAGAATAAGGAAAGATAAAACTTCACTTATTGACAGCGCTAGATTCGTATAATCAGCACAATGCCAATGGATCAAATCATTGAAAAAATATGCAAGTAGATGGATGGCAGGCTATTCTGGTATGGCAGCGAATCAGAAGCATGAGGTAATATTGAATAAGGTTAATGCGAATAAGGGGGGAGCAATAATGGAGAAGTTGGATTTTTTGAAGGAAGTATATATTACACAGGCGAATAGGTTGCTGCGCCTGCCTCCAACAGCTTTGGACGCGTTGTATGAGTCGGCTGTTATTGTCCGCGGGCATGAGGGTTTACTTGAGCTGCTGCGACAATGCAAACTCGATGCCTTATCAGAGACGGATATCAATACATTTGCGGCAGCGGTGGAAGGTTATCCGAAATTTGTGGCGGATCAAGAGACTTACCTAAAATCGACCATGGGAGATCTTGCAGGCATGTTCAGCGTTATTCTCCTGCTCGGCTTGCTGGATTGGATGTCCGCCTATTATCGTTCACAAGGAATAGCGGAGAATGTTCAGATTGACACGTTGGACGATTTATTAATCTGGATGAAGCATCATTACGAGGAAAAAGGAGTATGGGGCCTTAGCAACTTAACCTGGATGCTTAACCATATGGGAGGAAAGCTATTTCGACTCGGCAGGCTGCAATTTATACAGAAAGCATTTGATCAAGCTGTTATTGGTTTGCGCAATGTTAACAATGGTCAAGTCGTCCTCCTATCCGAGCAGGGAATCGCTTATCGCAGTGATGGAAGAGTGGACGGCACGAACGGGCAGTGGGATGCCGAGCAGGGCTGGACTGCCATTTATGAGCAGAAGACTGACAGCTATATAGGCAACCCGATTCTGCCCAGCGGCTTCGCAGCGAATTCGATCGTAAAGTTATCTGCCGAAGAGTGGCGCATCGTCATTCAACGAGGAGATTCCGCGCTTGAAATTCACATCCCGGAGGGGAGTCCAATGACACCGCAGTCATGCAGTGAATCGCTTGCGCGTGCGATTTCATTCTATCATGATCGGATGCCGGAGCAGTTGATTGCCTCGTTCGTTTGCGTTTCATGGCTGCTGGACCCTCAGCTTGGACAACTCGTTCCCGAATCTTCTAATATTTCCGCTTTCCAGAAGATGCTTCATTTGTTCCCGGTTCGGTCGGATGATTGTGAAACGTATGAAAGAGTGTTCGGAACAGACAAGCTTGACCTGTCAACCGCCAAGAAGGACTCGGGATTGCGGCGAGCAATCATCCAGCACGTCGAGAGCGGCCACCGTCTTCATGGGGGCGGCGGATTGCTGCTGACTGGGGAGCTCAGCAGTATTCATTAGAACATCACTTTTGATCCAATCGCTATGTAGAGAGAGACAGAGTGGAGTGAGAGCATGTTTCCCCTATTGGAAACGGAAAGATTGTTGCTAAGAGAGATTGTAATGGAAGATGCGGCTGGCATATTCGCTTGTTTTTCCAATGAAAATGTGACGCGCTATTATGGGCAAGAAACATTAACTCATTTCGAACAAGCAGAAGCATTTGTTGATTTTTTTGCAAATAGTTACAGGGAGAGACGAGGAATACGTTGGGGAATTGAAATAAAAGGATATGAGGGGTTAGTTGGTACGATTGGGTTTAATGCTTGGTCCTCCAAACATAAACGTGCTGAAATAGGGTATGAAATTCACCCTGATCATTGGAGAAAGGGCTATAGCTTGGAGGCTTTAGCTAAAGTCATTTCATACGGATTTGATGAGCTTGGCCTTACTCGAATAGGCGCCGTTGTTTTTACAGAAAATGAAGCATCTCATCAATTGCTCGTCAAAGCTGGTTTTCAAAAAGAGGGAATATTAAGAGACTATATGTATCAAAACGGAAAAGCATACGACACCTGTGTATATTCATACCTTAAAAATAATTAATAGAAAACGAGCTCCCGTTATGTGCGAATCGCAAATGACGGGAGCTTATTTTAGTTATCATAACCTATATGTACTCGAAGCAGGCGCGTATGATAACTGCTACTGCTACTGCTTCGCTATCAGATTCGATATGATACTGATCAAACCTAAAGCTTCGTTTGTATAACCGTGTCATCTCAAATACTTCGTTATAAAACTTGGCCATCTTGGATCAACCGTTCACGCAATTGTCCATAATGCACGGACTGCACGCTGCTGCCTGCTTCGATCGCAAGCGCCGCTGCGGTTGCCGCGGATTGCCCGAGCGCCATGAATACGGGCTCCATCCGAATCGAGCCATAGGCGATATGGGAGGAGGACAAGCAGACAGGTACGAATAAATTAACGCACTCGGATTCCTTAGGCACAATCGAGCGATAGCTGATCGGATACGGTGCGTTCAGTCCGATTTGCACATCGCCCTCATTGGTGACGAATCCAGCTTCATTCACATGGCGCTGGACATTGTGCGAGTCCATTGTATAGGATCCCATGGCGACGCTGTCCGCAATAGGCAACCGGAGGAACAGATGATTCTCATTCATCACGAGATCGCTGACCATTCTTCTAGATTCACGGATGTATAGCTGCGGAGTCCAGAAAGCGTTATCCGTAAATTCATCGAGCGGAAGTCCCCATTCCTTATAGAAATCGCGAATGCTTTCAGGTATGCGCGGATGATTCTGCAGCGTCCAGACGAGACCCTTTTGATAGGCTTCATGGGCAGCGGCGATACGTGCTCTTTCCGAATAATCAGCCTCTGGATAATCGTAATTGAAGCCGATGTAGTCGGTTGAAAAACCTTTATCGTTGTTGGAGTCTGTCTTGCGATTAGGCAGCATTCGCAATTTGAAAAAAATGGTTTGCCCGCATTCCGCAGCACGAAACATTAACTCATATTGCCGCTCGTCGTATTGTGTTGGCTTATCGATCATGACGCGATTGCTCGGATCATCGGTTAGACACATGCGATAACAGTAGGCTTGAAGGCGATGGTCGCCTTCTCCGTCTTCACCGCCTGCACCCGGATTGACACCTGGCAGAAGGCCGCTAGCTGGATCGCCTTTCACGATATAAGGATCGATGCCACTCGGCAGTTGATTTTTCAAAGCTGTGGCCGTCTGTATGCCGTTGTAAGTTTCCCCGTACACATTGCCCGCTTCACGGCCGGCAGCATAAGAAACTCCGGCAGCTTTCATTAGATCGCCTTCATAGGTAGCATCGATGAACATACGGCCTGAAATCTCTTTTCCAGATTCCAATCGAATCGTTTCGATACGAGAGGCAGACATTGTAGCGCCATTCGTTTGCATCAGCCGCTCGTGATAAAGCACCTCGATCCCTTCAGCCTCTATCCAATCCAGAAACACGGCCAGAGCTACTTTAGGTTCAAACATCCAAACGGGATTTTGCTGTCCGTACTTTTGCCCAATTTGCTCGTAAAAAGCCAACGAAATGCCGCCGATTGCCGCCGTTTGGCCAAAGTCGGTATCGCCAAGCCCTCCGCTGCTTAACCCGCCAAGCCGTCCAGTAGGCTCGATGATGACAGGGGCTAAGCCCATTCGTTTGGCCTGAACGGCTGCAGCAATACCCGCAGATGTTCCGCCGTAAATGACAAGATCGTAGTTCATCATATCCATCCTCCTATTCGTTTGTATAAATCAATGCTCAAATATTAGCCTTAAAAGTGGTGGGTCTACGAGTAAGGGAATCATTATGCTAGAATCATTGTATACGAAGCTGCTATGGCAACACGATTAACGAATCTATTACGTTTGTATAAATCTACACATGAAATCAAAGAGGTGGCGAGAAGCGGAAATGATTGAACTATTCGGAGCAGGCTTTGATGACCGGGATCCAAGCTGGAAGCGGCAACGATCAAAAACAACGGCATGCGCATTAGCGCTGATCATTTCAGGCAAGCTTGTTTATCGAATTGATGGCGTAACCTATCAGTTAAGCAAGGGTGATCTGCTTTTAATTCCAGAAGGAAGGATGAGAGAAGCATTCCATTCGGATCAGGATCACCATCAGAAATATTGGGCTACCTTTGTTATGGATGAAGCGGGTGCGGGGATGCTGCCAATGCTTAATCAGCAAGTTCCTATTGTGGTGAAGACGGGGCAATACGAATATATGAAGCAGCGATTCGCTCAGCTCATTCAGCAATGGATGGGCAAGCTGCCCTACTACGAGCCAATATGTGCCGCTACGCTAACCGATATGCTGGGGCGTATGAATCGCGAGCTCGATGCAAAGCAATACCCTTCTCCTATGCTGAAGATGATTGCCACCATTCAAGAATATGTGCTAACCCATTATCGCGAAGACATTCGGGTTGACCAGCTGGCGATGCTAGTTAGCCGTTCGCCTAATTATATATCAACGTTGTACCGAAGGCTGACCGGCGGCTCATTGAAGGAATATATTCATCAGGTAAAGGTATCCGCTGCGCGTGATCTGCTCTATCACCATCAGGTAACGATCGGACAAGCAGCCGAATATGTCGGTTTTTGTGATCAAGCTTATTTCAATCGCGTATTTAAGAAAGTATATGGGTTCCCTCCATCCATTCTATTGAAGGAGCGCAATCATGCCTTGAAGCCGAAGGGGGACCGTTAATCGAGTAGAAGCCAGGATCATAGACAAGTGCCTCGGATGTATAGCGGCGGCAGCGATCGACAACGGACGAGGCGGCTTCGGAGCAAAGGCTGATCATTTATGCAAGCTTTGATGAACGAATCCATTATCATACTTAAGTAGCTATAAAACGGAGAGGTGCGGCAGTTATACTATTTGCAAATGAAAATAAGGAGGAAAGTCATGAAAGCAATCATTTGCACGGGATATGGCTCGCCTGAAGTTCTTAAGCTCCGAGAGGTAGAAAAACCTGTTCCTAAGGATAATGAAGTATTGGTAAAAGTATTTGCGACTACGGTTACATCAGGGGATTGCAGAGTAAGAAGCTTTAAAAGTCCGGTTTTGCTCTGGCTGCCCATGAGAGCCGTATTAGGCTTCAAGCGGCCGCGAAAGCCAATTCTTGGAGTGGAACTGGCTGGTGAAATTGAAGCGATTGGCAAGAATGTGACACGCTTTAAAAAAGGTGATCATGTATACGCACTAACAGGGATGAGATTCGGTGGATATGCCGAATACGCCTGTCTTTCAGAATCCGGGATGATGGCTGAGAAGCCGGCTAATGTGATCTACGACGAAGCGGCTGCCTTAGCATTCGGAGGTACTACCGCACTTCATTTCTTTAGAAAAGGGAATATCAGAAGCGGTCAAAAAGTGCTGATTTATGGAGCTTCCGGTGCGGTAGGGACCGCTGCGGTACAACTGGCGAAGCATTTTGGCGCACAGGTTACAGGAGTATGCAGCGCCTCGAACATGGATTTGGCAAAGTCCTTGGGAGCTGAACGAGCGATTGATTACACAACGGAGGATTTCACGAAAAAGGGCGAGTTTTATGATCTTATATTCGATGCCGTTGGAAAGCTTTCGAAAGCAGCTGCCAAAAAAGCCCTTGCTCCCAATGGGACTTATGTGACTGTCGAGGGGCAAGGGATGGTAAAGGAACGGGTTGAAGACTTATTGTTTATTAAAGAGCTGGTGGAAAAAGGGGAGCTGAAACCCGTCATTGACAGGCGTTATTCGCTCGCAGAAACGGCGGAGGCCCATAGATATGTGGAACAAGGACGCAAAAAAGGAAATGTAGTGATTACAATCGTACAATAAGGGGTTGCCTGAGCCTGATCAGGTCATCGGCGCCTGGTTTCTTACTCTATTGAAGGCGACGAAAGCAGCAAAGATTAGCAGGACGAAACCTGTAAATATAAATCCTTCGGCAATGTCGAAGGGCAGCCATCCGAGCGTAGAAGAACCGGCAACCACGCCAAGGGAGAAGAATGCGTAGAAGTAGCCATAAGCTTTCCCGCGCAGCTCGGCTGGCACTGCCTTGATGAGCATCGTATTGACCGATGGGAACAAGAAGGCAAAACCGACGCCATATAAGCCTAAAACAAAGTAAAGCGCTAATGTTGTCGTCGATTGGCTAATCAGGAGCTGGCTCACGCCCATTAATCCCATACCGATAGCCATCGTATGCGATGAAGCAACAAGGTCGAAGATCCGATTCGTGGGTAGTACAAAAATAAGTACGGCAATAATCCCGAATGTGCTCATAAGCGTGCCGCTTAATTTCGAATCATAACCAAGCGTTTGTACGTGCAAGGGCAGCAAATATGCAATGACGCCTTGTGAGAACATTAAGAAAAAGGCACCGCCATAAGCCTTGAGTACGCCTGCGTTGAAGAGAGAGGCACTAGAGGCAAGGACGGCAGTGTTTTTTTCTTTCCGAGAAATGGTATATGATCTAAGAAAAACAGCCGATAGGACCGAGAGGGAAAATCCCAATAGGGCTACGCATGTAAAGACGAAGGGCACAGAGGTTTTACTGGCCATTATCCCGCTGAATGCTGGACCGATAATGGCTGCAAGCCCGACAAAAGTACCGGTAAAGGCGACTTTCTTCCCTTGCTGGTCATTCATAGTCGTATTCGCTGAGAATGTGAAAGCAGCGGGTACAATGAGACCGGCAACAAAGCCATGCAGAATTCGAACAAAGATAAGAACGAGCGGTTGATCAACGAGCTGATAGAGAAGCAGAGCGCCGCTTGACAGCAGCAGACCGACCATAAGAATTTTGAAAGGTCCAACTTTGTCGGTCATAATGCCGGATAAAATATTGCCGGCCGTATTGGCTAGCGAATACAGTCCAATTACAAAACCAACAACAAATGAGCTGGCACCGACGGATGCGGCGAATGTGCTCATGACAGGCAGCTGCGAGAATAGATCAAAAAAAGAGAAAAATACGATGCTGTATACAAGCAGGGCATAGTTGAAGGGCCTTACGTTATATTTGGCAAGCGCCTTCTTCAACTGCCAGTCCAGCAAAAAGTTGCCGAATGGGACAAAAGCTGCGATAACGGCTGCAGCAGGCCAAAGGATACTCCATTTCACCCGAATGGCTGCGTAAAGTACAGCAAGCGCATAGAAGCTGAAAATGCCGCCGTGAATGCTGCCGACGATCGTTACCGCTTTYTCGATTCCCCATATATATTTCAAAGGCATGGCGATACTTAGCAATACTAATAATGAAATACCATCTAAAAGACCCGTAATACGTAAAATATGGATTGGATGTGCCCGCACTTTATATGCTCCTCGTTTATATTTTGAATTGGAATACTTTATTCTATCATGATATGAGCCGTCTAAATACGCCTCGAAATGGGAACATTCTAAGAACTCCTTCTTTATGCGCGAAATTCAATTGCGTCATGTGATTTCCAGCCGCTGCTTCTAGATGGTATGATAGGGAGCAGGGGGGACAAGCTGATGAATAATGAGACAACTGACGAGGAAATAAACGGCAAGCAAGAACCGATGACCGAGGAGAAATGGGCCGAGCTGATAAAGGCTGTTCACCATAACGGCATTATCGCTTTAAAAATGCACTTTAACGAAGTTGAAGGGCAAGTGCTGAATATGGAAGCGTATGGCCCTGTGTTTGTTTTTCATGTGAAAGATGAATCGTCGAATGTATATGCCTGCGGCTTTTTTCTGCGCGAGTTGATCGCGAGATTCCAATCGGGCAATGCACCTGATGTATGGATGTCTTCATTCTTCACCGATTTGATGGAAATCGAGGGCGGGAAAGCACTTCCGAAGCCGGCCACAAGCGAAGATGAGGCAAAAGCAATCATCGACAACATTCTCGTACCGCAATGCATTAAGGCAGTCCGTGAGGAATTTGCCCCTGAACAGGTACATGCAGGTTTAGCATGGAACGAAGAACACGGTCCAGTCTTTGAAGCCGGATTCCCAGCTATCACTGAAGGAAATAACGTATGTGCAATTCCTTTGCATCTATTGTTGACGCACTTGCAGTTGAACCGTGATCCAGCGGAGCTTCTGCTGCAAGGCTTGTATGGTATTCGAGAACAGCATGGAATAGAATAAAACATGAATTCCGTTGAGAAACCAATCTTAGAAACACGCGACGCAACCTTTAGAGGTTGCGTTTTTTATTGTTATTTGATCCCGTCCATGACGGTCGCATTTGCGCTCGTACCAAACGTCGGATTTTGCCGCAAGCTATGACCTGGAAAACGAATGGCTCCATCTTTGCCCAAAACGGCTCAGTTGTTGACGCCACAGAAACGAGATCATTATAATCAGCTTATGAACATACCCATTATAGCTACGAAACTATATATCCCGCCGCAGAGGCTCAAGACAGCTTCCCGTTCCCGATTAATCGAAAGGCTGAATGAAGGTCTCCCACGCAAGCTGACGCTGATCTCCGCATCTGCCGGATTTGGTAAAACAACGCTGGCAACGGAGTGGCTTGCAACCTGTAAGCAGCCAGCAGCATGGCTATCGCTGGACGAAGCGGACAATGATCCCGCACGGTTTTTCACATATGTATCCGCTGCTTTGCAGACCGTTGGCGTACATATCGGAGCAGGCTTGCTTGCAGTGCTCCAATCTCCGCAATTGCCGCCAATCGAATCGATTCTCGTATCCTTTCTAAATGAAATCGCGCTCGCACCGCATCCTTTTATCTTCGTGCTTGATGATTATCATGTGATTGATGCACCAACCATCGAACAAGCGCTTGCTTATTTGATCGAGCATATGCCGCCGCAAATGCATATGGTCATCGCGTCGCGTCATGAGCCTCGTCTCCCATTGGCCCGGCTGCGCGCCAGTGGACAGTTGACTGAGCTGAGCGTGCAGGACATGAGATTTACGTCCTCCGAAGCAACAGGGTTTCTCACCAAAGTGATGGGTCTTCAGCTATCGCCGACTCATATCAGCCAGCTTGAAACGAAGACGGAAGGGTGGATCGCCGGTTTGCAGCTAGCTGCGATTTCACTGCAAGGTCATAACGATGCTGCCGGATTTATTCAATCATTCACGGGCAGCCATCGTTTCGTGCTGGATTATCTAATAGAAGAAGTCCTTGAGCGGCAATCACCGAGCATTCAAAGGTTTCTGCTGCGTACGGCGATCCTGGAGCGGATGTGCGATTCTTTGTGCGCTGCGGTGCTGAGCCATGACTCATCTGCTCCCCAGCAGCACACCTTGGAGGAGCTCGAACGTGCCAACTTGTTTATCGTTCCGCTGGACAACGAAGGGCGCTGGTACCGTTATCACCATCTATTTGCTGATTTGCTGCGGAAGCGGTTGATCAATAATCAAAATTCAGCTGTCAGTAAGTTCGAGGTGGCTGTAGCAGAGCTGCATACACGCGCGAGTGTTTGGTATGAGAATCATGGCCTAGACATTGAGGCGTTTCAACATGCAGCCGCCGCAGGCGATATGGAGCGGGCAGCCCGATTAGTAGAGGGAGCAGGGATGCCGCTGCATTTTCGCGGTGCTGCTGCTGCCGTACGGAGATGGTTGGAGTCGCTGCCAGCTCAAGCCATGAATAGGCAACCCTCGTTATGGGTGATATATGCTTCGGTTTTATTGTTCGATAGTCAGATTAACGGCGTCGAAGCGAAGCTGCGGTCTGCGGAAGCTGCGCTTCGGGAGGCTGAGCCGAATGCCGCAAACCGGGATCTTATCGGACATATTGCTTCCATTCGTGCCACATTGGCTGTCAGCCAGCATGACGCAGAATCCATCATGAACCAGTCTCTGCGGGCACTGGATAATCTGCATCCCGATAACTTGCCAGTTCGAACCGCGACAACCTTTGCGCTTGGATATGCTTATCAGCTCCAAGGCGACCGTGCGGCGGCGAAACAGGCTTATATCAGCTCCCTATCGACTAGTGAAGAGATTGGACATTTTATCGTCAGCATTATGGCTGCAATTGGTCTTGGCAGCATACAGGAAGCAGATAACCAGCTCTATTTGGCTGCCCAATCTTATCGGAAAGCTTTACAGCTGGCAGGAGATCCGCCCCTGTCCATTGCGTGCGAGGCGCATCTAGGGCTTGCCCGCGTTCTGTATGAGTGGAACGATTTGGCTGCCGCTGAACAGCATGCAATCCGCAGTGTTGAGCTGGCGAAGCTGATTGAACGGTCAGATCGATTCGTTGCCGGCGAGATGCTGCTTGCACGCGTGAAGCTTGCGCAAGGAGATGCCGCAGCTGCGGTTGCCACTGCAGCGAGTGTTGCCAAGCATCACTTTGAACATCAAACGCTTCAGGTTGCTGGCGTTCAGGTGCTTGGACTGCTCCGCCAAGGCAATCTAGCTGAAGCAGAACGGCTGGCTCAGACTCAGGATATTCCGCTCAGCCAAGCAAGAGTACTGCTGGCCAAAGGGAATACGGCAGCTGCGCTTGCGCTGCTGGAGCGCTTGTTCCTGCAAGCAGAAGCAAAGAAGTGGCAGGATGAACGGCTTCAAGTCATGGTTGTGCAGTCTGCTGCCTTCTATGTTCACGGTGATACAAGCCAAGCCATTTCCATGCTGCGCGCCGCGCTGACGATTGCGGAGCCCGAAGGATTCATGCGTATCTTCATCGATGAAGGCCATGTTATGGCAGCACTGTTGAGTGAAGCGGTTGCCCAAGGAGCCGTAACTGACTATGGGCAGAAGCTGCTAACCCTATTCGATGCGAGGACCAAGGCGCAGGTGAACCGCAAGCTTAATACCCGTGTTCGAACGAGCCTGACAACCGCTCAGCCGCTTGTCGAGCCATTGAGCGAGCGTGAAATGAACGTTCTGCATTATATCGCTTTAGGTTTGTCCAATCGTGAGATAAGCGAACGGCTATTCCTTGCTTTAAGCACGGTTAAAAGCTATAACCGAATTATTTTTGACAAACTGCATGTGGAGCGGCGAACAGAAGCAGTGGCTCGTGCGCGCGAACTGGGACTGCTATAACTTAATGACCAGATGATACGCATCCTTTTTCTTTATAGTCGTTCAACCACGTCCTGTCCATTCATGTTACCATTATAAGGGTAACTAATCGATTTGGAGGGATGTTCAATATGAACGCGTATAATGCTGCTTCCGATGTTTCGAACCCCCGGGTAGGGCTGAAGCTTGCTGATATTCCTGCCCATGATCCATTCGTCGTTGCAGACGGAGCCACGCAAACCTATTATTTATATACGGGCGGAAGCCCAAAGCTAAACGGAATGGAGCGTTATGGCGTGCTCGCCTATAAAAGCCGGGATCTAGCGGAGTGGGAAGGGCCATATGTCGTCTTTACCATTCCGGACGGTGTATGGGCGAATCCGCTGCACGGCGCATGGGCTCCAGAGGTTCACGCTTACGGCGGCCGCTATTATTTATTCGTGACGCTCCACAATAACGATAGGAAGCTAGCCGGAGAGGGATACGGAGGCTATCCGCTGCAATGGCGCGGTACTGCCGTTGCAGTGTCAGATTCGTTGGACGGGCCATTCGAACTCGTTAAGAAGAATGCCCCGATTGTATCGGAGCAGTTGATGACGCTTGACGGCTCGTTGTTTATAGATGATGAAGGCAAGCCGTGGATGGTATACTGCCATGAATGGGTGCAGACAGGTGACGGCACGGTGGAAGCCGTTCGGCTGAATGCGGAGCTTACCGACAGTGAAGCTGAGCCCGTTCATTTGTTTAATGGCTCGGAGGCGCCATGGGATAATGGCGAACATTCGCCTGACGGCTCGAAGTCCGTGTATGTGACAGATGGGTGTCAGCTTTACCTCACAAGCGGCAATCGGTTAATCATGCTTTGGTCGACGTACGACAAGGGCAGCTATGTGCAGACCATTGCGCGTTCCCAGACAGGCAAGCTGGAAGGGCCATGGGAACAGCTGGAGCCTCTGGTTTACGACGACAGCGGGCATGGCATGCTCTTCCGAACGTTTCAGCAAGATTGGATGCTCATCCTTCATGCCCCGTTCCGGATGCCCGATTCCAGATGCAAGCTTTATGAAATGACCGATACCGGAGAAACCTTTATCGTGAAATCGTCAAGGCGCGATCTCGATGGAAGTGAAATTGTAAGCGCTGTCGAATAAAACGCGGTATCCGAAGATGAACCATCTCAAATGAGATGGTTTTTTGTGTTTTTAGCGCTTTATTATATTTTTTTGTGTAATTCTGTGAAAATGTTAATCCTACAGGCACATTTAGCTGTGTTATAATTTTGCCCAGAGGTAAGCATTGGCAGTTTAGACCAACTTGTAGTGCTGGGAGGTACGCATGATCAGAGAAGGCCGACATGTTAACAGACTTATTATCACAATGGTTTTGGGCATGCTTTTGCTTTGCAGCGGACCATTGTCTATCGTCTCGGCGGGAGAAGCGGTGCCCGCGAATGCTGTGACGATCAAACAAAATGGCAAGATCGTGAAGATGACCGATCCTGCGTTCATGCTGAATGGGAAATTATATGCCCCTGCAGCTCGCATAGCCGAACTGCTCGGAGCCACTTCGAGCTGGGATAAGATCAATGAGGAAGCAACGATACATACGGCTTTAGGCGATACCATCATAATGGGTAACGAAGTACCCGTTGTGTATTTTAACGAAGACCGTTACCGTCTGGATGGAGCTCCGGTCTTGAAGGATGGCAGGTTATACGCGCCACTGCGCCAGCTGTCGGAATTGCTGCACGCTGAAGTGCAGTTGAATGCCGAAGCGGATGTTGTGGATTTGATCACCGTACAGCCAGTTGTCATCTCACAAGAGTATGGCCTTGAAGACATTAGCAAGGAGCAAGGCAGCAGCAAATCAGAGCTGTTGAAACGAAATGAGCTGGATGGGAAGGCAGTAATCCAGTCCGGAACGAAGCTGAAGATCGTCATCCCTTCCGTTTTTGACAAGCCGATTAAGCCTTATACGGAATCGGAGCTTCAATTGCTTGCCAAGATTACGATGGTTGAAGCAGGATATGAGTCTTATGAAGGGCAGCTTGCCCTGGCGAATGTCATTCTTAACCGAGTGAAGAGCGCAAGTTTCCCGGATACGATACGGGATGTCATTTATTCAGGCAAACAATTCCCTCCTGCCCATAACGGCATGCTGGATAAGAGTAAACCGAATGCAAGCGTGCTGCGCGCCGCGAAGGATGCCCTGAATGGGAAAAACAATGTTAAGGACGCCGTTTATTTCTTTAATCCAAATGTATCCAAAGGCGCTTTCTGGTCAAGTTTGGATGTCATTGTGACAATCGGCCATCATAGCTTCGCAAGATAGGAAAAACCGTTATGGCGTATCAGCCATAACGGTTTTTTGTTTGATATATAAACATTTATATGTTTTCACATTTAAATGTGCATATATATCTCCGCAAAATGACTGCTTTTGCCATATAGGACGCCGTCAGCCGATTCTTCTTAAACAATAATGTTAGCAGGACGCTCTTATAATGGGCATCGTTCCCTCATATATAGATATAGAGGGGGGAAAAGAAATGTGGATAACCATGCTCTTGCTGCTCGGCTGTCTATCTGCTTTTATCGTGTTCAGGAAAAATACAATACCTGTAGTGGACGAAACCGAACAAAGGTCGAGAAAGCTTTCCGTTATCATTCCCGCTAGAAATGAACAATTTAATTTGCCTTATCTGCTGGACTCCCTCCAGTCACAAACGTACCAGCCCTTCGAAATTATCGTCGTGGATGATTTCTCCACTGACCGGACGAGAGAAATAGCGGAACGCTATGGGGTCAAGGTCATTTCGGGCAAAAGTTTGCCACAGGGCTGGACAGGTAAAAGCTGGGCGGTATGGAACGGTTATTTGCATGCCAAAGGAGATGCTTTCGCATTTCTGGACGCGGATATTAGGCTTGCGCCACAAGCGCTGGCTTTGTTAATGAAGGCAAGGGAGCGCTCAAAGGGAGTCATATCGGTCGTTCCGTTCCATCAAACGGAGAGGCTGTATGAAAAGCTTGCGCTCATTATGAATATATTGGGGATATTTGCGTTCACGTCTGTATTCGAGAGAAGCAATCCTCAAAAAGGCGTTTATGGCTCGTGCATCCTAACTTTAAGAGAGGACTACGAGGCGATTAACGGTCATGAGAGCGTGAAGTCCGAGGTACTGGATGATTTGCTTATCGGATCGAAATTTATGGAAGCGGGCATACTCGTAACCAATTTCATCGGATATGGATTGGTTTTCTTCCGAATGTATCCAACCGGCATTAGAAGCCAAATCGAAGGCTTAAGCAAAGGCGCTATTTTAAGCACAGGTACGCTCAGCCTCTGGACGGTCATTCCTATCGCGATTTGGACAATTGGTCTCCTGCTGTCGAATACGGTGTGGTTGTTCATCCATACCTCATGGGCGTTGCCGTTGATGGTCGGCTACCTCATTTACATGCTGCAATTGTTTTATTTCGCTAAGTACGTAGGCGTTTTTGGGATTCTGATTCCAGTGTTCCATTTCTTTTCTTCCCTTTTCTTTATTATCGTTATGGGTTATTCACTATATCAGGTCGTTGTACTCGGGAAAGTGAAATGGAAAGGAAGGTATGTCAAAGTAAGAGGCAGGCGGGGATTATGATGATCGTGCTGACCGTATGCTTCTTTCTATCCGGATCCCTTATGTTCTCCTATTGGATCGCGCTGCTGCGCAAGAAAAACCTGAAAGCCGTAGGCGACGGAAACCCCGGAGCGATGAACCTCTGGAAGTCTGCCGGTTATCAATTTGGTGCTGTCGGCATGCTGCTGGACTTTATGAAGGGATATCTTCCTCTCCTGTTCATCATTGGAAGTGGTTACAGCGAAGGCATGCTAATCGTTCCGCTTGCTTTGGCACCTATAGCGGGGCATGCCCTCAGCCCATTCCTAAAAGGGAAGGGCGGCAAGGCGATTGCAGTCACCTTCGGGGTATGGAGCGCCATAACGGCGTTCGAGGCCGCGCTGGCATATGCGATCATTCTCGCGCTGCTTGCGGCAGTGAAACGCTGGCTGTACAGAAGCAAGCAGCACTCAGCGCAAACCGATGGTTTACAGGTTGTCTTTGGCATGCTGCTTCTCTTCTTCTATTTGTACGTAAGGGCCTTCCCTGCCGCGATACAATGGGTATGGCTCGGAAATATGGCCATTCTTATTTATACCCACCGGTCTGAAATTAGTGCAGGGCTGAAAAAAGCGCTCGTTAGGGGCAAGTGAAGAAGGTAGAGTCGGCAGCAAATGAGCATGGCATGCGGAAAAGGCGCGGAGAAAGAAGAGCAAGAGGAGCAAGAGGAGCAAGAAGAATAATAAGAACAAAAAGAACAAGAAGAGCAAGAAGAGCAAGAAGAGCAAGAAGAGCAAGAAGAGCAAGAAGAGAAAGAGGAGCAAGAGGGGCAAGAAGAACAATAAGAATAATAAGAACAAAAAGAGCAAGAATAATAAACCCAGTCGCAAGCGGCCTGGGTTCATTCTTCTTGTTATTGATGCTCATGCAGGTTTGAGTACTGTGCTAACGGTTCTACGATAAACAAGCAGGATGTAGAGGATGTCCAATATAAAAATCAAAACATACATAATCATGAGCAATACGGATTGCGGATCAAGTGCAAAGCAGATTATGGAGGCACAGAGCGTTCCTATCATTTTGAAATAAGCGATTGAAAGGGACTGGCCTTGGAGTTCTTTGGCAAGCAGCAGCTTAATAAAAAGGATGGACATCAATAGATTGATGAAAAAGGCCGAATAAATGCCCATTTTGTCATGGAATTCAATCGCACTTCCGTAATGCAGCAGAAACGAAATGACTAGCAAGCCGGCGACGGAAGCGTATATCGTACGTTTGGGATAAGGTGCTTTGACATAAATAAAATACTGGAGCAGGATGACGCAGTCGAGTAAAAACCAGATTAAGGTTACGATTTGTTGAAGCGGATGAAACGGCATGATGAACGTAAGCAGGAATTCCCAAGTGATGTTGGCGCAAATGCAAGCAAGCGGCATTCCGCAGAACTGATCCTTGAAGCCTTTGTAAATGACGAGAACGTAGGCAACTGTCCAGAATAAAGCAACTCCGAGCAGCAGTAGAAACGTGGCGACAAGCGGCAATTGAAGCTCCATTGGGTGATGACCGCATCCTTTCCTGGCGTGTTTGTTCATATATAAGAATCTATATGGTTTCACATATAAATGTGCTTATATATCTCCGTGAAACGACTGCTTTGCCACAGAGGACGGCGACAGCCGTTTACGCTTGACGTATAGGAAAGGAGATGAGTTCGCTCATCCTTTCTCTATACGTTTCGCCAAAATGATGGCGTCTATTGATATGACGCCGTCAGGCGTTTCTTCTTACATGCAAGCATGCTTTTTGCTTGTCTATGTATATGAAACAAGCTAATCGAATAGACCATAGCTGGAGAGCGATTTACGAGGTTATGGCTCGTTGTGATATACTGTTTATCAGGTATACAATTACGCGGACGGTTCGTTCTCGGGGAGGCAGGCAGTTATGCAAAACAATGAGCATTTTGATCAAGAAGGACTGAAGGGTTTCCCTAATGGGGCGAAGCTCAGCTGGGGAATCGTGCAGCAGTCGAAACGAGGGCCTAAAGGCGAGCTAAGCATCAAAAAGATAGTGGATGCGGCCATTGCCATTGCCGACAGGGACGGGCTATCCGGCGTATCGATGAGCAGGGTTGCAGCTTCACTCGGTTTTACGACGATGTCCCTTTATCGATATATTGCCAGTAAGGACGATCTGCTTCTGCTCATGCAGGATGCGGTATGCGATGTTCCGATCCCTCCTCAAGAGGCGGAAACGGATTGGCGCGCAAGCATGCGGGAGTATGTGAAGGTGTGCATTGCTGTTTTTTGCAATCATCCCTGGTTTGGCGACATACCGATTTCAAGCGTTCCCATAACGCCAAACAACTTGCAGCTCGTAGATTGGGTGCTTAGATCCATGCGTGACTTTCCCTTGAACGATTACGAAAAAATGTCAATTCTTCTCCTGCTAAGCAGCTATTCACGATCAAGCGGAATCATTCAGCGTGATATGCAGCGGATGATTCAAACGGAAGGAACCCCAGATGTTTTTAGCGGTCTTAGCTACAGTAAGGCGCTTAAGCAGCTGGTTAAGGCTGAACGGTTTCCAAGCTTGCATCCTATTATCATGTCAGGGGCATACACAGGGGAAAACGAGAGCGAGAATACGGTAGGAGATGATTTCGATTTCGGTCTAGAACGAATTCTTGACGGTATTGAGCATTATCTTGAGCGTAAGCAAACGCAGCAGCCGGATTGAAAGAAATGGACATGTCAAAGAGGCTATTCCAAAAGTCGGTTAGTTAAATTTCTGCTCCCGTTTGGTATATGCGTAGAATATGAAGAACCTTCAGCTCCACTATAAAAGTGGTGTTGAAGGTTCTTAGTGCATGTTATGGGATTAACCATTCGCTTTTACTTTTTCGGAACAGTGCTTCGGAACAGTGGTGCAAGGAGCTTATTTCCGAGCCGTCTTCCGATGAAAAGCCCAATAACACCAGATGAGGGAGACTAGAATAATGAACAAGCACCAACCAATCGCAATCCAGCCGCTATTTAGAATAGGAGTGCCTGTAAGGAGTCCGCGAATCGTTTCAATGACCGGTGTAATCGGCTGATGGTTCGCAATTCCTTGCAGCCAGCTCGGCATGTTATCCGTTGGGACGAAGGCGCTGGACAAGTAAGGCAGAAAAAGCAAGATGAACCCATAAGCGCTAGCTGAGGAAGGACTGCCAACCATCAATCCGATTGCCGCAAATAGCCAAGTGAAGGAGAGAATAAACAAAGCTATTAAGCCTAAAGCTGCCAGCCATTCAAGAAAGCTTGCAGTTGGCTGGAATCCGACAAGCAGTGCAACCCCGAGAACAATCCCCGTTGCGAATAGGTTGCGTGCAAGGCTCGCGACGACATGACCTGTGACTACGCTCATGCTTCGAATCGGCATAGTCCGAAACCGATCGATGATACCGTTAGTCATATCCATAGACACATCGACTGCCGTACTGGATGAGCCGAAACCGGCGCTGAGCAGAATAATGCCGGGAACGACATAGTTGACGTAATTTCCGGTTGGATCAATGGATCCGCCGAATACATAGGTGAAGAGCAGCATAAGCATGACAGGCAGCATGATCGCCATAATCAATGCTTCAACGTTGCGCAAGCTATGCCGTATGCTGCGTCCGATAAATACAGCATTTGTTGTGGCAAAAGTGGCTCTCTTAATTGAGGAGGTCGCATTCATCATGATTGGGAATTCTCCATTTCTTGGGTCGTGAGTGCGATAAAGACATCATCCATGCTCGGTTTACGAATACTTACGCGCATATCAGGCGAGAGATCTTGCGTTAACTCGCTCATAGCTTGACTAATGTCCAGCAGGGTTCCGCTAGTAGCCATGGTGCGGATTACGTCATCATTTTCGTTGCGAATTTCAATGACTTCGCCGCCGATGCTCGACTTTAACGACTTTGCCGTTCCTGTCGCAACTACGCGGCCGCTGTCAATGACCGTGATCATATCGGCCAATTGATCAGCTTCCTCTAAGTACTGAGTCGTCAGGAAGACGGTGATGCCTTGTTCTTTCAGCTGAAGAATGATCTGCCATAAGGAGCGTCTGCTTATCGTATCAAGCCCTGTCGTTGGTTCATCCAGAAACAGAATGGGGCGCTTGACCACGAGGCTGATCGCAATATCAAGCCGCCTTCGCATGCCTCCCGAATAGGTTTTGACGCGTTTTTTAGCCGCTGCCACAAGATCGAAATGGCGCAGCAGCTTTTCTGTACGGCTCCGTGATTCCGCAGCCGTTAAGCCAGAGAGCCGGCAGATCATGCGTAAATTCTCTTCGCCCGATAATACTTCGTCGACTGCGGCAAATTGCCCGGTCAGACTTATCGACTGTCTCACCATATCCTTGTCGGTCGCGAGATCATAGCCGGCAATCTTTACAGTGCCTTCATCTTGATCGATTAGCGTGGATAAAATGTGGATCAAGGTCGTCTTCCCTGCTCCATTTGGCCCCAGAAGAGCATAAATCGTGCCGGCAGGAACTTGGATGTCAATTCCGTCAAGCACAGCCTGATTTCCGAATTTTTTGCGCAGTCCAATCGTTTCAATGGCGAGCATACTCATGTTTTCCTCCTCATAAATAGTGTATAATATAAACAGTATATGTTGTACTCAGTTAATTTACAACCATTCATGTGAGGTATTTTTACCATTTGAGATTCCGTACTCTTAATTTACGAAAAGTGCCGCGGAACATGATTTTGGTTATTGGATTTCCGAAAATTCATTCAGGTAGCTTTTTTTGATTAATGCGAAACGAATTTTATTAAAAAATAATATTTGTATGAATTTACTAGATTTCTCAGTCATGCTATATTGGAACTCTGTTTGTTCAAAATAAAGACATCCAATTAGTATGAAAGGGGAAGAAGCATGTTGAAAAAAGCAATTGCAATCTGGTTTGCAGTAATACTCGCTTTATCAGGCTGTCTATATGCTTTCCCAGGCAGAGTGGTCAAGGCAGAGAGCGGCAATACGACCCCATCCGGTATTCCGTTATCTGGCCTGGAAGCTTTTGTCGATCAATACGTGGACGCATATATCGGCAAATCAACGGTAGGAGCAGCTATTGTTGTTGTCAAAGACCATGAGGTAGTATTGTCAAAAGGTTATGGCTACGCAGACGTTCAGAACCAGGTACCCATCAACCCGGAGAAGACCGTTTTTGAATGGGGATCGATTAGCAAGCTTGCAGTTTGGACAGCGGTCATGCAATTAGCGGAGAATAACCAATTGGATCTTCAAGCGGATATTCGCACCTATTTGCCCAACGATTTTTTGTCCAAGCTCAACTATGACGAGCCCATTACGATGCTGAATTTAATGAATCATAATGCGGGTTTCGAAGAATACATGTTCGATATGGCCTATCAATCTCCTGGGGATGTTCGATCGCTTGAAGAAGGACTAAAACTTGCCGAGCCTGCACAGGTAAGAAAGCCTGGCGAGACAGTCGCTTATTCTAATTATGGGACCTCTTTGGCTGGATATATTGTTGAGCGAATTACTGGTCAGAAATTTCATGAGTATGTAGATGAGCATATTTTCTCCAAGCTTTCCATGAATCAATCGACCGCGCATCCAACGCTGGAGAATCGTCCAGATCTAATAGCTAACAAAGCACAAGGCTATCTGTACACTGGCCTATCATCTTTTACGCCAGCATCATGGAATTACATGTCGATGTACCCGAATGGCGGCAATAATGGCACGGCAGCGGATATGGCTAAGTTTGCACTGGCATTCATGCCCCAAGCCGGTAAGCAATCTCCTTTATTCGTTCAGCCAGCTACGATTAGCGAGATGCTCTCTACAAGCTATGCGGCTGATAAAGATATGCCTGGCATTGCGCACGGCTTCTGGGAATATGCAGGTGCGCATAAGGGAGTCGGGCATGGCGGGAATACCATTGCATTCTCCAGCAATCTTCAGCTTGTGCCGGAGGAACAGTTCGCTGTAGTGATTCTGACGAACCAATCGGCTGAATCCCCTATCGTTCATGGCTTGATGAAGGAGCTGCTAGGGCAGCGAAGCTACCCAGAATCAGTAGAAGAAATGCCTGACCCGCAAGAGCTGGAAGGAAGTTACGTTACAGCAAGGCGACCATATGAAGGCTTTATGAACGTATATGCCTATCTCACGCTGCTTAAAGTCATTCCGTTGGAGTCCAATGAAATAAGGGTTTCTCTCGCAGGAATGAGTGCGGATTACAAGCAAGTAAAGCCTTATCTTTATGAAAAGGTACGCGGCGATTCTTCACTTGACGTATTTATGCAGCTGCACTTCAAGGTTACGGATCATGCTGTTGACAAAATAACGGCTTATACAACCGAATACCTCCCGCTGCCCAAATTCAAATCGACTGCGTTGCTTGCCGGTTATGCTGCACTTGCAGCCGTTTCAGTGCTTTACTTTGCCATGGCGCCAATCGTTATGCTTATCCAGTCATTGTTGTTTAGGAAAAAGAATCGATTGAAATCGAGAGAGCAAGCCTTATTTGGCAAAATCGTTAAAGGGTTAACCTTGGTTGGTACCGGACTTATCGCGAATAATCTTATTCTTGCCCTTCGCATGCTAAGCAATTATGAACGTGCATATTCGGAAATCGTCGTTCACATCATCATGAATGATGTATTTACCGTGTTGGCTGTCTTGCTGACAGGCTTATTGTTGATCTATTGGTATAAAAAGCATCCGAACTTGACGTTCAAAGAAGCAGCTTTTGCATGGCTATCCGTTATTCTACTGGCTGTTTTAATTGCATTGCTCGTTATTTGGCAGTTTTATCGTTAAAAGTTGCGGAGTCCGCTTTTGTAAGGGGACGATAGGTAAGAGCAAATCACGTTTTGTACAAAAGCTTGTGTGATTTTTATCCATTGTCAGGATTCTTTGCTTCGATTATATTGATAATTGTTCTCAATTAAATCGATAAAGGGGTTTGACCAATGTACAAAAAACACGCTAGGCTTGTTCTTCTTTGCTTCTTGCTATTATCCGTTAGCGCCTTGGCTGCTTGCGGTTCAAATGCTAATAACGAATCGGCGGCTTCGAATGCGGAACAACCTACCACTCGCGTCTATAAGGATTTCAGCGGCCATGAAGTGACCATACCGACCAATCCCCAAAAAATCGTCATACTCGGCGATATTCCAGGCGATCTTCTTGCGCTAGGCATTAAGCCGGCGGGCAACGACTGGCTGGGAGAGCCTTATGTTTATAAAAGCGAACTGGAAGGCGTAGTCGATATCGGTTACCCGCATAACATGGAGAAAGTGATTGAGCTCGCACCGGATCTTATCCTGCAGGCGGGATACGGCGGGGATGACGAGGAGAAGATTTACCAAGATATGTCCAAGATTGCGCCAACGGTTGTATTCAACCGAGATGCCGTCACGTATGACCGCATTCGCGAAGTGGCAGACATCGTCGGCAAGAAGCAAGTGGCGGAGGACTGGATCACAAGCTATGAGAGCAAGGCGAAAGCAACATGGGAGAAAATTGGCCTGAAGCCGGGTGAAACCGCGACTGTTTATCTAAGTCTCGCAGGCGATTTCTATGTCATGGGCCATTTCAGCCTGACGATGTCTTTGTACCAGCCGCAAGGATTTAGCGCGAGTGAAAAGGTACAGGCGTTAATAGACAAGGCGGAGCCATTCTCGCTGATATCCCGTGAGGTTCTCCCTGATTTTGCCGGTGATCATGTGTTTCTGCTAAGTGCGCCAGGCACGGAAGATGAGAAGGCGGCGAAGGCGCTCATCGAGAGTCCGCTATGGAAATCCATTCCCGCCGTCAAAAACAATCATGCTTATCTAGCCAGCATTTCCTGGAACGCCAGTGACCCGATAACAATGGAGCGTTTTTTGGATGAACTGCCAAAAATAATGGGCATAGAATAAAGATGAATAGGCAAGCGATATTTCAACGAAACAGTTGAATCGCTTGCCTTTTTTGTATACAATATTGATAATAATTCTCAATTGAGGCAGGCATCATATGCAGCTTAATTCATCGAATTCAACTTTATCGCTAATGTTCTCGCTTGCGGAACTTCGTAATCTGCAAGTCGATAAACATAATGATTTAACAATCAGTTGTGATAGGCATGCAATTATTGCTTTTTCTTCTGGAGAAGGCATGTACCGAATTGCTGACACCAAATGGAGATTCAAAGCGGGTACGTGCATTTTACTCCCTCCGGGAAGTGAAATGGAATGGCATGCAGGCGAATCTGAGATAGAGGGCTATATGGTGTCCTTTGATGTTTTCGGCTGGGGCGATCGTGCGCCGCTGCCGATTGTTGATAAGCAGTGGCCTTACTATCGGCCGCTCATTGCTTCTCCGGCATCCCGGCTTCTCGAGCCGATTAAACGGCTTCGCCCTTTATCAGCCCAAGCAAGCCAGGCTGGGAAAATGAGGCAGCTTATTTGGCTGCAAGAAATTATTTGTTTGCTTCTGGAATTAAACGAGCAAGCGATTAAGCTGTCGTCTGCTGATGAATCGGATAGGCTTCGCTTAACCGTTGGCTATTTGAATGAACATTACTTAGATCAAGTTACCGTCGATCAGCTTGCCCAAATGGCGGACATGGGACGCTCGAAATACAGTTTGGCTTTTCAGTTGGCGATGGGGAAAAAACCGCTGGAATACTTGAATGATTTGCGGATCGAGAAAGCGAAGCAGCTGCTGGAAGGCAATGAGCAGCCACTACGTGAGATCGCTAGACAAGTTGGGTTTAACGACGAATATTATTTCAATAGGCGCTTTACGAAAAGGATCGGAATTCCTCCCGGGCTATACGCAAAGCTAAGCAGGACGCCTGCCGCTGAGATTGGTACTGTTCCGTCTACGGTGCTTCCATCCGCCAGAACAAAACGAATCGTTGTGACCGGCTATACGCTGGGGGAGCTGTTGATTCTCGGAATTAAGCCTGTCGGCGCAGAGCTTACGGTAATTGGGCGACAAGTTGTATTCGGCGATCTTCTGCATGGTGTAGCCGATGTTGGCCTGTTGGGGGACCCAGCTATCATAGAGGAGCTTCGTCCTGATATAATTATATTAGGCAGCAAGCTGCATCGTCATCATGAGAAGCTCGGCTTAATCGCCCCCACTGCCATTCTTGACAGCAATCAGAAGACCTATGCTAGGCTGTTCGCAGTCGCGGAATTGCTAGGGATGAGCGATAAGGCATTGGAGTGGATCGAGGGTTATGAGAGACGATGGCAGTCGATGTGGGCGAGTAGCGCTTCAGGAATTAGACCCGGTGAAACGGCTTCCGTCGTGCTTCTGCATATGGGTAAGCTTTATGTGATGGGAATGTCGGGCTTCGCGGCAAGCTTATATCATCCGCAGGGCTTTAAAGCATCGATTTCTGCTTTGGATATACATGCCAGCGGCGACGCTTTCCGTAAGATCGAGGTTGACAATCTTTCGGATTTAGAAGGTGATCGGTTATTTCTGCTCGCGGACCCCAGGGAGATCAATAATAAACATATGCTATGGTTAATGGATCATCCCAAATGGAGGACTCTCGAAGCTGTACAGCAAGGTCGATACCATATAGCCGACAGCTCATGGAATTTCGATGATCCGGTCACGCGGGACCGGCTGCTGTACGCCATGCCGAGCATCTTGCGCTTTCGTTCCGATATGTGCGATAACGCCTCATCGTTTTCCGTGGCGCGTGTAGCTCTCGAACATGCAAAATAATGGTTAGCGTGTGCGCAGGTAGTCGATCGGCTAATTAAAATAGTAAGAATCATGTAAAACCAAACTTCGTAAAGATGAAGCTTGGTTTTTTGCACTGCTTGATTACAACTGTTTACATACATACAGTATGTATGTTAAATTGTGATAAAGATATTATCTTTTATAGAGGAGAATGAGAGCATGAGAATGAACGGTTTCTATCCCGTAGTTTTAACTGAAAATGTAGCTCAAAGCACTGAATTTTATAAGCAGTATTTCGGCTTCCAATCTGTTTATGAATCGAATTGGTACGTTAGCCTGCGCAGTGAAAATGGATATGAGCTGGCCTTGCTTTCCGCTGACCATGCAACGATTCCTGAGGCATATCGCAAGAAAGCGGAGGGATTGATTCTAAACATGGAAGTTGATCATGTAGATAAGGAATATGAGCGCTTAATAATAGATGCGAAGCTGTCGCTCGTACAGGATATTAGGGATGAAGATTTCGGGCAGCGCCATTTCATAATGTCCGATCCCGGAGGTGTTTTAATAGACGTGATAACGATCATTCCGCCTTCGGTCGAAGAGAGCTCCCATTACCTGGATGTAGTCTGGAAGAAAGCGGATTAGGGCTAGGAGCTGCTCCAGCATGCAGCAGAGGATGTCTGAAGGAGACAGAGGAAGCTAAATGAAAAGAAATAAGCAGGATACGGCGATTACGATAAACAAGATTAAGCAAATTGCTCGTGAGCATTTTACCGATCATGGTTATGCCGAATGCTCATTGGAGGAAATAGCTAGAAGCGCAGAGGTTACCCGAGGCGCCTTGTACCATCATTTCGAGAATAAGAAAGGCTTGTTTCGAGTTGTGCTTGCATCCGTTCAGGAAGAGGTTGCGCAGTGTATCGAAGAGGAAGCCTCTCAAAGCGAGGACATGTTCGAGCAGCTGTACCTTGGATGCCGGGCCTTTGTGACGGCAGCTACTGAGCCGGCTAATAGGCGAATCATGCTGATCGATGGGCCGGCCGTGCTTGGATGGGAGGAGTGGCGACAGCTTGACGCGAAGCAATCCATGAGGCTCTTGCGCGGTCAGTTGGAGCTGATGCAGCTGCAAGGCTCCCTTCAGAACATCCGGCTCGATGCAGCAACGCATTTACTGTCAGGGGCATTAAATGAAGCAGCGCTCTGGCTCGCTCAGAAAACGGACGCGGAAGAAGCGGATGCAGCATTGGATGATTGTTTGCATACGCTTAGAAGATTGCTAGACGGGCTGCGTTAATGGAGCAAGAATCAGTCTAGATCCACTGGAACCAAAGGATTAGTGCAAGAAGGCCGCCTTTATAACCATAGGCGGCCTTCTTGCGCTAAATAAGTAGTTAAAATCGTTTTGAACCGAGCGACCTCACCTTTTTCAGCCATTTTTCCCGAAGCTCCGAGGTAGAAGGTTTGACGGGTCCGACCTCGGTTATGCGAACAGGGGTAATGCCGCAAAACTGCAAAATGTTGCGCTTCATTACGTTATGGCCGGCACGTCTGTAGATGAGCCTGTTGTACCAGGAGGGTGTATCGGACGTGACAATGAGATGCGCGGATTTCCCGTTTAGCAGTTTATCCCATAGGCTGGAATTCTCGCGGTATTTGAAGGCGAAGCCAGGCAAGAATACCCGGTCGATAAAGCCTTTTAGAATCGCAGGCATTGCGCCCCACCAGGTGGGGTACACGAATACGATATGGTCGGACCAGCTAATGAGCTTCTGTGCCTCCAATAAATCTGGCTCAAGCTCCGTTCTTTGGCGGTATCCGTATTTCAAGTTCAACTCAAATTCTAGCTTGCTGAGGTCAATTCTGCGTACCTCGGCGCCGCTCCCCACAGCGCCTCCGGAATATGCCTCGGCAAGTGCCGAGCAGAAGCTTTGAGGATCAGGATGTCCGTTGATGACGAGAATTTTCGATTTCATATTTATTTCTCCTTTGTGTTTAGGCTGTTTATCGGGATGAACGCTGTCCATTATGCTTGTTTTCGATATAATATAATGGTGCAACCCTACAATTAGCATAAAGCGATTATGAAAATAAATGAATGATCAACAGCGCAGAAATGGTGATGATTCGCGCAAAGGAGGAAAAAGCTTGAAGAGTCATGGAGTCGCCGTTTCAATGGTGTATCCCATCATGAAATCTATTGTTCACAAGGGATTTGAGACGGATCGCTATTGCAGCTATGCTTCATTCGATGCAAGCTTGCTGCAGGACGTGGAAGGGCGAATTGCGGGCGAGGAATTGGAGCGATTAATGATTGCGGCTGCCGATTTCACGCAGGACGACTATTTTGGATTGCATCAAGGCGCTATGACTGAATTCGTAGACTTGGGTATTCTTGGATACGTAATGATGCATTCCAATACGATCGCCGATTCACTGGCTGCATATCAAAGATACAATGTCATTCTTTGCAGCGGTTTCAATCTGAGCTGGGAAGTTATGGGGGATGAAGTGGCTATAAGGTTGTATTTGGAGCATCCGGGAAAGATGTCCCGACACTGCGTAGAGGATATGGCTAGCTCACTTTACCGATTAATCGGAAGGCTTAGCAATCGGCGTATTCCGTTATATGGCATTACATTTGAGCACGAAGCTCCGCCAAATATAGCGCCGTATCTTCCTGTATTTGGAATAGCTCCCCAATTTGGTTCGACTAGCAACGTCATTCGAATGGGAAAGGAAATACTCGATTATTCCATACTGTATTCCGATGCTAGATTAAGAAGCGTCTTTGAGGCTATTGCTGAAGAAACGAGGATTGAGCTGACCGAGGATAGCGTGTTATCCGAGCAAATTGTTCAGTGGATGAGAAGATCTATGCCCGTTTTTTTTCCTTCGCTGCAGCAGACTGCTGAATCGTTCGGGACGAGTACACGTACTCTTCAGTCGAAACTAAAGGAAGAGAAAACGACCTTCAACGATTTATCTACTCTCGTTCGCAAAGAAATGGCGATAGGGTACCTTAAGAAACGCGAATATTCGGTTGGTGAAATCGCTTATGCCTTGCATTTCTCGGAGCCGAGTGCTTTCCAAAACGCGTTCAAGAAATGGACGGGGTTGACTCCAAGGCAATACCGTACTGCTCTGAGCCAAGAGCAAACGAGCAAGAAGTAAGAAAGGAGCCGCTGCGCTTGACAAATACACAGAAGAGAAACGTAACTTGGCAGCAAAGCACGATTAGCCTAGACAATCATGCGTCATTAAAAGGGCATCGCGGCGGTGTTATCTGGCTTACGGGATTATCCGGGTCGGGGAAGTCTACGTTGGCAAGCGAGCTTGGGAAACGATTATTCAGTCATCATATACATACGTTTATACTGGACGGGGATAATCTGCGGCATGGACTAAACAGTGACCTTGGCTTTAGCCAGACAGACCGCAAAGAGAACATTCGCAGGCTCGGTGAGGTGGCAAAGCTGTTTGTTGATGCAGGTTTAGTCGTAATCGTAGCCGCGATTTCCCCGTTTCGAATCGATCGGGATCAAGCACGGTCATTATTCCCAGCGGACCGATTTTTTGAAGTTTTTCTTTCTTGCTCGTTGAGAGTTTGTGAGCAAAGAGACCCGAAGGGCCTTTACAAAAAGGCAAGGGCTGATGAAATAACGGATTTTACCGGCATCACGTCCCCTTACGAAAAACCGATCGACCCAGAGGTTATCGTGAAGACGGATGAGCTGACCATCGATGAAACAGTCGATACGATATGGAGGAAAGTGGTGTTAAGGGCATTCGTAGCTGAAGGGTAAGCTGGGATAGGAAGGGTACGGCAAGCGAAGGGTGCTAAAAGACGTAGCAGCCGGCGGCCGTTTCCCCAGCTTCAACTAAGCATCGGACCGTTTCTTTAGAAGTTGCTAGGCAAGACAAGCGACTTCTAAAGAAACGGTTATTTTTATGTTCAGCAAAGAATGTTAATTCATACGATATGCAAGTGAAGAGAGTAAGAAAGCAAGCAAGTTAAGCCATAATGAGGCTGCAGCATTATCATCAAACAGCATGTGCGCTAATGCAGCAGGGTAAGCGTAATTGTAATTGCATTGCTGACAAAAGAAGGCTCAGGGCGTGATTTCAGCAATACGGTTAGTCCAATTAAGGCGATAAGCAGCGATTGCGCAACGGCCTGTGCGTTCATTGACTCGTTTAATTCCCCCGTGCGAATCCCGCGTTTAATCGTTTCTTCGAAGAGTGCAGCCAAATAGTTCTGATGCTCTCTAGTCAATATCTCAAACTTGGCATGGTGGGGGGCAAGCTCAACCATCGTATTGATACAGAAGCAGCCACGGCTAGGTTCCGTGCCTGATTCCTGCGCGACGATCTGTTCAAAATATCCGCGAAACGCTTCCTTTACGGAGGCGGTTCTGCTCAGCTGGGCTCGTGCAGCAGAAGCATGCATTTGTGTGTATTTGCGCAGTACGGTTTCGAACAGCTCTTCTTTATTTCCAAATGCGGAATAAATGCTTGGCTTCTGAATGCCCATTGCTGCGGTTAAATCGTTTAATGAGGCAGCTTCGTACCCCTTCTCCCAGAACAAATGCATCGCGGCATCGAGTACTTTATGCTCGTCGAATTCACGGAGTCGTACCATAAGTCCACCTTCTTTTCATAACGATCGGTTAATAAAGATTTTATGTGAATAGCTTATCATTTGTCAATCTGTTGACTTTATGACAACTAAAACGTATATTAATCGATATTATAACATACCGATCGGTAAATGATAATAAACGATTAGGTTTTAGAGGAGTGTGGGGATTGGAATTTTCAAGCGAAAAACAAAGCAAGCAGGCTATGTCTCCAATGGGCATACAGGCGGCTGCGCTGCCGCGCATTCTGACAGTAATGTTTGCATTCGCCGCCGGTCTTGCGGTATCAACGATTTATTTCGCGCAGCCATTGCTGGAAACAATTGCGAATGATTTCGGCATCCCTCATTCTTCCATCGGGATAGTCATAACGGTTACTCAGGCATGCTACGCACTGGGGTTGTTTTTACTCGTGCCTCTTGGCGATATGCTGGAACGACGTTCATTGGTAATCGGCTTGCTGCTGTTGTCCGTCCTCGGATTATTGACGGCAGCGATTGCAAGTCACGTTATGGTCCTGCTGGCTGGGGTGGCGGTCATTGGATTGTTTGCGGTAGTCGTTCAGGTAATTGTAGCATTCGCAGCTGCACTTGCTGCACCAGCCGAGCGTGGAAGGGTCCTTGGTATGGTTACGAGCGGCATCGTCATGGGTATTTTGTTAGCAAGAACCTTTGCTGGTGTTTTAACCGATTTAGCGGGCTGGCGGTCTGTTTATTTGGTATCTGCGGGGTTGATGCTAACGGTTGCGATCGTCATGTATCGAATGCTTCCGAGGCATCGCGAATATGTTGTCATGCCATTGTCCTATCCTAAGCTGCTGCAATCGATGTTCAGCTTATTCATAGAGGAGCGAGTGCTCCGAATTCGCGCAGTACTGGCGTTTCTCTTATTTACCGCGTTTAGCGTTTTGTGGACGGCGCTAGTACTTCCGCTTAGCGCTCCACCGCATTCTTTGTCCCATACTGCAATAGGAGCGTTTGGCCTTGCCGGCGTTGCTGGCGCGCTAGCAGCTGCAAGGGCAGGGCGCTGGGCCGATAAAGGGTTCGGACAGCGAACAACGGGAATAGCACTAGCCGTATTATTAGCGTCATGGCTGCCAATCGGGCTTACCGGGCATTCCATATTTTTTCTAATTATCGGTGTCGTTGCATTGGACTTCGCGGTACAAGCGGTGCATGTGACGAGTCAAAGCATGCTGATGAATTTACGACTTGAATCGCGCAGCCGGTTGACCGCGGCATATATGATTTTCTATTCACTCGGCAGCGCGGCCGGCTCAATATCTGCGACGACGGTTTACGCGCATTGGGGATGGCTGGCTGTTTGCATTCTAGGCGCAGCGGTTAGCGCATTGGCCTTGCTTTTCTGGGCTTGCACGATGCAGTCTGGGTCAGACGGGTAATCGCTCTTTGTGTACGAATTGTCACGGGTGATATGCTTTATTATGGTGCTTTATCTGCTGTTTGATTGGTTGCACGCTGTTTTTATATTATAATACCTAGTAAGACGCTTTAGATTCAAATGGCTATGTCATGATCATCATCATATTTATTTATAGATTGGAGCATTAAAATGATCTATCGCAATTTAGAGGAATGTGTCATCGACTTGGAGAAAAATGGGCACTTGATCCGGATTCATGAAGAGGTTGATCCTCATCTGGAGATGGCTGCCATTCATATGAAAGTGTTTGAAGCTGGCGGTCCTGCCTTATTGTACGAGAAAGTAAAGGGCTCAAAGTTCCGGGCGATATCGAATTTGTTCGGTACGGTAGAGCGAAGCAAGTTTATCTTCCGCGATACGTGGGAATCGGTGCAGGACGTTATTGCCCTTCGGAATGATCCGATGAAAGCGATGAAGAACCCGTTAAAGCATGTCGGTGCGGGATGGGCTGCCAAAAATGCGCTTCCATTGAAAAAGTCCGGCGGCCTGCCTGCTTCCATGCACGAAATCAGCATTGCTGAGCTGCCTTTAATCAAGCATTGGCAGGAAGATGGCGGCGCGTTTGTGACGCTGCCGCAAGTATATTCAGAGGATCCGGACCAGCCGGGAATAATGAATTCCAATTTGGGAATGTACCGCATTCAGCTCGATGGAAACGATTACGTGCTGAATAAGGAGGTTGGCGTTCACTACCAGATCCATCGCGGCATCGGGATTCACCAAGATAAAGCGAATAGGCAAGGCGCGCCGCTTAAGGTTAGTATTTTCATTGGCGGTCCTCCAGCGCACACGCTGTCTGCCGTTATGCCATTGCCTGAAGGCATGAGCGAGCTTACGTTTGCGGGATTGTTGTCCGGCCGTCGCTTTCGCTACAGCTATATCGATGGTTTCTGCATAAGCCATGATGCTGATTTCGTCATCACGGGTGAAATTCACCCAGGAGAAACGAAGCCGGAGGGACCTTTTGGCGATCATTTGGGTTATTACAGCCTTACCCATCCATTTCCGGTAATGCGGGTACATAAAGTATATGGCAGGCAAAACGGGATTTACCCATTTACAGTGGTGGGACGTCCACCGCAAGAGGATACGGCGTTTGGCGCATTGATTCATGAATTGACCGGCAGTGCTATTAAGCAGGAAATTCCGGGTGTAAAAGAGGTTCATGCCGTTGACGCCGCTGGCGTGCATCCGCTGCTGTTTGCCATTGGCAGTGAGCGGTATACTCCGTACCAGACAGTCAAGCAGCCAGCAGAAATTCTTACGATCGCCAACCGTATATTAGGAACCGGTCAGCTTAGCCTGGCTAAATTTCTATTCATAGCGGCGGAAGAGAGCAGGAAGCTGGACACGCATCATGTCGAGGATTTCCTTGGTTATATATTGGAGCGAATCGATCTGCGCCGTGATATTCATTTCCAGACGAATACAACGATCGATACCCTTGATTATTCCGGCACGGGTCTCAATACCGGAAGCAAGGTCATATTCGCTGCCGCGGGTGAACGCAAAAGAGAGCTATGCAAAGCTGTGCCCGATGCGTTAATTAACTTGAATGGATTCGGAAAAGCTGCTTTGATTATGCCGGGCATTGTAGCCATTCAAGGTTCGGGCTTTAAAAGCTATGAGGAAGCGCAGCATGAACTGCATAGCTTATGTGATGCTATAGCAGAGAGAGGCGAGCTGCCTACTTGCCCGATGATCATTCTTTGCGATGATAGTGCGTTTATGAGTGAAACGACAAACAACTTTTTATGGGCTGCATTTACGCGAAGCAATCCCTCGCATGATATCTATGGCATTAACAGCTCTTATGCTTACAAGCATTGGGCATGTGACAATGTGATTATCGATGCGCGCGTAAAACCGCATCAAGCGCCGCCTCTTATTCCCGATCCCGCAGTGGAGAAGGGAATTGAGCGCTTGTTCGCGAAAGGAGCCAGCTTAGGCGGGATTTTATAAATCTAATCCTTCCAGCAGTCTGCAAGCTGTTCATCTACTAGCGTCTGAGGTCCATAGATCTCAGACGCTTTTATTTATTTTAAGGCACACGGCACCGCAATGGAATAATCCCTTAACTCTCTCATATGCGTACCATTTTATTCCTCGGCTCAGCTATATTTCCTCCCCGAATTCGATAGTGAAGCAATTGTATAAGGCGAATGATTTGTCTGAAATAAAGGTAACAGGAAACAAAGAAAAGACCGGTACGGAGCAATTAAGCTGCATACCGGTCATTCATTTTGCTGATGCAAAGGTAAATTATTTCAACAACCAAAGCGCAGGGACGATGGAAGGCTCCCAGGTTGCAATAGCTGTATGGGCTTGACGGCATTCGTATACGGAGCCTTTAAAGGTCACGAGCGTGCCGATTTTGTAGGCCGTCCCTGCTGACCAAGCAGGAGCCGTAGAAGAAGCAGCTGTTTTGCCGTTAATGCTGCTTGCTGCCGATTGATTGTTTGCAGCGTCGATTGCATACACGCTGAAGGAATACGTCGTATTGGCAGCTAGACCCGTAACCGTATAGGAAGCATTAGCTGCAGGGACGGTCGTGACCAATGACGTACCGCGGTAAATTTTATAACCGGTTACAGCAACGTTGTCTGTCGAAGCGTTCCACATCAGCATTAGGCTTGATGATGTTGGAGCTCCCATGACATGCAGCCCGCCTGGAGAAGTCGGAGCCTGCGTATCAACACCGACAGAGGCATTCGTTGTCACCGTGATGGCGTTGCTTGCTTTTGATTCGTTGCCGGCACGATCCACTGCTTTGACGTTAAAGGTATAAGCGCTATTCGAGGTTAAGCCGGTCGCTTGATAAGCTAGTGTCGTTCCGGAAACTGTTGCAGTGACATTTGCGCCATTATAAATGTTGTAGCCGGTGACGCCGACATTATCCGTTGATGCTTTCCATGCCAAGGATACGGTTGTTGCTGTTTTGGCAGGGGATGTGAGGGATGACGGCGCTGTAGGCGCTTGCGTGTCTACTGGATTGGTGCCGCTGAAATTGACATCGATGACATTATAGAAGGCGTTGGCTGTGTCTGCGACTTCCCAAACGGCAAGAATGACATGATAGCCGCTGCGCTGGGGGATATTACAGCTGTTGGAATAGGAGAATGGCGGTTGAGCGCCGCCATAGTTGACGGAACAGAATGGTGTAAGGTCGAAGGAATCTCTCTTCAGCACGGCATTCGGATTCCAGTTGGCTTTTGTTATATAGTATTTCCAGCTTGCTGTTGAATGGTTGGCTGTTAGCTTCCAAGTAAAAGTATGCTGGCCGGAGGATAGGTTGACCTTTGCCCAGCGGGTAGCGGATTGCTCATCGAGTTTAGGGAATGCGCCATTTGCGCTGGCGATCTTGCCGTCAGCTGGACCAGCGGCAGGAAATCCTTTTGGCGCTTCTAGGCTTTGTGGCTCGTAAACGATTGATCCGCAATCCGTATTTTCTCCTGATTTACAGAGCGCCGCCCGGCTTGCAGGTCCTTCTACATATCCATGTGCAGAAGCGAGATTCGAGAAAAGCGTTAAGCTAAGCGCTGCAATAAGTGCCATGGTACAGTAAGTAAAGAGTTGTCTAGCCTTCATGTGCTTGAAACGGATGGTTGACAATATCATTGCCTCCTTTGAGATGTGAGATTAGTGACTAAAAATATAATTTAGGATGTATGCGGCAACATGATGGTGTGTGTACAGTGTACAACATAAACTGAAAAAAGATGAGGGTACTTTGGATTAATATAAATTTAATCGAAATAAATGCGAATAAATATGTATTTAAATCCCTTATTAATATTAAAAACATACGTAATTCCTGGGTTATTGGTAAAATTGGCAGCGTAAAATCTAGCCGATGCATGCTAGCATCAGCCTTTTGCTTGTAGGTCTTTGGAAGTATTCTCCACTCATTATTCGGTTAGTTGACCGTATGCACCACGCTTTTTCTATACTCTCCCGGAGTTAGGGAAACTTCACGTTTGAAAATGTTATGAAAGGAGGTTGCGCTCGAATATCCTACACGTTCAGCAATCTGCTCAACCGCATCGTTCGTTGTTTTCAGCAAATGCTTGGCTGCATCCATGCGAAGGCGAATCGTATATTGTATCGGACTTATACCCGTTTCTGTTTGAAACAAATGACTTAAATACGAGGAACTTACCCATACCGATCTAGCAATTTCAGCTAGCGAAAGCGGTTGGTTATAATGCTCGGCAATAAATTTTTTGGCAAGTTTAACGACATGGGCACGGTTGTTTTGCTCATTTGCTGGGGCATAGGGCGCATAATACAAATGTCTGCATAATCGGGCAATTAAAATCGCAAGCTGCTGCTCAGCGATGAGCGCAGACTCCGGAGCACCGCTGCTTGCTTCCTCATACATCTCTCGAATTATCGAAAGCGCTTCCGTAGAGAAGGTGGGCATATGGAAGATAGCTGGTTTCTCGGGGTCAAGCAAATAATTAGGCGGAAGACCGGTTAGCTGCAGACCGGAGAAGCTCACGCAGAAAAACGCGATGTCTTCGTTCGGCAAGCTCCATTCCTCATGCCAAAGGTCTTGCTGGAAGAGAACAAAATGATGTTTTTCTGCTCGATAGCTTATGCCATCAATGACGTATTTCGCTTGACCGTCAACAATAAACAACAGTTCGGTCTGATCGGAATGGTGATGCAAGGGGTAATGCATGCCAGGCTTGGCGGAATAAGTGAACGGGGAAACGAATTGTAGTTTAGGCAGCTTTTCAATAATTGAGCGATACATGAGAACTCTCCTTTAGAAAAGCAAGAATGAAGAGCTGGAATAGCAAGAAAGAACATAAAAACCTTTTAGATTATAGGATATATTAGGGTTGTGAAAATAGCAATATAAGAAGAAAGGAGATAGTTGGAATGCTTAACTTCCGTAAAAGAAAGCTGTCCGACGAGCGTTTCGAGGCCTGCTCTGTGTTTGATGTCAATGGTGATGGCGTATTGGACATTGTTAGCGGGGCGTATTGGTATGAAGGTCCCGACTACGTGAAGAAGCATCGAATCTGCGATATTGCAGAAATAGACGGCTATTATGATGACTTTTGCGACTACCCCTTGGATGTTGACGGTGATGGCAGAATGGATATCGTTACGGCATCATTCTGGAGTCTCTCCGTTCGGTGGCGCAGAAACCCAGGCGATACGGAAACGTTATGGGAAACCGTAGAAGCGGGTCCGACGGGCCATACGGAAACGCTGCGGTTTTATGACATCGACGGATGCGGTACTCCCGAAATTTTTCCTAATGCGATCGACGAGCCGCAAGCCTTTTTTAAGCTTGTTCGCGATGCCTTGGGCAAGGGTACTGGCCAATTCACAAAGATAGTAATCGGCAGCGAAAATGCCGGGCATGGAATGGGCTTTGCCGATATTAACGGAAATGGGAGAATGGATGTCGTCCTGCAGAAGGGATGGTTGGAGCACCCAGAAGATCCTTATGCCGGACCATGGGTATTTCATCAGGAATTTGACCTAGGTGCTGCCAGCATTCCGATTCTGGGCTATGACGTAAACGGAGACGGGCTTTGCGATCTGATTTATGGGGCGGCTCATGATTACGGGTTATTTTGGCTGGAGCAGCAGATTGGGGTCGATGGTGCTCGCGTATGGAAGAAACATGATATCGAATTGGCCGGGTCGCAATTCCACGATATGCAGCTAGCCGACATCGACGGAGATGGACAGCTTGAGCTTGTAACGGGAAAACGTTACCGCGCGCATAACGATGGAGACCCGGGGGCGTTCGATCCCATTGGCATTTACTATTATAGAATCGATCAGGGGCGTTTTGAGAAGCATGTAATCGATTTTGGGCAAGCCGAGGACGGGGCTTCAGGTGTTGGCATTTATTTCTGGCTGCAGGATCTGACAGGCAATGGGTACCTGGATATTATCGCACCAGGGAAGGAGGGGCTCTATCTTTTTGAGAATCTTGGATGGGAGGACATCTTAAATGGATAAAGTGAAGGTTGTTTTTGTTGGTACTGGCGGCATGGGACAGCAGGCGCATCTCGCTAATTATGCTGCGCTGGATGAGCTTTGCGAAATTACGGCTATTGTTGAGCCTCGCCCGATGCTGGCTGCGGCAGTGGCGGCCCGATATAACGTTAGACAGGTCTATCATGATTACCAAGCCTTGCTGGAGAAGGAGAGCTCCTTTGATGCTATAATAGCGCCGCAGCAATATCGAAAGCATAGCATTATCATCCCGGATTTATTGCGAGCAGGCAAGCCGATTCTTACCGAGAAGCCGCTTTGCTTGACCGTAGAAGCAGGAGAACAGCTTGTACGTATGGGGGAGCAGCTGCAAACGCGGCATATGGTTGGTTATCATAAAAGATCGGATCCGGCAATGGAGTACGCCAAAGCATGCGTGGAAGCTTGGAAGATCTCCGGTGATTACGGCAAGCTGCGCTATGTCCGTATTTCAATGCCGCCGGGTGACTGGTGGATGGGCGCGGACAAGCCGCTTATGACTGATGAGCCTTACCCTGAAGGAGAGTGGGAGCCGTACTCGCCACATTTCTCTGAACAGCAAAATCGTAATTATGACAGCTTTGTCAACTATTATATTCATCAAATTAACGCGATACGGTATGTGTTGGGTGAGCCCTATCAATTAACATTCGGTGATCGGTCGGGCGTTCTATTGACTGGCGAAAGTGAAAGCGGCGTATGTGTGTCCCTTGAAATGGCTGCTTACCATACGAGCATAGCATGGCATGAGACCGTATTCATAGCTTTCGAAAAAGGTTATATTCAAGTTGAGCTACCTGCCCCATTAGCTAGGCAATTGGCAGGAAAGGTGTCGGTAATGACCGATAACGGTCATGGACAGCCAGCATTAACCCAGCCCATTATGCCTAACGTATCGGCGATGAGAAAGCAAGCAATCAACTTTTTGGCAGCCGTTAAGGGAGCTCCAACAGGGATTTGCACAGCCAAAGAAGCGCTTGAGGATTTGAAGCTTGCAGAAAATTACATTCGTCTTATGTCTGCATATTCTGCGCGTTGATCAATATACGAAGCCAGTTGGCAAAACCTGATCATTTCTCTATGATGCACCTCGTCCGATGTGATACTATTAGGCTAGCAGATCAATTACGAGAGAGTAGGTGCCGGTCGTGGTATCACAAAGGATGGACAAAAACAAATCCGGAGGCGCGGGAGCCGAGAAGTCTTTATCTAACAGCACACCAGGCTCCCTGTCATCTGAAGTCGCACCTTCGCAGCAGGTGTCAGGGATGCAGCCAAGCGCACTTCTGCAATTGCAGAGCAAAATTGGCAATCGGGGCGTTACGCAATTAATGAGATCGCAATCGGGCAATCAAGCTCAGAATACGATTCAGAAAAAGGGAAATCAAACCGGCATGCCTGATGGTCTGAAAGCGGGTGTTGAGAATCTTTCGGGTCTTGCTATGGATGATGTGAAGGTGCATTACAATTCTGCGAAGCCCTCTGGTGTAAACGCACTCGCGTATGCTCAAGGAACGGATATACATATCGGGCCGGGTCAGGAAAAGCATTTGCCGCATGAGGCATGGCATGTAGCCCAGCAGAAGCAAGGCAGGGTGAAACCGACTGTTCAAATGAAGGATGCGGCCATTAACGATGATGTCGGATTGGAGCATGAAGCGGACATTATGGGAGCGAAGGCAGCCAAGATGGACAGCACTAAATAATCGTTCGTTAGTCATGACTAGCAGAAAGAACCGGATCCATTTATTTGGAATAGTTATACATACGTAAAAGTCTGGAATATGCATGCTGAAGTGCGCCACTTAGAATTGACATTGGAAAAACCCAAGGGTTAAACCGGTGAAAATACTAAGTGGTGCATTTTTTATGCCAGCGTTAAAGGGACAAAAGTATGAGGCTTATGTAGAATTAATAACGGTTAGAGCCCTGCGTTTACATGTGGTGGGGGGCATGAAATTGGGTAACCGACATCACGTAGTTCCGCGTAGCCAACACATGGTTGAAACCATAGGGGCAATGGCTAAGACGTATGAAACGACCTCTCTGAATATTCTAACTAAATAAATCTGAAGGTTTATGCAACACTAGTGCTCTAGCCTATCTTCCTATCGGATGTAGGTTTTTTTGGCGTTCGCAGTTGGGTTCTCCATGCTGCATAATGTTCGGTCCGAAATAATCTTTGTACATGGAATGTCCTAAAAGAAAATAATATTCAGGTAAACATCTGGTAAGTAAGTAAAAAAATGCACATTGTTGTTCAATAAAAATGTTCATATACTGAAAGCGTATACAAAAGGAGCTCCTGAAACACACACATGTATTAACAAATGAAAAGGGGGAATGGAATTATATACGATAGAGAGTATCAATCGGTAACTTAATTTTCCTTTCACGAGCGTACAGATGCTGTCATTATTGTCGTAGGAAAAAATGTAAGCGGTTCCGAATTTGCTGTATCGAACTTTATCGCGAACGTGAAAGCGACAAGAAAAGTCAGACCTGATTTTGTTTTCTATATCGGTACCCGCGAGATCAAGATTGTTTATACTTGCCAGGTGAACAATGCCGGTTCTCCTTATGATACCGGTAAATGAAAGGGAAGAGACAAGGAATAAGAGAGGAGTTTTAGGTAATGCGTAAAATAAGAGTAGTGGTGGCTCTCTTGGTTTGCTTCATTATGGTTGCAGGTTTCAACTTACACCAGACCAAGGCGGAGGCAGCGCCGGAACCAAACGACACGTGGAGGCAGGTCGACCCTGCTGATGTCCAGATTGGCAAAAGCTATCTTATCGTGTCCGAGCACGGCGCGCTTGCTAACGCTCAAGCGACAATCAACACACCCGGCGACGTCACCGGCGACACTCAGGTTGGCATGGTGTCCAAAACCGTGACGATTGAAGACGGCTTAATCACATCCGAAGTGACGGACGACATGATCTGGCAGTTTGGCCTTGGCGCAAATACTGCGGCGGCATCCGGCGGTCTTGGCGAAGGCCCAGGCTACTATGTATTGAACAACGCTCCCGGCGCAGGCGGAGGCACGGAACCTCTGAGAAGGGAATCCAGCTTCAACGCGCAGCATGCGCCCCTCAATACGACCGGCGCAGCCATCAATGGCAACCAGCAGAGCCTTTTGCTGCATGTTCTGGATGAAAAAGAAGACACAGTGTCCCTGTACGTTTGGGGCGGAAACAACCAGTTTAATTTTGCCCTGACGAGTACGGAAGACGGCTTCACCGCGAAGAGCAAGGCGGCGGGCACGACGAGCGCAGCTCAATTGATTGAGCAGATGCAGGAGTCACCGTCATTGCGGCTGTATGAACCGAACGTGAACGTCGGCGTTCAGCACTACGTCATGGCGTCATCGGGCGAGAACGGCAGTATAAGTCCGTCCTCTCTGGCAGGCCATGTTTGGGTAAACGATGGCAAAGACGTGACCTTCACGTTAAATCCCGCTTTCGGGTTTGAAGTGGCAAAGGTTACGGTTAACGACGAAGAAGTGGCTGTTGCAGACAACACATACACCTTAAAGAACGTCACCGCGAGCGGCACAAGCATCCACGTGACATTCAAGCCTATTTCAAACGCAGCGGATTTACCGTTCACAGTGTATAACGACATATTCTCAGTCGGCAACGTCACTACAGCGGTCATCATCGACCTTGGCGAAGGCAATGCGGCAAACCTTGCCGACCTGAGCGCCGACATGTTCACGGCGGCCGCGAGGAACACAAGGCTTGATGGCTCGACCGTGATCTTCGACGGCTTGCGCAATATCACCAGAGTATACGTAAATAATGATCCCAATCCGCTTGGCTACATTTCGCCCGCACCGGGATCCGACGACCTCGTAACAAATATGCCCCCGAGCGGACGCTACATCATCGTCGAACTTGAGTTCTGGAATGCCAATGGCTATACATCCGGCGCAATGGTTTCGGGCACCTTGCAAAACGCATTCTCGGCACTCCTCAATTACCGCGTCAACATGGATCGTGAGATCAAGCTGACAGACGGCACTACCATAACCCCGAGATTCACTCAAGCAGCGGTAGTAAACCCGGCGCTCGACAAGTTTGTCCCGGACAAAACAAACCCGGACGGCACTGGCAGCATGGACATCCTGATTTCGATCGACGAGTCCTGGGAAGACCTCGGTCCTCTCCCGCTGTTCATCTACAATCATGGCGGCGGCCGCGGCGGTCCTTCAGGGGACTTCTTCGCGCCAGTGCAAACCGCGAACGGCGCAGCCGTGCTCTCCAAGCGCCAATTGGAGAACCCCGGCAAGTACAACGTGCACATCATAGCTACGCAGAACCACTCGAACAATCAGGACAACAACGAGGCCCTTATGGCATACGTGGAGAAACTTGCCGCTGAGGGCAAGGTGGATCTGAGCCGTATCTACATGTCCGGCTTCTCGATGGGCAGCATGTACACAATCGGTTTCTATAACCGCAATCCTGAGTTTCTCGCAGCAATCGTTCCGCTTGCAGGAGGCACCTTGCCAACCGTGGAGCAGCTTACCGCGAACCCCGAGCTCACAAAAACGGCCATATGGGCGCATACACATAAGAATGACGGCGCTGGTAATGCATGGACACAGTATTTCACAACAGGCGCTGGCGCAAGCGGCTTATATTCAGCAGCCAATGTGAATGTTCTGGAAACCAACCAGGCCTTTAATTTCCCGTACTACGGCTTTGACTGGACACCGCACGAAACCGAAGCCCAAGTGTTCAGCAACCTTCTCGGCCAATCAAACGCCAGCTTCAGGTATGGCGCAAGCCAAGAAGAGTACGCAGATAAGAACATCTTCGATTGGATGTTCGCGCAGTACAGAAACAGCACGACTAGCTCAGCAACTTTGTCAGGTCCAGCTTTAGTGCAGTTTGGTGATACATTCGATGTGACCTACGGTCTTGAAAGCTTGAAACAGGAAGTGTATGCACAAGACATTACAATCGAATATGACGCTAATAAGCTGGAGCTTGTTGGTCAGCCAGTATCCGTGGATTCCGAGAAGTTTGTTATTGTAGGCACAGACAGCCAAGAAGGAAGCATTCGAATTATAGGCACTCATTTGAATGACAGCGTAATTAATCCAAATCAGAATCTCTTTAAGCTTAGCTTCAAGGCAAAGAACACAGCTGGTATCTCGGATATCAAAGTCACGCATCTAGTAATTGCGGATGGCGAAGGCGTGGAAGCGGAAATTGGCGGAGATACGCATACGGTCGAGATTTCCAAACCAATAATTCCAGGAGATTTCAATGACGACAACAAAGTAAGTGTTGGCGACTTGGCTTTGATTGCGAAGGCTTATGGCCAATCTTCGGATAGTCCAAATTGGAATCAAGTTAAACAGTACGATATCAATAAAGATGGCACAATCGACATTGAAGACCTTGTCGCATTGGCACGTCTTATCCTGACTAAATAATTGTTCTAATACAGCCAAAGGGGTATCGATAGAGCTTGATGCTGTCGATACCCCTTTGCCTTGTTCTAGCCTATTCATTCCAATTTCCGATGCCTATTAACAAGGGAGATGACCCGCTTGAAAAATCGAATATTTCTGCTTCTGCTGTCCACGCTTCTGCTATTCACGATCTTGCCGACCATGGCATACGCCGAGGACAAAACCACTTTCTCACTAAGCAGCTCCATCAGCAAAGTAAAGGTTGGCGATGAAGTAGTCGTCACTGTTGAAGGCCATAGCGTGAAGGACGTCTATGGATACGAGCTTCGTCTATCCTACGACCCGAAGGTATTAAAGTTCCGTCAAGCATCCACTACTTGGGAGGGCTTCACGGTCCCTCCAATCGTCGAGAACGGAAAAATGACATTCGCACACACTAAGGTAAGCAATATCAAGGGGGAGAGCGGACATGTGCGCTTCGCTTCGTTGCGATTCGAAGCCATACGTCAGAGCGATGCTGCTATTCAATTAACGCGTGTCAAATTGGTTGACAGTATAGGTGGCAGCACAATTACAGAACCCGGCTTGTTGTTGAAGGTCAATATTTCTATGAAGAATCCGATTAACTATCTTGACATTAAAGGGCATTGGGCCGAGGAAAACATTGCAAGGGCGACGGAAATGGGCTGGATCAACGGCTATCCGGATGGCAGATTCGCTCCGCAGAACGAGGTAACTCGTGCTCAATTCACCACGATGCTATCAAGAGCGCTCGCTCTATCATCTCCATCATCTCCATCAGACCTAGCACAGACCTTTAAGGACCATGAGAGCATTCCGGAGTACGCAAAATCCCATGTATCGCAAGCGGCTGCTGCCGGATTGGTGAGGGGATACGAAGACGCGACGTTCAGGCCGTCACGATGGATTACTCGCTCTGAGATTACGGTCATGCTGATGCGCGTATTAGGGTACGAAGACAAGTTGGACTCGAGTCCTCCGCTCGCCTATGATGATACTGTCCAAATTCCAGATTGGGCTTACCCAGCCATTGCAACAGCCTCGGACATAGGCATAGTCAAGGGAAGGGGCAATAATAAGTTTGCACCAGGCGGTTATACGACCCGGGCAGAATCTGTTACCTTGATTCTAAGAATATTAGACCGTATTTCTTCCACTTCCACCGTCAGCTGACCTTCATTCGGCACATCCTCTATAGCCTGTCTATACACGAAGAATCGACTCCAAGCGGGGGTCGCTCTTATGTACAGACAGGCTATATAATTAGGTATTGAACTTGCCGCCCCCCGTACCATCATAAAGTAGTTCGTATTCCAGTTCTTACCTTATTGACTACGATTAATAAAATGGTGATCCCTCTGCGAAGTAGACGAATTCGAAAATGCTTGCCCACAATCTACATAAGCAAGCAGCTATAGACCAGAATAGAAAAACAGCGCTACAGTAATAGCCCGCTGTAGCGCTGTTTTTTCATGTTTTCCAACATTTCTGTTCAAAGCGAGCTATCTCTTCAGCGAGCTTGCTACTTTTGAGACAGCCCCTTTTGTAAATTCCGTCTATCAAGTCAGTACTGTCAGTACTGTCAGTACTTATTATTTTACAAGGCCTTTTTCTTGCTTGAATTTCTCCCACTGTGCTTCTGTTTCTGTCTGGATTTTCTCTTGGCCGGAAGCAATCATCTTTTCCTTATACTTCGGAAGCTCTTTGGCAGGATCAACCGAGCCGGATTCAAGCGCAACCTGATACTCATTGTTGACGGCTGTGATGTTCGCAATCTCCGCTTTAATCGTTTCTTCGTTTACGCCAAAGCCGCTTGTTGCTGGGACAATCGCGCTTTCATTAAGTGCGATGGTTCTCTCCCATGTATCTGCAGCCTGGCCTGGCTTCAGGAATGCGTTGAATTGATTGCCGAATACCCAGTCGCCGTTTGGCGCATAACCGGAATCCTTGATCGGCTCGATATTTTTATCGTCAACCTTGTTGTAGTGCTTGCCCTCGATGCCGTTGCAAATGAGGTTGTAAAGGTAGCTGTCCGTATTCAGCAGGTTAATCAGCATAAGCGTGCGTTCTGCGTTTTTGGAGCCTTTGTTGATGACGTGCATAGCACCGGCGATACCTGTGAAGTAGCTGTCAGAGATTGGAACGTAGACGGCCTCGTTGCCGCCGTTAACGGCCATTTCCCCAACTTCGCCGCCAGGCTTGGATGTGAATTCAAGTGAAACAGCTACATTTCCTTTGCTTTTCAAATCATTGATGTTTTGAATGATGGGAGCATCCTCGTTAATATAGCCAGCTTGGTACCAGCTGCGCATATCATCATAATAAGCTTTTTTCTCGTCAAGGATTTGCAGATTGCTAATGTATTTGAGCGACGCATCGTCTTTAGCGTAGCTAAGCGGCAGCCCCTCGCCGACCTTTGTGCGGTCCGTGTACAAGCCCCAAGAGTTTTGAGCAAGGCCGAGCGGAATAATGTCAGGCTCGCTTTCTTTGAGCGTTTTCAGGAATGGCTCGATATCCTTGTAAGTTTGAATCGTGCTGACGTCCAGATTGTATTTTTCGATAAAGCGTTTTTGGATTGCTAAGCTTTTGGATTTGGCAGCAACCTGATAAATTGGGAAGCCGTATACTTTCCCGTCAACCGCAAGCATATCCGGCCAAAATTTATCAGGAATGTTAGCGCGGGCTTCCGGCGCGAACTTGCTGATCATCTCGTCTGTAATTTCTAGGTAAGCGCCCCTATCGATATACGGCTGGTAATTGCCAAGCCATCCTTTGGAGCTCCATGCCAAGTCGAAGTCCTCGCCTGCAGCTAGCATAGCGTTCAGCTTAGGCTCATACTCGTCGAAGGTAAGGGGCTTCAGATCAACCGTTGCGTTGATTTTTTCTTTCAAATATTTGTTGATCTCATCGTTGACAAGCTTTTGGTCCGGACCTGGATTGGCAGAAACCGGGTAGATAAAGGTCAGCTTGGCTTCGGGCAGCGCAGGTTCTTCTGAAGCTGCTGCTTCGGGAGATTTTTCGGCGGCGTTGCTAGGCTCGTTAGTGTTTGCCGGCGTATTGCCATTGTTGGAGCATGCCGCGATCATTGCGAGGCAAAGCATGAGCGCGAAGCATTTAATCAGTAACGCTGTTTTTGTTTTTTTCACGTTTGAACCCTCCGTTTATATAATGTTTTTTTATATGGCACAATAGTCGCTCCTTATCCTTTCAAGGAACCTACTGTAATACCCTTCACGAAATACTTCTGAAAGAAAGGAAATATGATAAGCATAGGACCGCCTGCGAGAATAGCCATGGCCATTCGGACAGATAAGGTTGGGAAATTCGCATATGCCAGCTTATCAGCGACCTGGGCAAGCGGTGAATTAGCCAAAAACTCGATCTGTGACAAAATGCGCACGAGCAGCAGCTGCAAAGGAATGTATTTGTCATTGTCAATAAATAACAGCGCATAGAACCATTCATTCCAGTAGCCAAAAGAGATGAATAAGCCTAGCGTAGCTAGTGCGGGAGTAGCCAGCGGCAAAATGATACGGAAGAAAATCCTGAATTCCTTGGCTCCGTCAACCTTTGCCGATTCAATAATTTCTTTACCGATTTTGTCCAGAAAGCCCTTCATAATCATAATATTGAAGGGGCTAAGCAGCGTCGGAAGAATGAGAGCGAGCAGCGAGTTTTTCAAATGCAAGTATTGCGTCATCATAATGTAGAACGGGATGAGGCCGCCATTAAACAGCATGGTGAAAAAAATATAAAACGTAATCGGCCTGTTGTAGCGAAAGTCCATGCGTGAGATGGGATATGCGGTCATGGCTGTCAGAAGCAGCGAGAGCACGGTGCCGACAACCGTGATCAGTATCGTAACGAGATATCCTTTAATTAAGGGATCAGGCTTCTGGAACACGATTCGATAAGCCTCGAAGCTCCATTCCTTCGGCAAGAATTGATAGCCATTCTGGACAAGGCTGTTCTCAGAGGTTATGGATATGATAACCACGAGTACGAATGGAAGGGCAATCATCAGGCAAAGCACGGTTAGAAAAACATTGATGACCCCGTTCATCACGTTGAATTTTTTGGTAGTTGGCATATATGATTCCTCCATTTTTAAAAGAGCGCATTATCCTTGTCTGTTTTGCGCACCAGATAATTGGCGGATACAACTGTGATCAAACCAACTACTGATTGCAGGAAGCCGACCGCCGCCGCGGAATTAATGTCGCCTAGCTTAGTAAGGGCGCGGTATACATAGGTGTCGATAATATCGGTGGTTGGGAAATTCGGACCGACGTTGTTCGGTACAAAATAATGCAAGCCGAAGTCGCCGCGGAATATGTTGCCCAGTCCCAAAATGAACAATATAATGACGAGCGGTTTAAGGAGCGGCAGCGTGATCCGCCACATCATCTGAATGCGGGAAGCACCGTCAAGCCTGGCAGCCTCGTAATAATCGGTGCTAATGCCTGTAATGCCGGCATAATAGACGAGCGTAGAGAAGCCGATGCCTTTCCACAAGGAGACGAGCGGCAGGATAAAGATCCAAGGCGCCGTTTCCAAATACCATTTGTGAGGATCTAAGCCAAACCAGCCAATAATCGTATTAAGGTATCCGCCTTTATGATCGAGAAAGGCGTTCGTGATATAGCCGACGAGCACAAAGGATATAAAGTAAGGTAAAAACATCGTTGTCTGATAAATCTTGATGAGCTTGCCGCTTAGCTCATTGAGGAGCAAGGCGAGCAGCAGGGCGGCTACGGTTCCCAGGATGATGTACGACATATTGTAGAGCAGGGTGTTGCGGATAATACGGACGGCATCCTGTGCTTTGAATAAAAATTCAAAGTTGTCGAAGCCGACCCATTTGCTGCCGAAGATGCCTTGATCATACCTGAAATACTTGAAGGCTAGAATGAGCCCGATCATAGGAATGTAGGCGATTACAAACTTAAATAATATGCCTGGCATGGCGAGCAGCAGCAGCTCCCGATTTTTTTTCAAATGCTTCCATTCCGTGCGAAGCCAGCCGGGCTTGTTCTGTTTGCTTGCTGCCTTTAGACCCGAAAGTCCCGGTTCTGTTTTGGCCACTTGTGATCTCCTCCATCTGATGCGTTCCTGTTATGATGCCAATCATGCCATGAAGCTAAGGCTGTGGGTAGAATAGGTTTTGCGAATAACTGTATTCCAAAGGTGTAAAATATTCGAATTTGTGAATATTCGTAGATATGGCGCCAAATACAAAGACCCTTCGCTCACTGCAGGCAGTGTGCAAAGGGTCTATTCGGCTATAAATAACAGCTTATGAGATCGATTTCTTCATCCGGTATTCCTTCGGCGTGCTTCCGACCTTGCCTTTGAAAAGACGGAAGAAGTAGCTTTGGTTGGCATATCCGCATTTGTCCATAATTTCGGTTATCGTATAGTTGTTCTGCTCAAGCAGCACTTGAGCATGAGTGAGGCGAACCTCATTAATATACTCCGTAATGGACAGCTTATAGTTCTCTTTGAACAGCTTGCCGATATAGGCGGAGGATAGCTTGACGCTCATCGCGATGGATTGCTGGCTTAGATTGATGTCGGAAAACTTCTGCTCGATAAGCTCTTTCACCGTTTCAAGCATCATCTCGTTTCGTTCCATGTTGGCTGGGCGCTGACCTTCGCAAATTTTGGCGCATAGCGACAGGAGGGAGAGATACATTTCCTCTAGCGTTTCCTTCTCCTGCGTAATGAGATGAATATAATCCAGATCGACAGAGAAATTCACGACGCGATTCTCGTTTATTTCACTGGCAGCGTTTTTAATGACCCAGGCAAGATTGGATACCGCGCGAATCATATCGTCATACTGGAAGCCTGCGATCAATGAAAAAGCTTTCTCCAGCTCATTGCCCGCATTCGTCAGCTGTCCTTTTTTAAGCGCTTCAGCCAGCTTCTTCTCCGTTGCATCCGGCAGTGAGACCTGCTTGCTAGTCAGATTGCCTTTAATATCCTCCGACGAAATGATAGCTTTATTCCCCTTTACGATCATATATTGGCTGTAACGCAATGCCTGCGTATAAGCCGTCGACAGAAATGAATAGTTGGAAATGACGTCGCTAATGCCACAGGACAATGAAATGCTGTAGAAGCGCTCGATCGTGTCTTGAATCTCTTGAAGCTTTGATATGACTTGCTCGAATCGACTGCCCGAATCGGACTCGTTTGGCGACAAAATAAGAACGGCATGGTCGCCTCTAATCTCGACAGCTTCGCATGGATAGTGGCTGCCCATAATCTCTTGCGCGATGTTGATAATGGCAAAATTGTACAGCTTGTTGGACGCTCCTGCCATACCGCTGCCGAAGGCTGAGAACTGGTCGATCTTGAGTACGCAGACGAGCAAATGATCCTTGACCGATATATTAAGATGATGCTTTTCGATCAGATGCTGCATGTCATGGTCGGAGAACAGCTGGCTGTCGGACAAAAACCTTCGAATATAATATTTGCTTACAATTTGCTCGGAGCTGATTTCGCTTAGCTGCTCTGACAGCTTCATATAATTGTCGCTCATAAGCAGAAGCTCATCATCCGCGCCATTGCCGTCTTGCTTGCCGTCAGGCAGATGGGGCCGGATTCGTTTCAGCATATTTTCAATTGGATTGTAAAGCTTATAGGACAATCCCACCGACAATCCGATCGCAAGCAGAAGGAAAAGGCCAGAGATCAGCAAGGATTGATTGCGCGTATGGGTCACTGCTCCCATCAGCTTGTCATAGGACTGGATATAAAGAATAGTCCAGGCGCCAAGGCCGTCATCCATGAAGGTAACCATTTCCTTCTCGCCGGAAAGCTGGCCAATAAAAAATCCGGAAGAGCGGCTTTCTTCTGCTTTATGAGCCTCTACAAGCTCTTTAACCTGCGTTTGAGCCTGATCGGATACAAAAGTGGCTTGAGGATCAGACGATAGCAGTTTTCCATCCTGTGTTTGAATATAGATTTCGCCTTGATCCCGGTCGCTGGCTACATTCATTTTTTTCAAACTTTCGAATACCCAGTCGGACTTAATGAACAAAATAATGGCAGATTGCGTGCTTGTGAACGGTTTCAAGGAATCCGTTACGATAAAAGCAAAGGTATCGATGCGCCCTTTTTGTTGTCCGAGGCTCATCGGAATGAGTCGATTCGTTGGCTGCGGATTTTTGGCATCTAGAAGCAGGCTCCTAATTCGCTGATCCGTTTCGCCGCCGTCGAGCAGCAGGCTGCTGCTCGTTCCATACAGCTTCGACTGTGATTTGTTGTAAATGACCATAGAATGCAGAAAGGAAGAGCTCTCCATAATATTCGACATTTGACGATGGCCGCGGATCAGATCCATTTTGGGCAAATCATCATTAAACATAAGCGGGATTAGAAAATGGTCACGGTATACGAAATTTGAAAGCCTCGTAATGATGTCGTTCATATAGGAAAGATTGTATTGAATTTGCGAGAGCACCTTCAGGTTGGATTCCTCTTGGATGCTTTTGACCGATTTCTCTAGAATATACGTATTGGATACCGATGATGCAACGAGTACGACCACCATGGACGCCATGATGGAGAACATGACCCGCTGCAAATATTTTTTGGATTTATAGAATCCGAATACCTTCATCTGATCCAAGCCCCCTGTGTCAACGATCTGTTTATTGCGGACCGAACTTATCGAATTCGATATCGCTCCAGCCAAGAAGATAGGCGGGTGACTTCGGCTGCAGACGGTAATCAGCCTTATCGGCAAGCAGGAACGAAGGGTCCTCATGCAATGTTTCTTCGTCGTATTTGCCGTTTGCGAGTGACCGCCACTGCGCCCAGTCGTATTCCTCTCTGCCAAGAACGTCTTCCCCGCTAGCGGCAAGCGGCAGGCAGCCCGCTACTTTGCAGGGTGCGCCGTTATTCCAATAAAGGTTGCGGTCTGCGGCTGTGAATCTCACATCGCTATAGTTAACAAAATAATATAGATAACCTGAATTGTAAATGATATTGCGCGCAATTTCGATATCCTTGTTTTCTTCGTCAGCCATTTCCTGTGACCCGATCGCAGAGATTGCAGCAGGATTCTGGGCAAGCAGATTGTTAAAGATTCGATTCCCTATTCCCTTCGAGAAAATAAGCATCCAAAGCTTGCCCTCGCCTGTGCTGTATAAGCGGGTTATGACATTGTTAGTCACAGTGAAATCATCGGCTGCATCATCCAAATAGATTCCAAATCCAAAGGAGAAATGGATGCCGCTGTCATGCAGGTAATTGCTGTGAATGACGTTGCCTCTCCCAACTCCCCAAGCCTCAATCAAGCCGCCGTCCTGACTGTCTGTCATAACCTCCGAAATATCGTTGTAAGCAATGAAATTGTTTTTGCTGTGCAGGAAATTCCAATGGTTCTCCCAAGTAACCGGAATACCATAAAGCTCGGCTGGCATCGCTTTATGTCGAAGCCCCTTCATGGATATGCCGTACCTAGGCATATCGGCAATGCTATTGTGTTTGATTTGGTTATGTCCGCTCTGATAGAGGAGAATCCCGCAGCCATGTCCGACGAGCTGGCCGCCATTCTCGATTCGGTTATTCGTAATCGTATGATAACCATTCGTGAAGGAAGCGTCTGCGCTGTCGAAGGGTCCAGCGCCTGGCGCAAATCCATTCATGCTGATGCCCATATAGCCGAAATGGCTTATGACGTTCCTGTCGATCGTTACGTTTCTAACGTAGCGGTCCAGATAGATGCCGCAGCTTCCGGATTGCTCAATCCTGCAGCCTGCGATTTGAATATGCTGGGCATGATTGCAATAAATCAAGCCCTCGCGATGCGCCTCCTGCTCCACATTGTCGTCCATCATGCGGTATTCGCGGAAGAAATCGGTGCAGGTGAGGCGAAGCCCAGCCAATTGCAGATAACGTACCGGCTCATTGGCACTTTTGCCATTGATTTCGAGCAGGCGCGTAATTTTTGGAGCGATAATGATCTGCTCGTTTGGATCTGTGACGCCATCTTGAACAAAGTAGTACAGCGTGTTTGAAGCTGAATCCAGATGGAATTGCCCTGGCGCCTGTAGGAAGTCCAGAGAGCCTTGCATATAATACCGGGAACCAGCACCGATTGGCCATATAGAGGGACTTTCGAATAGTACTAGCTGTTCATCGGCATGAACCGAAGCGATGGGCTTCGTCTCAGAGAACCAATTCCATTCGCCTTCCCCCGGCCAGACAAACACCTGCGCTCTCGCCAAGTCATAGTGTGCAGGAAGATCTTCCGAGCGATAGCGGATGCCGCTTTTGTTAGCCTTTTCATCATCAATGGCAATTAGGCTAGCCGTTTCAAAATAACCGACCGCTGGCAGCCTAGCCTGCTGAATACGCTTGCCGTCAGCATACAGCGTGTGGAAACGGAAGCCCGCATCCAGCTTCGTTGACCAAACGCTTCCTTTATATGGGATCCATCCGGTTAAACGTTTGCCGCCAGCTAAAACGGCTTCTTCTCCCGGGAAAGACGCGTAGCGGATAAGACAGCCGTCTCTCCCGGAATCTCTATGGTCAAACCGGAGCGGAGTATCTAACTCGTATAGCCCGCCCCTAATCAATACTTCTACGTCTTGGTCCATTCCATTTTGGATAAGCCGGCGCGTCTCTTCCTGTGCTTTTCTTATCGTAAGGAATGGTTCCTCTCTTGTTCCCTGCGCGTTATCGTCTCCGTTTACCGCTACATAATACATGATGCTCATCCTTAAAAACCCCCTATTTAGAAACTGTACATTATAGTTATAAAACCGATGCAGCACTGGGTGCAAGTGCTTTCAAATAAAGTACACTTAATCGTTTTTTTCACAGTAGACTGGTGTCGGCTCCCGTGTTAACTTAACCTTCGATCGATAGAAAAGAAGGATTTCGCTTATGCCGGAGTAGCTTGCGAATGGAGGAATCGGAAATGACAGATGGAGCAAGAAGCAGACAAAATTTCGATGAAGGCTGGTATTTTCACAAAGGTGACCTGTTCATTCCTTATGCGGTAAAAGGGGGGATGACGGGCGGCTTGACCGATTGCGGGAAGCGGGAGGAAGGCGAATGGCTGGATATCGCCTATGTAGATAAGGAAGCCCAGCATATGCAGGAAGGATGGGAGAGTGTCCGTTTGCCGCATGACTGGTGTCCGGAAGGACAGTTCATCAATGATCCCGACATGGGTTCGAGAGCAGGCAGCCATGGCTATTTACAGGCAGGAATCGGTTTTTATCGCAAACGGTTCACCATCCCAGCGGAGCAGCTAGGGGAAAGAATAGAACTCAGCTTCGATGGCGTTACGGGCAGAAGCACCGTATGGGTGAACGGTCATCTGATCGGCGAGCGTTTTGGCGGTTATACCAGTTTTGCGTACGATATAACCGATGTGCTTCGTTACGGCGAGGAAGGGGACAATATCGTGCTCGTGAAGGTGGATGCCACCGATCATGAAGGCTGGTGGTATGAAGGCAGCGGTATATACCGCCATGTGTGGCTGCAAACGACCGATTTGCTCCATATTGCACCGTATGGAATCTATGTAACAACAACTATTGGTCAAGACGGCGCAGCCGTCGTTTCCCTAGAAACAAAGGTAATGAATGAAGGGGAAGGCAAGCGCGTATTCACCTGCCATACCGTTATTCGCGAGCGCGTAGGCGGGCGGAAGGTTGCAGAGCAATCTAGTCATGCCGCTCTTATTGGACTAGAGGAACTAACGATAGTACTTGCACTCCATATGGATGCGCCTGAGCTGTGGACGCCAGAGCATCCCTTCCTATATATAGCGATGACCGAACTATACGAAGATGATAAGCTGGTCGATCGGGTTGAGACGCGATTCGGGGTAAGAACGATTGTTTTTGATAAAGATCAAGGCTTTTTATTAAACGGAAATCATTATCCGATCAAAGGCACGAGCAATCATCAGGACTTTGCAGGGGTCGGCGTTGCAATGCCTAAGGCATTGATTGCTTACAAGCTAAACCTCTTGAAGGAGATGGGGTGCAATGCTTACCGCAGTGCCCACCATCCGCCATCACCAGAGCTGCTTGATTTGTGCGATGAGCTGGGCATGCTCGTCATGGATGAGAATCGGAAGCTGGACAGCTCTGCAAGAGGCATGGATGAATTAAAAGCGATGATTCTGCGCGATCGCAATCACCCTTCCGTCATCCTATGGAGCTTGGAGAATGAAGAGGTGCTCGAAGGTACGGTCATGGGAGCTCGCATACTGCGGTCGATGTCGCAGCTTGCACATAAGCTGGATCCCACGAGACCGACTATGGCGGCAATGAACCATGGCTGGAGCAGCGGCGGTTATGCGGAAGCGATCGACATTGTGGGCTATAATTACGGGCATCGTGGAGCGGACGTGGACGGGCGGAGAAAAAATCCGGATCGGCTTATACTTGGCAGCGAATCCGCAAGCTATACAACGACTAGGGGCATATACGAGGATGACCCGGTTAAGGGCTATTGCACGGAATATGGTACGAATATTCCATCCTGGGGCTGCAGTCCAGAGAAATCATGGACCGATGTGCTTCGCAATCCGTACCTTACCGGTATTTTTATCTGGACGGGCTTTGATTACAGAGGCGAGCCTACGCCGTACGAATGGCCGTGCATAAGCTCGCATTACGGCATGATGGATACTTGCGGATTTCCTAAGGATGTCTATTATCTGATGAAAGCGTTATGGGTCGACGAGCCAATCGTCCATTTGCTGCCCCATTGGAACTGGCCTGAGCGCGAAGGGGAGCAGATAAAGGCAGTAGTGTATACCAATTGCGATTCCGTGGAGCTGTTTTTGAACGGGAGATCGCTTGGCGAGCACGCGGTGAAGCCGCATTACAGCATGGAGTGGGCGGTTGCGTACGAGCCTGGGGAGCTTACGGCTATTGGTAAAATAGGCGGAGCGGCAGCGGCACAGAGCAAGCGAATAACGGCTGGCAAACCGCATGCGATCCGTTTAGAAGCGAATCGTATTGCCATTAGCGGGGATGGCGCGGACGTAGCGGCCGTGAGAGTAAGTATTTTGGATATGAGCGGCAACGTGGTTCCCTATGCGGATTCATTGGTGCATTTCCAGGTAGAAGGTGCGGGTACGCTGCTCGGTGTAGGCAACGGCAACCCAAGCAGCCATGAATCAGACAAAGCAAGCAGCCGAAGAGCTTTTAATGGCCATGCGTTGGCTCTTGTGCAGGCGGGTCTTGGCCATGGAAGCATAACGCTTAAGGCAACGGCTGCGGGTTTGCATTCATCGAAAGTAGTCATTGAGGTCAGCGCCGAGTAATTGAAAACGTAAGAATATGGGTGCAGCAAAAGAAAGGGGAATGGAAATTGGCGGTTGAAGCGATAGAAAGTGTGTTACCAAACGTACAGGTTGAGGCTTTCATAAGAAGATACGAGAATGCTGTACAGCTGGAGCAGTGCAAGATGACCTTTGGGGGAGCAAACGGGAAAACAACAACGGCCGTAGGCGCCGAATGGAGTGTAAGGCTGGATACAAAAGGCGATCCTGATCGGTTGGAGGGACTAGAGCTGACTGCTGTATTCCAATCAACCGGCTATTCGGAGCAGACGTCTGCCTCGCTGTCTTTCCGCTTCAGCGAATGGTCAGAGCATAACTATGTGCTTGTTCCCGGAGCCGTGTATAACGGCAACCGTTTCAACGTGCGCAAGCTGCCTTATGCGCCATGCTGGACCAAGCTTACGGAGCGCGGTCCTAATATACCAACGACCATTACGGATGTTCCAAGGTTATCGATTGAGCGTGACCATGCATCTGCTTTTCACTTGCTGACCGGTGATGCCGCGACACCCGCAATCGGCGCATTCGACGAGAAGTCCGGCAATGGCTGGTTGTTTATAACCGAGCAAGCGACGAACCTTGGAGACACCTCCATGCACATGGAGGAGGACGATGACAGGCGCACTGCCCAAATTTCGTTTCAAGCGCCGGGAGTGCGGCCTGATAGGAAGTACGAAATGACGACAACAAGCGTGACTAGCACGGACAGCGGGCATGATTTCAAGCCAGGCGAAACCGTCGTATTGAAAACCAAGATTTATCGGTTTCCATGCGATTCCGTAAATGGCTTGTTCGAGCAATTTGCAAAGGTTAGGCAGCAGGGCATGCCGAGCTCCCCGCTAGCGCCAAGTTTGCCGCTCTCTGCAGCGTGGGAAGTTCAGGAGCAGAAATATAATGCGCTGAACTGGAATGATCAGCTAGGCTATTACGCGGTCGGAACCATCGATATGAAGCATCAGGATTGGCAGATTGGATGGGTAGGCGGCGGTATGTCGAGCTATGCGCTGCTTCTGGAGGGCAGTGAGCTTTCCGCGCAGCGGGCGCTGGACACGCTGCGGTTCATGTTCAGCAGCCAGACGGAGTCGGGCTTCTTCCATGGCGTATGTTACAAAGGGCAATGGTACGGGGACGAATTCAGCGATGCTCCGGACCGGGACCATCCCGAGCAGTGGCATATTTTGCGGAAGAGCGCGGATGCTTTGTATTTCATCATGAAGCATTTCATAGCACTGGAGCAGGTGATGCCTGCATTTGTTATACCTGAGAGCTGGCTTGCAGGAACTAGACGGCTAGCTGATGCCTTTGTAAAGCTCTGGCGCAGCTACGGGCAATTCGGCCAGTGGGTTCATTCCAAAACAGGGGATATTTTGGTCGGCGGATCGGCAGGCGCTGGAATAGCTCCGGCAGGTTTGGCGCTGTTCGGTGCATATTTCAAGGACAAGACGTATATAACCGTTGCCGAGCAGGCTGCTGAATATTTCTACCTTCAATTCACGAAGCAGGGCGTCACGACCGGCGGTCCTGGTGAAATATTGCAGTGCCCGGACAGCGAGTCCGCATTCGCGCTTCTGGAGTCCTATATGGTGCTGTTCGATGAGAGTGGTGATCAGGCATGGCTCACGCGTGCGGAGGAGGCAGCGCTGCAGTGCATGAGCTGGTGTGTCTCGTATGATTTCCGTTTTCCGCAAGGCTCAACCTTCGATCGGCTCGGCATCCGCACAACGGGCTCCGTCATTGCCAACGTTCAGAACAAGCACAGTGCTCCAGGCATTTGTACATTATCCGGCGATTCGTTATTTAAGCTGTACCGGGCTACCGGAAACGGGCTTTATATGGAGCTGCTTAGAGAAATTGCCGGCAACATGGCACAATATTTGTCGCGGGAAGATCGTCCGGTTAGGGGATGGGATGGCGATGACATGCCGGCTGGCTATATGAGCGAGCGGGTCAATATGAGCGACTGGGAAGGACAGGCATACGTGGGAGAGGTGATACCGTATTCATGCTGGTGCGAGGTATCCCTCATGCTTTCTTATGCTGAGCTGCCCGGTATCTATGTGAACAAGAAAAGCGGCGATATGACTGTCATTGATCAAGTGGATTGCAGTCTGGAGGCTGCAGGAAAGGATGGATCAAAGCTTACCATTCACAATAATACGAAGTTCCCTGCGCACATTAAACTGCTGGTGGAATCAGAGGATGAGGCTAAGCAGCCGCTGGGCCCGTGCGCTTCCGTTGCATGGAAACGGATTGCTGTGCCTGCAGGAGAAACATTAGCGTTTATCTTGTAATATTTGCGGTTATTCGAAAAATGTACAGCTGGATTATACATCATTTGGCGAATTGTACACTTTGATTTTCTGTAGGTAATGGTCATGCTGAGAGTAACTGCAGCATTCACTCGGCGAGTCGGCTTTTAGCTGGAAGCCTTTCACATGAAAGGGGATCCGGCTAAGCCGGCTGCATCATGAGCAAGCATCCTGCCTGAAATCAGCCATGTCCTGTGAGCGCATGCAATCTCAAATGAGAAAGGAAGATGAATGATGCCAAGCAAGTCCAAAGGTAAACGTATGACCAAAAATAACAAGCGAATCATCAGCTTGTTATGTACGGCAACATTGCTGCTGCCTGCATTGCCAATCTCTACCGCTTATGCTTCGTCATTAAATGTAACCGCTTACGGAGCGAATGGGAGCGATGAGCTCGATGATTTGGCTGGCATTCAGGCAGCCATTGACGGCGCAGAGGCTGGCGATACCGTAGTTATTCCGTCAGGCACCTACTACATATCCGATACAATCGAAAGCAAGTCGGATATTAAGCTGATCGGGGAAAACCGCGATACGACAATTATCAAATATACGGGTGATTCCGTTGGTTATTTGATTTCGTTAAATGGCCGGAGCCATGTAGAAGTAGCGCAATTGACGCTCGATGGCAATGGGAACGCTAATACCGAGGGCGGCATCATCGCCGACGATACGGTGTCAGAAGGCAATGGGGGACATTACCTGCATCACAATCGCATTATGAATATGACTCGAGCCGAAGGTTTTGGCCCATTCGGTATTCTCGTAGCTCATAACGATTATGCTGTCATTACGGACAACGAGTTCAATCATATTGGCGTAGACTCGATGTGGGGAGCGGGAATGCGGGTTGGCTATGATTCCAACTATCCGACGATTCTTCGAAATAAGATTGCTGATACCGGACGTGGCGGCATCTTCCTGAATGACGGCGTGGAAGGCGCAGTCGTTAGAAACAACGTTGTGACCGGTTCTGGGCATACGGATCACGGCTTATCGATTGAGCTTCACACGAATGTAAACCATTCTTTGGTCGAGGATAACGTGGTCGACCACTGGCTAAGCGTAGTAAGGTCTGAATATAATGCGATTCGCCGCAATACGATACAAACCGCTGGCGATACCGTTAAAGGCATGGGCCTAGAAATCATGTCCAATCATTCGATTACAACGGATAATCTCGTTGATGGAGGCCAGCAGGTCGGCATGCAGCAATCGCCGGGTACCGGTTATCAATACTGGGGCTTCAACACGATTCAAAACCTTGTGATGTGGGGCATGCAGCTGCAAGGCGAAGGTACGGGGCAGATTGAGCAAACTCAATACTTCTATAAAAATACGTTCCAAAATACGCAAACCGGCCATCCATCGGTCGCTTATCCAGGTTACGACGGCTACGGCGTTCGCATACATGGGAACTCGCGGAACATTACGTTTGATAGCAATATCATTCGCAATAATGGCGGGAAAGCGATAGATATTACAGGCGCGGCAGGCGTCGACCGCATTAGCTTCATTAATAATACGATTACAGACAACGCCGGTCCTACGATCGAAACCTATCCTGAAGCGGCAGCAGACTTGGAGTGGAGCGGCAATACGGTTAGCGGCAATGGGACGGATACACAGCTGGAGTCCCGTGGATTCACAGATCCGAAGCCGACTGCTGACTTCGAAGCACCGCTTACAGCCGAGACGGGAGAAACGGTCTCATTCGCCAATGCATCACTGCCAAACGGCGGCACGATTGTTGAGAATCTTTGGGACTTTGGCGATGGTCTGCCTACAACGGACATTAACCCCACACATAAGTATAACGAGCCTGGCACATACCGTGTAACGCTTGTCGTATGGAGCGACCTAGGCCGTGCGAGCTTGAAGGAGCAAATGATTACGGTCAGTGCTCCGCTTGAGAAGGAAGCGCCGAATGCACCAACCGGACTAACGGTTTCTTCAAAGTCTGACACAAGCATCAGCATTGCTTGGGCGGCATCGACCGATAATGTCGGCGTGACCGGCTATGATATTATGACAGGCGGGCAGCTTATAGGCTCCACGACAGATGCCGTAGCTTTCACGGCTTCTGGCCTAACGGCTTACACGAATTACAGCTTCACGGTTATTGCCAAAGACGCTGCCGGGAATCGATCTGAGCCAAGCGAACCGCTAAGCGTCACAACTAACGGTTCATCGCCGGTTACGACTACGCCGACGATTCCTCCGTTTAATCCTCATCCAGCCTCATATGCCGTCAAAAATGATGAGCTTGCTTCGTCAAACGGCAATGGTACGGTTACGATAAAGGTGGAGAAAGGCATTCAGGATCTTATCCTGCCCGTTGATGCAAACGAACGGTTAGGCAGCAATAAGCTCGAGCTCCAATGGGAACAGATTACGTTCACCGTACCAGCGGATGTACTGAAGCAGCTTGCAGAATCCGTTGCAGCGGCGGACCGGGCTGACGGCAAGATCGTGCTTTCGGTCAAAGAACTGCCGAAGGCCGAAGCTGATGCATTATTGGCGAAAGCAAATGGCACTGCCTATTTGACAGTAGAGGCCGACGGTTCGATATTTGACCTCACATTTGCATTGCGTAAGCGTGACGGCCAATTGTCAGAGCTATCCTCATTCTCGAGTCCAATTGGCATTCGTTTCAAGACCGCTCAGGAACAAAACGGCAGCAAGCCAGGGATTTACAGAATTGCTGATGACGGCAGCTTGTCCTATGTAGGCGGAGAGTCAATAAATGGCGAGCTGGCAGGGAATACGAACCATTTCAGCAAATATGCAGTACTAACGGTATCCAAAAATTTTACTGACGTACCGAATTCCCACTGGGCTTTCGATGCGATTCAGGCGCTTGCATCCAAAATGATGATTAAAGGCACGAGCGATGCTTCCTTTGAGCCAAGCCGCGAAATTACGCGAGCAGAGTTTACGGTCATGCTTGTTCATGCTATGCAAGCACAGCTGACACAGGATAACGACGTGCTTCCGCCTTCTTTTACCGATGAGCAGAAAATAGGTGGTTGGGCGATTAAAGCGGTTACGCAAGCCACACAAAAAGGCTGGATTAACGGCTTTGAGGATGGAAGCTTCCGTCCGCAGGCAGCCATTACACGAGCAGAAATGGCCGTTATCGTAGCTAAAGCACTTGCGCTGCAGCCCGTAACGGAGCAAGCAACGCCATTTACCGATAACGATGCTATTCCGCAATGGGCGAGTGACGCGGCGAACAATTTGGCGAGTAAAGGGTTAATTAAAGGGCGTGCAAACGGTGAATTTGCACCATCAGCAGCGTTGACACGCGCCGAAGCAGCCGCCATTATCGCTAACCTACTGAATTATTCCGAATAGCATCGTAACGAATACAAATCCCGTCCTTTATCTGAGGGACGGGATTTGTATGATTCTACTAATAATTAGGAGATGACATTGGGTCCATTCCTACTTTATCCACTAATACGTAAATTATATAGCGTTTAATTGCATGGATTAGCCAATTGTACAGTTTCAATTACGGAATGGATTTGGCATGATTGCTGTAGAAAGATGCAGGAGTGATGCCTTACTGTACATTGTTAGAAGGGGGAGGCTGGTTGATGCAATAGGTCGCTTTTTGTAAGATACCGCTATACCATTCGATAAGGGAGAGGATGTTTTAAGATGAATTTCAAAACGATGAAATCGAAGCTGCTCGGTATATCTTTATCTATTGCGTTGGTGCTTTCTATTATTCCATTGCCAGGTGCTTTTGCAGCGAATCTAAATGTAACCGCTTACGGGGCAAGTGGGTCAGATGGAGCTGACGATAAAACAGCTTTCCAGAATGCGATCAATGCTGCTGTATCCGGAGATACGGTATATATACCTGCTGGGACTTATCATCTGAGCGGTGCGGTTACCGGTAAAACGGGCGTAAAGATCAAAGGTGAAAACCGCGATACGACCATTATTAAATCCACCTCTACCGGGCAAGAAAGAATGTTCAGCTTCTATAATCTATCGAATGTCGAAATCTCCGATCTGACGCTTGACGGCAACAGCAACAATTCCGTATTGTCCGCGGTCGTTTCCGAAGGCGGCAGCAATAACAAAATGAGCCAGCTGCGCGTAAAGGATTTTACCGCTTCGGCGGGATTTGGTCCGTTTGCCCTGTATGCGATCGGTTCGCCGAATATCGAGATCAGCGATAATATCATTACAAACATCGGCGTAAACTCGGCTTGGGGCGGCGCAGTGAGAGCGGGCTGGGGCTCCAATTACGCGAAAATACTAAACAACACGATCCATGATACCGGACGAGGCGGCATATTCGCGAATGACGGCTGCTTATACGTTGAGGTTCGCGGCAATAACATTACGGGAACAGGCCATCATACGGAGGGTCTCGGTATCGAGCTTCACACGGATTGCGATTATTCATTAATCGAGGATAATCATGTCGATCACTGGATCAGCGCCGTACGCTCCAAATACATCGCGGTCCGCAACAATGTGGTAAAAGCAACCGACGGCTCGGTGGGATACATGGGTCTTGAGGTTATGGTCGAGCATGGCGTTACGACAGGCAACCTCGTAGATGGCGGACAACAGGTCGGCATGCAGCAATCGCCGGGAACCGGCTACCAGTATTGGGGCTACAATACGATTCAAAATATGGTCATGTGGGGCATGCAGCTCCAAGGCGAAGGAACGGGGCAAACGGAGCAATATCAATATTTTTATAAAAACACGTTCAAAGACGGACCGCGTGACAATCCGCAGGCTGCTTATTCCGGCTACGGCGGAAATGCGATCCGTGTTCACGGCAACTCGCAGAACCTGACGTTCGACAGCAATCAGATCATCAACAATGGCCGAAAAGGCATCGAAATTACGACGGCTTCTGGCGTCGACCGTTTAAGCTTCATTAATAACACGATTACAGGCAACACGGGGGAGTCCATTGACCAATACCCGTCAAGCGCTGCGAATCTCGAGTGGAGCGGAAATATTGTCAGCGGCAACGGCACGAATACACAGCTCACAAGCCGCGGCTTCTCGAATCCGAAGCCGGTAGCAAATTTCACAGCACCGGTAACCGTTCAATTGGGATCACCGATTACGTTTACGAACACGTCAACAGACAACGGTTCTATTTCTGAGAATCTATGGGATTTCGGCGAAGGTATTCCTAGCACGACAGTTAGCCCTAGCTACACGTACCAGAAAGCAGGCACATACCGCGTTACACTCGTTGTTTGGGATAACGAAGGAAGAGCAAGCTTGAAGGAGCAAACGGTTAATGTAAATGCAGGGCCGCCGGATACAACGGCACCGAGCGCACCGGCAAGCCTAGCTTCCCCATCGAAGACTGACGTTTCCGTCAACCTAACATGGTCCGCTTCAACGGATAACCTAGGGGTGTACGGCTACGAAGTTTACCGTAACGGCACGTTGATTGGAACAACAACAGGAGTTGGAAGCACAGCTTATACCGCAGCAGGCTTGACACCAAGCACGGCTTACAGCTTCACGGTCAAAGCGAAGGATGCGGCAGGCAATCTTTCGGCAGCAAGCAACACGCTGAATGTTACTACGAATGCGCCTGACACGACGGCTCCTTCAGTACCGGCCAATCTAGCATCACCGTCCCATACGGACGTAAGCGTCAGCTTAACTTGGTCGCAATCTACCGATAATCTAGGTGTGACTGGCTATGAGATTTACCGCGGCGGCGTACTGGCAGGAACAACGTTAGGCGCGGGCTCGACTAGCTTGACGTTAACAGGGCTTACGCCAAGTACGGCATACAGCTTCACGGTCAAAGCGAAGGATGCGGCAGGCAATCTATCCGCTGCAAGCAGCGCGCTTAGCGTCACGACGAATCCTCCAGCCGTAAATACGTACATCAGTGATTTGACTTGGTCATCGGCAACAACAGGCTGGGGCAACGTGCAAAAGGATAAGAGCAATGAGTCGCGTACGATTACATTAAACGGCGTTACTTATGCCAAAGGTATCGGCACGCATGCGAATTCCGAAATCACTTATAACCTGAACGGCAACTATTATCGTTTCCAATCCGATGTTGGAATTGACGATGAGGTGCTGGCTGTAAATAACGGAACCGTAACGTTTGAGGTATGGCTGGACGGCGTTAAATCGTACGACAGCGGAATCATGAATGCCAATACGGCTACCAAAAGCATTGATCTTGATGTGACTGGCGTCTCTGTACTGAAATTAGTCGTTGGAGATGCAGGTGACGGCACTGGCTACGATCATGCGGACTGGGCCAACGCGAGATTATCGTCCGCTTCCGGCGGTAACCCGAATCCGGGTGATACGACTGCGCCAAGCACGCCGGCGAATCTTGCATCGCCAAGCAAGACAGCAACGAGCGTGAACCTGACGTGGGGCACGTCCACCGATAACGTGGCCGTAACCGGCTATAACGTTTATAACGGAAGCACTCTTGCAGGAACAACAACGGGAGCGAGCGCGACATCGATCACGATATCAGGTTTGACCGCAAGTACGGCATACAGCTTCACGGTGAGAGCGAAGGATGCGGCCAACAACTTGTCAGCTGCAAGCAATGCGCTTAGCGTTACGACTAACGCGGCTGCGGGAGATACGACTGCGCCAAGTGCGCCTGCCAATCTAGCATCTCCTAGTAAAACAGACACGAGTGTGAGTCTGACTTGGAGCGCGTCTACCGATAATGTCGGCGTCACGGGCTACAACGTATACAACGGCAGCACCCTTGCGGGAACGACAACAGGTGCGAGCGCAACCTCTATCACGGTCACAGGCTTGGCTGCCAGCACGGCATACAGCTTCACGGTGAAAGCGAAGGATGCGGCCAATAACTTATCCGCTGCGAGCAGCGCTTTAAGCGTAACGACGAATGCCGGCTCTGGAGGCGGTACAGGCAATGGCTTGCTTGGTCAATATTATGCAGGCAACTTCGGAAGCTTGGAGATGGAGCGTACGGATGCCACGATCGATTTCGATTGGGGCGGTGACCGACCGACCGTCAACGTTCCTGGAGAATGGTTCACTGTTCGCTGGACAGGTAAAGTACAGCCGCAATATTCAGAAACGTATACGTTCTACACGCATACGGATGACGGTGTGCGCCTTTGGATTAACGGCGTGCAAGTCATTAACCAATGGCAGTCTATGAATGGCGAGCTAAGTGCAACGGTTTCCCTAACTGCAGGAGTGAAATATGACATTAAGATGGAATATTTGGAAAATGGAGGAAACGCACATGCGTCGCTTTCTTGGTCAAGTGCTTCCCAAACGAAGCAAATTGTACCGAATGCGAGATTGTTCCTGAGCTAAATGGCAGCGGAATTTTTCAATAGTCATTCTGAAGATGGCAGCTACCATTAAGCATGTAACATATGGTTGAACTAGAACCTTCAGTCCCACTTTTATAGTGGTGCTGAAGGTTCTTTGTGCAAATATAAGATTTTATATGTTTCATGCGATAATTATTCTTCTATGTCTACGAGAAACGGATACCCTCCTCTTGCAGAGGACGGCGAAGTCGTTTCTTTTTCATTTTATGGGATTAACCTGCTCAAGTATATCGCTGTGGGACAATCCCAGTGCATGCCACATTTGTAGCTTCCAGTTAGTCGGTTTGAATGAAGGGTTTAATGCTTTCTATTAATGGGGTAACCGGCCTGCCTAGCAAGTGGACTAAATCATCCGAAGTAGAAGCGGTGTCGATTTTTCGTAAGAAGGGGTAGATCCAATGCTGTACTTCGGGATCGGGGCGAAGGGATATCGTTTTTCCAGACAGCTCCTGCAAAACGGTACCGAGCTCATGAAAGGTCCAAGTTGCTGGAGCAGCAAGCTCATAGGTTTTATTCGCGTGTCCGTCTCCGGTCAGAACTGCAGCTGCCGCGACTGCGAGATCCTCGCGCACCGCTGAGTTAAACGACCATTCGCCCGGCGGGTAACGAAGCTTCCCAGTCGCGATAGCTTCATGCAGCCCGAGCGCGATGACAAAGTCAGTATAGAGCGCATTTCGCAGAAAGGTGTACGGGATGCCAGCTTCTATTACCGCTAGCTCTGTAGCCAAATGAAGCTGTGTCAGCGAGATTGCAGCTTCACCAATAAACGCAAAGCTCGTATAGGCTAAATATTGTACGCCGGCTTTTTTGGCCGCATCAATGACATTCCGATGCTGGCGAAGCCGTACAGCATCATCCTGATTCGAGCTGGAGATGAGTAGGAGCTTGGTAACCCCTGAGAAAGCTTGATCTAAGGATGCCGGCTGATCATAGTCGGCATATCTGACGTGTACGCCTTTCTCGGCATAGCCAGCCGCATTTGCTGGTTGACGAACGCAGGCGACGATATGCTCCGCAGGCATGAAACGGATAAGCTCATCTATAATGAATCGACCCAATCGTCCATTCGCGCCTGTAATGGCTATTTTCATTAATACTCATCCTTTCCTCTTTGGACTATTTAGTTAAGTCCTGAACCATATTGGCAGAAAGCCCCTTCAGGGCTTATTTAATTTTGACAGCAAGCTCAGCAGCATGGCTAATTCCTGTTCACTCAGTTTGCTCATTTTGTCCGTAATGCCTGCCCGGTTCTCGGGCAAATGATTCAACAAAAGTGTTTGTCCCTCAGGCGTAATGGAAATGATGGTTTTTCTGCCGTCACTGGGGTGGCTCGCTCTGAGTATGAAGCCTTCATTCTCAAGCGGAGTAAGCAATAGCGTAATGTTGGATTTGGTCACACCAATTTTCTGGGCAAGCATGGAGGGCAAAATCGAGCCGCCTTCCTTCATGATTTCGACCAGAATACGAATTCTTGCGCCGTTTTGCCCTTTGGATTGCCAATATTTCTCTGAAACATCCACCAGCTTGGCGGTTGCTTCCACCAATGAGAAAAAAACCTGTGTGGGCAGAGGCAAATCATGTACGTAATCTTGAAGGTCTTTCATCGTATTTCTATCACCGCCGATAAGTAGTTAAGTCCTTAACTAAAATAAATGTACTACACAAGGGTAGTTACTGTCAATCCAATATCAAATAGAAGGAGAGTAGATTCAAAATCAGTGTTAATTGACCCTAAAACAAGATTTTGTTAGCTCAATCAAGCCATTTTGCAAGTATTTGTTAAAGCGTTCAAGCTGTGACGAGCCTATAGTAGAGGAAGTTGCCGAGCACCAAACCATAGCAGTCAAGCAGATAGAGGAGTGGCTAACCAGTGAATACGAACATGGAGATTGTTCAACCGCAGAAGGAAGCAGCAAGCTTAGGGCATCGCTTTAAGGCTAGGCTTAGGAATGAAGGCAAGCTGCTGCGCAGGGATTTATTTTTGTATCTATTAGTATTTCCCGGGCTATTATATTTTCTAGTTTTTAAGTACATCCCGATGTGGGGAGTGCTTATTGCCTTCCAAGAGTATTCTCCTTATCTCGGATTTCTTCACAGTGAGTGGGTAGGGGGGGAGCATTTCCAGCGATTATTCGCTAATCCTGAATTTTACCGAATATTCAGAAATACGATGGCAATTAACGCTTTAAGCCTAATCTTCTTCTTCCCATTGCCGGTCGTGCTTTCTTTAATGATGAATGAGCTGAGGCTTCAATGGTTCAAGAAGACGATTCAATCGATCGTGTATCTGCCTCATTTCTTGTCATGGGTAGTCATTGTAGGGATGAGCTTTCTTATGCTGTCGCAATCGGAAGGGATTATTAACCAGCTGCTTGCTGCTTTCGGGCATGAGAAAATCGATTTTCTGACCAATCCTGATTATTTCTGGGTCCTTCTTACTTTGCAGTCGATCTGGAAGGAAGTAGGGTGGGGAACGGTTCTGTTTCTGGCAGCGATTGCAAGCGTGGACACGCAGCAATATGAAGCGGCGAAGCTGGACGGTGCAGGCAGATTGCGCCAAATGTGGCATGTTACTTTGCCTGCAATCCGCAACGTCATTATCATTCTATTGATTCTTCGTATCGGCCATATCATGGATGTGGGTTTTGAGGAGGTATACCTCATGATGAATGGGGCGGTGTCGGAGGTTGCCGAGGTGTTCGACACCTATGTCTACCGAGTAGGCATCCTGCAGGCCCAATTCAGCTACAGTACGGCAGTCGGGCTGTTTAAATCCTTTATCGGCGTGGCATTGGTCATATTTGCGAATTGGCTTGCGAAAAAATTCGGCGAGGAGGGCGTGTATTAATGAGCAAGGTTCCAAAAACGGCAATTAGGGAAAGCGGTTTTGACCGTATGTTTGGTGCAATAAACGTAACTATACTGCTGCTGGTAGGCGCTTTATGTTTGTTCCCGTTCTATTATGTTTTCGTTATTTCGTTCACGACGCCGGAAGAGTATCGTCAGGGAGGCTTGCTGCTATTCCCAAAAACGTGGACGCTAATTTCCTACGAGTATTTGCTGTCAACCTCGACGTTTTTGAGGGCAACAGGCATCAGTGCGTTTCTGGCGGTTGTCGGTACAATGTGCAGCTTAATTATTACATCTTCTTTGTCCTATGGTCTTTCGCGAAAGCGAATGAGGGGCAGGAAACCACTCATGTTTCTAATCCTGCTGACTACGCTTTTTAACCCAGGCATTATTCCGGGCTATTTAGTGGTAAAAGAGCTTGGAATGATCGACAGTCTATGGTCGCTAATCATACCGGTTATAACGAGCGGCTGGTATGTTCTGCTTATGAAGGGGTTTTTCGATTCAATCCCTGTCGGCTTGGAGGAGGCTGCCCGTATTGACGGCTGCAACGATATGAGCGTATGGTTTCGCATCATTCTTCCGCTATCACTTCCTTCACTCGCCGCATTTGGTTTATTTTACGCTGTATCGTATTGGAACACGTTTTTTAATGCGGTGCTGTTCATTAATGATACAGCCAAATGGCCGCTGCAGATATTGCTGCAAAACATGCTGATAGATTCCTCAACGGCAATGGGAGGGGCGGCTGCCAGCGAAACCGGCATGGCAAGCATCCCGTCCGAAACGAAAAAAATGGCGGCTGTCATCATTTCCACCATTCCTATTCTTCTGGTATATCCATTCCTGCAGAAGCATTTTGCAAAAGGGGCCATGGTTGGCTCTGTCAAGGAATGAGAGATATAATAAAAAGACCGATCAGGGAGGCAGAATTAAATGATTAGAAAGAGAAATTGGTTTGCGAGTTTTACGGCCGTTCTTGCTTTAACACTCGTTATGTCCGGCTGCGGGGGCAATGGCAACTCAGGTCAGAACAACGCGGGCGGCGAGGGAGCAGACAAGGGACCGACTGACTTGAGCGTGCTGACAATCTATTATCAGAAGGAACCGCCCGCACCAGACAATCGGATTCTGAAGGAAGTTGAGAAGCGCACGAATACGAAGCTGGACATTACGTGGGTAACGCCAAACAATTTCAATGAAAAGGTAAACGTAACGCTGGCTTCCGGCAAGCTCCCGGATCTCATGCTTGTTACGGATACAAGCAATGCCGCATTTCAGAACATGGCCAAGCAGGGTGCGTTTTGGGATTTGACGGAACTGATTAAGGATTATCCGAATTTAATGAAATTTCCAACGATTACGTTTACCAATAATCTTGTTGAAGGAAAGCTATATGGCGTGCCGCGCGTTCGGCCGACTGAAGGAAATGCTCAGCCGCTAATACGGACGGATTGGCTAGAGAAGCTGAACCTAACAGTTCCAACAACGATGGACGAATTATATGCGGTTATGAAAGCATTCAAAGACAATGCTCCTGACGGCCAGAAGGATACAGTAGGGTTGTCCGGTTACGTCAATCAAGCCGACATGGGGCAGTTTACTTTTATTCAGGAAGCATTTACGGGTACGGGCGGCAAGTATAAAGCTGTTGACGGCACGCTCGTCGATATGACGTTTGACCCATCCATGCGTGATGCGCTGGAATGGCTGAAGAATGCATACCATGAAAATCTCATTCCGAAGGATTTTGCATTGCTTAAGCATGATCAGGCCAAGGATTTAGTGTATGCAGGCAAAGCGGGCATTTTTCCGGATAAGCCGAATCAAATACCGACGATGGTCAAGGAGCTTCAAGCTGCTGGCAAAGCGGATGCCGATTTGGAATGGACTCCTTATTTGGAAGGAGATAATGGTAAGTATGCAGCAAAGGGAACCGGTCACTTCGGGATGTTCGTCATTTCAAAAAGCGTGAAAGAGGAGAAAGTGAAAAAGCTGCTTGCATTCCTCGATTACGGTGCGTCCGATGAAGGGCATGAGCTTGCGGCGTATGGCATGGAAGGCGAGGATTTTACGAAAGACGGCGATAATTATGTGCTGACTGAGGCCGCTACTAACGATCTGAGCTTCCAGTTCATGCAGAACATATTCATGAAATATGATAAATACGGGAATTTGGGCACTGGCTTGCCTGCGGATAAGCTGAAGCATGAACGAACGCTGATCGATCAAGCGGCTGATGCGAGCGTATCGAACCCTGCATCGGGATTAATAACGGAGACGGGTTCCAAGCTAGGCAGCGATTATGATAAAAAGATTCAAGACTTGAAGACAAAGATCATGATGGGCAAAGCTACGCTTGAGGATTGGGATGCTTTCACAGCCGAGCTCCAAGCGGATCAAACCTATCAACAAATCATAACGGAAATGAATGCAGCTTATCAAGCAAGAAATAACGCAAAATAATGACAGCGCCCTCAACTGCTCCCAGGAGAAGCTGAGGGTATGCTGCATTTGATTAACATGAATGCAAAATGGATTTGTTTTCGGGGGTATGACATTGAGCAAGAGATGGACGTTGCGGGCTATAACGGGGATGCTGCGGGGGGAATATTTTCGTAAAAGCTTAGTGCTCGTCCTGTTGATTACATGTATTCCTTCTATTATTATCGCGGCGAGCAACTATGTGATCGGCAAGAATCAAATCGAGAAGCAGGTATTTAAGACACATACGCTCCGGATTGCGCAATTTGCCGATATGATGAACAGTCAGTTCGACCAGATTTCCATCGTAATGAGCCGTTGGTCGAACAATCCGATGTTCGGGAGCTATTTGGAAAATTATAGATTCCTGGACCATATCAATGAAATCCAGGAGCTCATGCAGACGATGACGGTCGTAGGCAGCTCAAGCCTTCTAGTGAACGATGCCTATCTGTTCCTAAATGAGCAGCAGGCGCTATTGTCAGCAGATGGCATTGAATACTTGGAGCCGAGCAGCTTAGAGGCTTATCACGATGACCTTAGCCAAAACACAGGTCTGTTCTTATCGTATAACCTTGCGATTAGTGCTCGGGGCAATACATCGCCGGTCTCGATTATATTTAAGCTGCCTTGGCATTCCAAGCATCCGTTCGGGGCATTTGTCCTTGCGATCAATCCGGCCGAAATCGAAAGAAACGTAGCTTATTTGCAGGCGGGCGATAAAGGAACGTCATTTCTGCTGCAGAGATCAGGAGAATTTGTACTTGAGCCCTCAGCGGGCCAAGCAGGATTATCGGCTGCTTTGAAGCAGCATGTGCTTGAGCATCATCCTGATCAGGGAACGTTCCCCTTCAAATGGAAAAAAGAAACGTATATCGTCTCATTTGGCGAGGTTGAGCTTGCTGGATGGACCTACGTAACAGCAACGCCTTTAAGCGAATTGACGGAACCGGTTGTCCTCTCGTCTAGATGGATATTAAAATGCAGCCTCGCTGGCTTAATGCTTGCTTTGCTGTTGTCATGGTATGCATCGCTTCGGCTATATAAGCCAATTGGCAGGCTGYTCGCTTTGCTTGGCACAGATAAAAACGCTGAGCCTGCAGTCGAGCGCGAAATGGAGTTTTTGGAACAGAAGTGGATGACGGTCATGAATGAGACGAGAACGTTAAAGGAGAGGCTTCAGCAATCAGTGCCGTCCCTGCGCGAGGGATTTCTCCTACAGCTTGTCCAAGGCCATTTGTATGCGAGCAATGAAGCAAGCTTGAGGCAAAGAATGGATCAACTAGGTTGGCCATCCGAGGACCGGCAATTCTCACTGCTCTTAATTCAATTATCGGGCCTCCATGAAAACGGAGCTCGGTTCCGGGAGGATGACCGGCAGCTTATTTCCTTCGCAGCCGGCAACATCTCCGAAGAGCTGGCCTCCAGCAGAGGCATCGAAGCGAATCTTATTAATTTCCAGGATATGTCCGTCGGCCTGCTGTGCGCAGCCAGCATCCATTTGACTGCGAAGGAACGCCAAGACATGCTGCAGGGTATGTCGCAGGCTTTAATCTCAACGCTTTCCGAAGTGTTGAGGCTTCGCGTAACGGTTATCATCTGTAGGTGGTCCGAGGAAATCGGCCGCATTCCGGAGCTGCTGGAGCAGACGAAGCAAGCGATCAGCTACCGTGCCTTGCAGGAAACACACCAAATCATCACAATGGAGGATCTTGTCCCCTCGCCAATGCATGATGCCCAGTACCCATTCGCACAAGAGAAGGAGCTGCTGCATGTTATGCGGCTTGGTTTGACCGAGGAATCGGCACTGCTTTTCACGGATTATATGAATGAGCTGGAGCGGATCAGCATGCGTGAGTTGACCGTAAGGCAAGGGCTTCTGCAGCTGCTCGGCAGCGTAAGACATATGCTCATTGAGCTAGGTTTCGTGTCACATCCACTGTTCAAGGAAGGGAATTTGTATGGCGACCTGTTGGCGTTGCCGGATATACTCGCCATGCGCGGCTGGTTTATGGACAGAATCATTACCCCGTACTTGAACGAGTTCAACCAAGCTCAAAATATAGGTGCTAGACGGGTTGTTGAAGAAGCTGTTCAGTTGCTAAAAAATGAATATATGCGGGATATATCCCTTGAAGAATGCTCGGAGCGGTGCCATACGAGTCCTTTTATGCTGAGCAGATCGTTCAAGCAAGTGACAGGCTTCCATTACATCGATTATATTATGCGGCTAAGAATCGACAAAGCAAAGGAGCTTATTTCAACTACGCCGCTAAAAATCAATGAGATTGCGGAAAGCGTAGGGTACCAGCATTCGTATTTCAATAAAATTTTCAAAGGCGAAACAGGCATGACCCCTACCGAATACCGAAAAAAATACAGCCATATCGAATAGGAGATTAGCCAATGACTAGACTTTTCCAAACAAACGAGCTTCGAGAGGTGCACTCTCTGGATGGCAGTTGGGATTTTGCAATAATCGGTGAGGATGAGTTGAATTTGGGGCAGCTTACTTATACGAATACGCTTATTGTTCCAGGCTGCTGGGAGATGCATCCCGATTTCTTGACCTATAGAGGAAGAGGCGCTTATCGGAAGCGAATTAGCCTAAAGAAAAAAACATCGCTCCGCTTCGTGTTCAAAGGCGTGAGCCATACGGCGCATGTCTATTTAGACGGACAGATTCTGACGGAGCATTATAACGCATATACGGCTTTTGATGCCATCGCAAAAGACGTTGAGCCAGGCGATCATGAGCTTATCGTCATCGCAGACAATCGGTTTGGGCCTGATTCTGCTCTTCATATTCCGAATGATTATTACACGTATGGAGGAATTAATAGACCCGTTACAATGGAGCAGCTAGACGAGCTTTATATAGAGAGGCTCGCATTCACGCCGATTTGGGAGGATGGTAAGTGGAAAGCACGCATTCAAGGCTTTGTCCGTCATTTGCGCGATGGGGGTAAACCATACCGATTGCAAATCGAGCTTTGCGGCATGGAGCTTGAGCTGGTCGCAAGTTCGCCTAACGAAGCTGGCATATCCTGTATGGCAGGGACGTTTGATTTTGATAAAGCCGAGGCATGGTCACAGGAAAGTCCGGTCCTATATGAACTGAAGTCGCGGCTCGTCGTGGACGATGCCGTTGTCGATGACCTGATTGAGCGTGTCGGATTCCGAGTCGTGACAACGGAGAATGGAAAAATACAGCTTAACGGCAAGGATATTGTTTTTAAAGGAGTTAATCGGCATGAGGACCATCCGATGGTCGGTTCGGCTTTGCCGCTTCAGCTAATGGCGTTAGATGCTGATTTGATAACAAATATGGGCTGCAATTCGGTACGGACAAGCCATTATCCAAACGATGAGCGGTTTCTAGACTTATGCGACGAACGAGGCATTCTTGTGTGGGAGGAGAATCATGCAAGAGGGCTAAGTCTGAGCCAAATGCAAAATCCGAATTTTCGCTGGCAATGCAAGCAGGTAAACCGCGAAATGGTGGAGCAGCATTACAACCACCCATCCATTGTCATCTGGGCGATCCTAAATGAATGTGCGAGCGATACCCCGGAGGGGCGGGAAATGTATAAGGAGCAGCTGGAGCAAATTCGAGGGCTTGATGCCAGCCGTCCGCTTACCTTTGCATCCCATCATCGGGACAAGGAGCTTTGTTTTGATTTGGCGGATATCGTTTCATTCAATTTATATCCGGGGTGGTACGGAGATGAAGATCCGGGCGAGCTCTGCGATCTTGCCAGAGGCTGGGCGGACGCAAGCGGCGGTTTAGGTAAACCGATGATCATGAGCGAGTTTGGAGGGGACGGCTATTACGGACATCGCGATGCCAGCAGGGTACGAGGAACGGAAGAGCGTCAATCCGATATTTTGGAAGCTAATTTATCTGCCTATACATCGAGAGGGTACATTTCGGGAATGTTCATCTGGCAATATTGCGATTGCAGGGTAACGGAAGGAACGGATTGGCTCATTACGAGAGCGGGAACGCAGAATAGCAAAGGGATCGTTGACCGTTACCGGAGGCCGAAGCTGGCTTATGCGACCGTACAGAAGTATTTTAAAAGGTAATCGGTATAGTTTATTTCATTTACAAATTTACCCTATAATGGTATGTTCAATGGATCGTTTTCTTTGCCTGATATGGCTTGAGAGATGCGAAGAATGGATGGCTGGAAGAGGGGAATACGTATTCTTAAATTAAAAGTTTACTGTATGGTTCTATTCATAGGTATGCTGGTACTTCTGACGTCAGGCTGCAGGCCGTTATTTGAATCGAAAACGACAACGCTTGAACAGGGGAATGTGGCAGCTGACATGGAATTAAACCACGTTGACCTTTTTAAGGGCGTTGGAGCAAAGTTTCAACCTTTCCTAGGTCCAATGTCCGGTGCGTTTGAGCTGAGCTATAAAGGAACAAAACCAAATGTATGGTTGGATATCGATATTTGGAAGCAGGGCAAAAAAGTATCATCGGCTGGCTCCCTTGGCGATTTGTTTTTTCATCCTGATCTTCAAAAGAATCATAAAGTGGAAGTCATCATATCTATCGAAACCGTGACCATGGATGGGCAAAACGAATTTAATATTATTAAAGTTAGAACCGGAAACGATTCGGGATCGAGTCTATCTACGTTCACCGTTCCGTGGGACAAAGCATTAACGTCAAAAGGCCTCATTTTTCCGAGCGATCCGCTAACATTCAAAGCAGATGATTCCATTCCTGTATGGGGCATGCAGGCAACGAGTAATCGTATGATTAGTACAGCGGATTTATCGCCGGATTCTTTGAAAGGGCTTGAATCCGCTATCATTTTTACTCTGAGATTCGAGGACTGATTGGTAGAACGCGCATTAGCGATACAAGGTAAAAGAAAGTTCGATAAGCCATAGAAGGGTACCTATACGCTGGACACTTTGTAAAGTGTTTAGCGTACGGGTACCCTTTTATATATTAGAGTAAACAGTGGGAGGATTTCATGGCTTATATTACTTTCAAGTAACTATATTACTCCGAAGTGCGTACTTTTTATTTCTCTCCGCAGCATTCACAATGAGGTAGAGACCATAACGGAAGAGGAGAGAAAAACGTATGAAAGTACAAGAAACGCTGCCGCGCAAAACGGCACTCGTCGTTGGAGCTAACGGAGTTATTGGAAGGAATCTGATTGAATATCTCGAGCAGCTTCCCGATTGGGATATTATCGGCGTATCGCGGCGTGGCGGGGACTCAAGAGGTGACGGCCGAACGCGATACGAAGCTGTCGATCTGCTAAACGAGAGTGATACGCGCGAGAAGCTCGGTCGATTAACGGAAGTTACCCATATCTTTTACGCAGCCTATCAGGATCGGCCTACTTGGGCTGAGCTGGTCGCCCCAAACCTCACTATGCTCATCAACGTCGTCGATGCAATCGAGAAGGTCGCTTCTGATCTTCAGCATATCAGCCTAATGCAGGGCTACAAAGTATACGGCGCACACCTGGGTCCCTTCAAGACACCCGCCCGTGAAACGGACGCCTACCATATGCCGCCTGAGTTTAATGTCGACCAACAGCAGTTTCTCGAGCAGCGGCAACGGGGAAGCAGCTGGACCTGGTCAGCGCTCCGCCCATCCGTCGTATGCGGGTTCGCATTGGGCAATCCCATGAACCTTGCGATGGTCATTGGCATTTATGCATCCATTTCGAAGGAGCTTGGACTGCCGCTTCGGTTTCCCGGAAAACCAGGTGCCTATAACAGCCTGCTTGAAATGACCGATGCCGGCTTGCTGGCAAAAGCCACCGTCTGGGCAGCCACGGATGAACGCTGCGCCAATCAAGCATTCAACATCACGAACGGCGACCTGTTCCGATGGAATGAGCTTTGGCCAAAGATTGCTGCAAGCTTTGGCCTTGAGACAGCGCCTCCACTGCAGATGTCTTTGGATGTGGTTATGACCGATAAAGAGGAGCTATGGAATGCCATGGTGAAGAAGCATGGCTTAGTGGAAAACGCCTACAAGGACGTTTCTTCCTGGCGGTTTGGGGACTTTGTCTTTTCCTGGGATTATGATTTTTTTGCAGACGGCACGAAAGCTCGCCGTTTCGGCTTTCATGAATTTATGGATACAGAAGCAATGTTTCTGAATATCTTTGAGGATTTGCGGCAGCGCAAGGTCATTCCTTGAAACAATGCTGCATACAACAAACCGGTCGCTGTCAGCCAGCGGCCGGTTTCTATTTTAACGAATTAATTCCCATCTAATCGAGGCGCTCCAGACAAAATCTTGATCTTATCGCCATAAGCGCGCTCGGCATGCCGATCTCCCCATCTGCACATGAGATGAAGAATCTCTTTTAGGCTCGAACCGTACTCCGTCAGCTCATACTCGACCTTGGGCGGCACTTGATTGTATGATATTCGGTTAATAATGCCATCCTCTTCCAGTTCCTTCAACTGCTGGGTTAGCACTTTTTGCGTTACCGCTGGCAGCAAGCTCCTCAGCTCGCCGTTGCGTTTCTTGCCGAATGTCAGATGGAAAAGGATGACCTGCTTCCATTTGCCACCGATGACCTCGAGCGTTACCTCCACTGCCGTATTGTATGTTTTCCCCGGCTCCAGCATAGGTTCACTTCGCCTCCCTGACCTCTGCGATATCGTCTTGAAATTTTATTACATCTCTTTATAGTACTTGAAACGGTAATAACTGTTATAAACAAGGATAAACAGAAAAGAAAAAACCAACAGCAATAACACTACTAAATCAATTGCCATCATGGAAAATGCTGTAAGTAAGGGTACAAACATAAAAACCATCATGTCAAATGCTTTCGCTTTTGCCCGATTAGCGATAGCCAAATTACGCTCATCTTTCTTGTCAATCTCTAGCTGCTTTACGGCGGCGGGAATATTCTTCATAGCGCGACTGACGATTATTTCTCCCATACCGTGACCGAAGATACCACAGCCAAGCCCAAAACAGATATAAGGCAACGCTCGCAGCATACCTTGTGATTCTTCAATTGTTTTAATGAAGTACAGACCACCTGCTAGTAGAATTACGCCTGCAACGGTTAGAAAATAAGACGGAATAGTATTTTTCATACATGTTCATCCTCCTCATAAATAAAGATTTCTTCGATACTCAAACCGAAAAAACGAGCAATCTTGAACGCTAAAAGGATCGAGGGGTTATATCGTCCGTTTTCCAGCGAACCGATAGTTTGCCTTGACACCTCAAGCGCCATTGCTAATTCTTCTTGTTTAATTCCGCGATTCTTGCGGATTTCTTCTAAACGGTTGTTCAATGTGCTCACCCTCCATACGGAAAGCTAGCTTTCCATGTGGAAAGTATATCGCACAACGCAAGGAATGTAAAGCATGCTTTCCATTTAGCTTTTTATGCGTAAGCAATCGGGTAATCAGAGCTCAATAAGGACAGGTTACAATAGCTTCATACGCCGGACTGACAGGAAATAGGCCGTCGTTGGACTTTTGGCGGCCAAATAGCGTACACTATACCCGTCGATAACATCATGCAAATGGAGGTTGAGAAATTTGGGTAAAATTGCGATTTTCGGATTTGGCCGCATAGGCAGAATACTGCTGCGCGTCGCGCTTCAAGACAAGCTTTTTGTTCCGGTTTCGGTATCGGATATCAAGGACGTGGGTACACTTGCCGCGTTGTTCGAAGTGGATTCCAACTATAAGCGTTGGCACGAGGACGTATCCGCCCAAGAAGGCGCAATGGTCATTGGCGGACGAGAGATTCTTTATTTGAATGCCTCGCAGGAAGTGCCGGACTGGAAGGCRCTTGGCGTGGATCTTGTCGTTGATTGCACGGGCCGCGCCGTCGTCCGTTCCGTCGCGCAGGTGCATCTGGACCGCGGCGCGAAGCGGGTTCTGATCAGCGGGCCGAGCAAATCCCTCGACGATTGCGACGCAGTGCTGCTGAAAGGCATCAACCTCGACAGCTTCGATCCAGACAAGCACCGGATCATCAGCATGGCTAGCTGCACGACTAACGCCTTGGCCGCAGTCGTCAAGCTGGTCAAAGAAAACTACGGGATTAAATTTGGACTGTTCTCCACGGTCCATTCCTATACCAACACGCAGTCGTTGACGGATCAGCCGATGCGCGACCGCCGGGACTCCTGGGCGGCTGCCGAGAACATCATTCCGTCTTCGTCTGGCGCTGCAAAGGCACTTAAGTTCATCTGGCCGGACCTGCAGATCACGGGCAAAGCGTACCGCATACCGACCCGCACAGGCAGCATTGCCGAGCTAAACCTAATCACGGAGAAGCCGTGCTCGGTGCAGGAAGTGAACGATATGTTCCGCCGCGCCTCGCGGGAAGGCGACCTGAAAGGCGTTATGGACGTGCTCGAAGGCGAATGGGCGTCATCGCGCATCGTCGGCGACCCGCATACGTCGATCATCGATCTGCCGCTCACGCACGTGGAAGGAGAACTCCTGTCCGTCGCGACATGGTACGACAATGAATGGGGCTTCGCTACGCGTTTGGCGGAGGTTGCCGCGTTTTTGGCTAATAAATAACGGATACTGCCCGGCATGCCGGTGACGGGGGAATTTCCTCCCCACGATAGACGAGAGAGAGCCGCTCATGTGAGCGGCTCCTTTTTGCACTTTTGGGAGATAATTCTCTATTTCCTTTTCTGAGACCTAGATTTTTTTAGTGGTCTAAAGTTAATCAAGGGGCTTCTGTTTCTTCATTTTAGAAAGAGGAGGGTAGCCGTTTAGAATGGCGGTAGATCACTGGCTGCTTGTACAAGAATATTTATGATCCTCTCAGTGGCATCTGTTATGGCTGTTTTGGATATCTTTAACGATTCGATCTGCTTGATTGCCTCTTTCCCCGTATTCATCATGTCCATGATCAACTGGTTCTGCTCTGCGTACGTGGTTGCGTCGTTAAACTTACTTTGCACCTCGTCTAGCTCGTTTTCAAATGCACTCATAATGCTCTGGAGGATGATGGCCGTGTCTTTTTCAGGCATTAAGATTACTTCTTTCTCGAAGAGAACTTTATTTCCGCCATAAGGATTCACAAGCGCTGCTTGAATGACTGCGGTTGCATTATACGTTCCTTCAGGGATGGAGACGGTACCGTCTGGCGTTACACGGATATCAGGGCTTCCGGATACCTTCTTCCATAGTAGTGATTGAGGCGGAACGTCCAAAGAATCTACCTGTAATCTGTAATTATGCTGATAACCGCCATTGCTTACCTTCACTGATTCCTGCGCCTTTAACCGAATATAAGCAATTTTCATCGCCTGAACGGCCGGTACGTCATGTTCCAGCCTGCGTTGGAAGTTTTGCAAAGTCAGCTGAACATCATAGGTGTAGACATTTAAATTCCACAGCATCTTGCTGATTTTATAATAGGTTGTTTGCAACAGCTGATTATTGATTGCATCCACGAGGACGTCCATCATTTTTTGTTTATCATGTAGTAGTCCTAACTGTTCCAACGGAGACAATCTTGATGCAAAATAAAGGATTTGACCTTCGATCCCCCTATAATCGTTGCCATCCCCGAAAAAAAACGTCAGAACATCCTCGGCTGTCAGGTTCGTTACGCCGCCTGCCGCCGCGATCGTATTCAGTGCCTCCAGCATTTCGGAGTCCGACAAGATCTCTACTAGCCCAGTCCCTTGCTCATTGCCTGGGAGCGAACCAATCGCCAGCATGATATCAAACAGCTTTTTTTTCAACTGGGCCTGATCAACAGATGCAGGCAGCTTCAACTTGATTTTGTTCCATATCGGGTCAATTAAGGATAAGTCTTCTTTATGGTCCAGCTCTGCAATCTCGGCGCTCAATCTTCGTACATCCTCACGATCAGTAGGATCGCCTGCTTCAAGAGCAGCACGAAGCTTGCCGTTCCATTCCAGAAACGGTGCTCCCGCCTCATAATCCACGGTAAAACTGCTGGTATGCCGAACAACATTCCCGTCCATATCCCTGGCGTAGACTAGGAGGGAATGAGTGCCGCTTGGCAATCTAGGGGCTACCGCGGTCAGCATCCCCGTTGACTCGTCATAGCTGGACGTTACAAGCCTATTGTTTACTGCGATCCCAGTCATGATTGGATTAATGCCGGATTCTTTATCATTCACATGAGCCGTGATTTTCGGCCAAGCCGTCGTTAATAAGTCTCCATCGGCAGGAGTCACATATTCGATAATCGGGCTTTCTCGATCCTGAGGCAATGTTGTTGCCGAAGCTGCAGGTCCATCCGTCGTCCAGCTGCCGTCGGAACGCTGTGCTTCGACTTTGAAGTTGTATGTCGTTTGTGGCATTAGACCCGTTGCATCCAAAGAGGTGGTGTTACCATCAACAGACCCAATGAGCAGGCTATTGCCATAAATGCGATAGCCCAAGCTCTGAGCGGCTGGCGTCCAGGTTAAACGAAGTGACGCCGCATCGATATTCTCCGCTTTCATGCTGCTTTCTTTCCAAATCGAAAGCTGGACGTTGAAGCTTCCATTGTACTCCTGTAATTGATTCATATCGCGACCTAATACACGAATAACTAAGGAATGGGCGCCATCCTTCAAATCGGAGACATAAGTAAACACCATACCATGCATGTAATTGATCTGAATCGGATCAATAGGCTGACCATCAACGCTAATGATGATGTCGCCCGTATCTACCAGCGGAATGCCTAAAACAAATTGGATGAGTGCAAAGCCCTCAGTAAGCAACGTGCCGTCAGGCGGGCTAACATTTCCGATAATGGATGTAGATGCAGTTGATTGTCCTGTTTCCCCAGTCTCCACTGCATGGGCAAACGGGGAAACGCTAAGCAGGATGAATATGGCTGCTACAAGTAAATAAGAAAGCCTCTTTGAAAAAGTTCTCATAATTTCCTCCTCAATCCCATTTTTTGTATCTTGTAATAACATACCATTAAAGTTCTCGTTTTGAATAACTTTTTATTTCAATATCAAGCTAACTGACAACTGGCAGGATCGTTTAAATAGAGACGAGGTTAGTACTGTTGCTACGGACTAAATTTGAAAAGGCTGGCACTAGTTGAGGAGGAGTTGCATTTTTAAAAGCAGCTCCTCTTTGATTTATTCTGGTCATTTGAATAAACTGATTAGTAGAAGGAATATTTATGAAAGGACAGATGTGAAATGAAGAGAAAAGCTGCGGTCAAATTAGATGACCTTATTACTGTAATTGAAATTCAAATGGATGATACCCTTACATATATAAACACCCAGACAGGAGAAGTGATAACATTATCGAGAGATGAGATGAGTGCGGCAGAAGAGGAAGAGCCGCTTGAAAATTATCCGGATTGGCAGCGAGAGAACATTGAACAAGCAATAAAAGTGATAGAGGATGAATATGAGGTTTACCTCGAGTTCACCTTAAGAAACGAGTTCCATGAGTATGAAATAGTTGAAGAATTTATCAAAACATTAGCCATAGCAGAGGTTCGAGAAAAATGGTTTGGTGCTATTCAAGGAAGAGGGGCATTTAGAAGATTTAAAGAAGTAATCATTGAACATGACGTTGATAAACAATGGTATGAATTCAAAGAAAAAAAGGTAAAGGAATTAGTTGTTGAATGGTGTAAAGAGAAGGAGCTTGTAATAATAGAATGAGTAGCTGAACCAGACATGATGGCAGCCGACAATCGATCGGCTGCTTTTTATTACACAAGCGGACGGGAGTTAATGGAGAGTGAGGGAAATAAAAAATGATGACTCCCGTTCTGCACGGGAATCATCTCTTAGGTGTGGCCTGATATTCATTTTTTAGAAGGGCCCTTAAAAAACGGCCAGTTACCGGCGGTTAACGAGAGCGTCTTTCTTGTACTTATTTCACGGATAGCAAGCTTTCCGTAATGAATTTAAATTGTGCTTCAAACGTAACCGGATCATTGTACGTATCTGCTTCAGCATTCAATTGAAATACGTTTCCTGCTTTGACCGCAGGGAGGGCTTTCCAAATAGCGCTGTCATACACGATTTGTGGATCGCTCTTATCACCCGACCACGGGGAAGTAAAGATAATGTCCCCAGAGAACTCTGGTAGTTTCTCAAGTGAAATAGATGCCCAGCCAGTTCCGCTGTCTATAGCTTCCTTCTGTGCTTCAGGTGGGGCCTTGAGGTCAAATTCACCATAAATAATATCGCCTCCGCGGCCGTAGTTATGCCCAAAAACATAAAGTCCTTTTGCATAGGGATTTAGAATCGAAACGGTTTTTTCGCCAACGGCCGCTTGGATTTGCGGTTTTATGTCGCTGATTTTTTTCTCCCATTGCTCAACCCAAGCTTTTGCCTCTGTTTCTTTGCCTGTGAGCTTACCGAAGTCGAGCATTTGTTCTTTATAGTTTTTCTTCCCATAATCAATAGCGACTACTGGCGCGATCTCTTCCAGCTTTTCAATGCCCTCGGTGCCGTTAAAGACAATGATGAGGTCAGGATTTAATGAAAGAATTTTTTCAGGAGTGGGTACTTCGCCCAAGTTCTCGACGCCATCGAGCATTCCTTCAAAGTAAGGATTGTTCATCGCTTTTTCCTGGATGCCAACCGGAGTGGCTCCAAGCGCTAAAAAATAACCAGTATAGAAAGCGGTTGTGTCGACAATCCGCTTCGGATTTTTGGGAACTTGTATGTCTCCGTTGCCAGCCTGGAACGTAACCAGCTCACCATCGCCTGCCGGTTCAGCTTCTGTTGTTGAAGCCGGGGCTTGCGAGGATGTATTCTCTGATGCATTGCTCTCTGACGCGTTGTTCCCGGCTGCTTGTCCACAAGCTCCCAATAGCAAGGTTAGCGCTAAGGTGAGGACGAGCAAAGGGTAAAATGATTTGGACGTTTTCAATGAAATTCCACTCCTAATTGTTTGATATTGATAATCGTTATCAATATAGCATGATGGAATGGGGTTGGCAATGCTTTTGTGAATTTTTGAATGGAGTTTGGAGTATTATTAAAGATATAATAGGACTGATTTTTTGAGTTTGAGGTGTATTTATGATACAAATCTATGTGAAATGGGTAGTATATTGTTGTAACGGTGCACATCCAAATACATGTATGGTATGATAGAAGTAACGATTAAAACAGGCCTAAAGCAAARCTGCCATAATGAAGGAGTTTTTATCTTGAATGATGCGATGATCATGTTGAAGAAAACGAGTCGAACTTTTTATATTCCCATCAGCCGATTGAAAGCAAGTTTGAAAGAAGCCGTCGCATCCGCCTATCTGTGCATGAGGGCAATTGATGAAATCGAAGATCACGAGACGATATCCGACGATTTGAAAGTGGACCTGCTCCAGGGCATCCATGAAGCATTTCAGTCTTCGGACGTTATAAACGAATCTCAGAAGGTGCTTGCCCCGTACGGTGATGTCCTTGCGGACGTGACCATGCGGATTCATGAATGGGCTCAGCTTTGCCCGCCAACAGTTAATGAAGTCGTCTATCGCCATATTGCCAAGATGTCCAAACAAATGTCGGAATGGGTCCATGTCCACTGGATCATTAAAACAGAAGAGGACTTGGACAACTATACATATAGCGTAGCAGGCATGGTCGGCGAGATGCTATCGGAGATTTGGCTGTGGTTCGACGGCACGAAGACTGATCAGCACAAAGCAGTCGCCTTTGGCAGAGGGCTTCAGGCCGTTAATATTCTACGCAATCGCACGGAGGATTTGGAGCGGGGCGTAGACTTTTATCCGGATGGCTGGGGATCGAAGGAAATGATCAAATACACGCGTCGCAATTTAAAAATCGCTGATTCCTATATTGCGGACTTAAAGGGCGGTCCTGCTCTTGATTTCTGCAAAATTCCTTTAACGCTTGCTCATGCTACGGTTAACCTGATTGCCGCTGGCGGAAACAAGCTTACAAGGGATGCTGTTATGAAGCTAGTCGGCAGCATTAATTAAGAACGAGTTAAATGGGCGGTCTCTTAAGGTTAGTTATGACCTTAGGTGACCGCCCCTTTTTTATGAGACGGATTGTCATATGAAGTGCGACACCTAGAAAAATAAAAGGCCCATGAAGGCTTCGGGTAAAACGGAAGTTACCATACCACACCACCATTTTAAGCTCATGATTTGTCTCTAGTTGTCCACGTTTAAGTATGATAAGATGGGGCTAGCTCCATATGGTTTTTTTTGCATAAAATAGAATGTTGTAGTTATTTTACTTTGCACTTATTTGTTCAAGCTTCTAAGTTTCTAGCTGTTGCACTTCATATGACAAGCCGTCATCTGCCAAAACATAAGGGTTCTAGATCTGAGATAACCAAGCATGATTCCGCGTTTTGTGAATAACATGATGAATGATGCAACAGTCCGTATTCTTCTGAAACGCTCCAGCCTCTCCATGCCATGCCAGTTGATGCGACTATACGATGTTGTACGAACGGAAGTGTAAGGGCCATTTTGTGGGAGAGCATGCTGTATCGAAAGTATTAATCGTCAGGTAGGAGAAAGGGGAACGAGTGATGGAAGGTTCAGCACTACGTAAGGGAAGTAAAAGAATTACAGCCAAGACAAGAGGTTTTATAATTGCGCTAGCTATCATCCTATCGTTAATAACAGCTGGAGTTCCTGCGTATGCCGGTCTCGATGATGGAAGCGTTAGTCCTTCACTGGTGGTGACCTATAACACAAACGGTGGCTCAGTAGTCCCACCTGAATTTGTGAAATCTGGAGGTACAGTGTTTTTTCAGAGCATGCCGACAAAGGAGTGCTTCAACTTCGAAGGCTGGTATTACGACAGTGCGCTGACGCAACGTTACAATGCTTCCGCTGCAATCACTAAAAACATAACGTTGTATGCGAAATGGGTGGCCTCGAGTACAAATGCACAGTGCGGCAATGCTGCATTAACCTCGACGATCGGTACAGTAAGTACTGGCGGGACGGTAAATGAGACCATCACTGTCTCGAATGGCATTAAGTTAGCTGCGCTGAAGGCAGCGATCACGCCGTCAGCGAATGCGACGTTCGAAATTTACAATGCAGACGGTATAACGAAAGCAACGACGCTAGAGACGGGCATGAAGATCATCGTCAGCCCGCAAGCTGGAACGAGCCAGGTGACGTATACGATAACGGTGAGCTCGCCGAATTTGGCATTAAATAGACCCGCATCGGCTGACAGCGCGTGCATCGCCTCACAGAATGCGGCCAAAGCCGTCGACGGCAGCGTGACCAATGACAGCAAATGGTGCTCCTTGTCTAGCAACCGTTGGCTGCAGATTGACCTCGGCTCTGTGAAGCAAGTGAGCCAATTTATGATCAAGCATGCAGCAGAAGGTGGAGAGGCAACCGCATATAACACAAAGGCTTACAACATCCAAGTTAGCAGCAATGGTACTAGTTGGAACACGGTAGTTACTGTAAATAATAATACGAGTGGCGTTACGGTTGACAATATACCGGATACGCAGGCCCGATATATCAGGTTGAATGTAACGACACCTACACAAACTTCAAATTCTGCGGCAAGAATATATGAATTCGCGGTATTCGAGCAGCAAAATTTGGCATTGAATAAACCCGCGACAGCTGACAGCGTGTGCAACGTCACGCAGACCGCGGCCAAAGCCGTAGACGGCAGCGAAATGAATGATAGCAAATGGTGCTCACTATCCAGCAACCGTTGGCTGCAGCTCGATCTTGGCTCCGTGAAGCAAGTGAACCAATTTATGATCAAGCATGCAGCAGAAGGAGGAGAGGCGACCGCATATAACACGAAGGCTTATCATATCCAAGTCAGTAATAACGGCAAGGATTGGAGCACAGTAGTCAAAGTGACCAATAATACGAAAAGCCTGACCGTAGATGATATCGCTCCAGTATCAGCAAGATATATCAAGCTGAACGTTACGACACCTACGCAAACCACAAACCTTGCTGCAAGAATCTATGAGTTTCAAGTATTTGGACCATCAAATTTGGCTTTAAATAAGCCAGCAAAGGTTGACAGTACGTGCAACCCCTCGCAAACTGCTGCCAAGGCCGTGGACGGTATCTTGAGCAATGACGGCAAATGGTGCTCTCTGTCCAGCAGCCGTTGGCTGCAGGTCGATCTCGGCTCCGTGAAGCAAGTGAACCAATTTGTCATCAAGCATGCATCGGAAGGTGGAGAGACCGCCTCCTACAACACAAAGGCTTACAATATTCAGGTCAGCACTGATGGTGTAAATTGGAATCAGGTAGTAAACGTAACCAACAATACGGGTGGTATTACAGTAGACAAAATTACTGCAGTATCGGCTCGATATATCAAGTTAAACGTTACGACGCCTACGCAAACCAAGAACACTGCAGCAAGAATCTATGAGTTTGAGGTATACGGACCTTCAAATTAGGTGGAGGCAGCGAAAGAAAAGCAGCATCGGCTTATGCTCGTTAGCATAGGCCAATGCTGCTTTTTCGCTTCATATGATTATTCATGCGGTTTGGCTAGTTAATGCAGAGGGTAGAAGCGAATATACATTTTGGAGCATGGATAGATTGGGACTGAGCTTGAATGAAGAGCCGGGAAACGTGCAGCGGTCATAATTGAACCGCAGAGACTGTATATGGATGGTGCAGTTCGTAAATGAACAGCCAATATAATGCGACCCATCAAAGTAAACATCCTCGTTACGATAAGCTTTGTTCGTTATATATTCCATTTGATATATCCTCCTTGGTTAAAGACCCGTTTATATGAGTATATGTATCTATTTCTATTGTTTATAACCTATTCATATTATTTTGAAACAATAGATTTGCTTTTCCGTGAGAATTGTTCTTGACAAAAGGGCAGCTGGCTTTTACTATTAGTTTGAATTCAAACTAATTAGGAGTGGGCCCTAAATGGGAAAAGAAACCTTTATCGCTCGTTTTCCTTGGGAGCATGAGGATAGCAATACGTTATTGATTAAGCTTGCATTTACCAACATTCGGCGAGAGATTGACTCTGCCCTTCGTCCGCTTGGATTAACCCCGCAGCAATCGCAGTCGCTACATTTGCTGGCGATCAAGCCAGGGGCCATGAATGCGGATTTCGAGCAGCTGCTTTTTATCGACAAGTCGAGCGTAACGAGTCTCATCAACGGCATGGTGAAGCGTGGATGGGTCATTCGCCGCGAGCATGATCAGGATGCCAGAATGAAGCGCATATATTTGACCGACGCAGGACTGGCGAAATATAAGCAATCGGAAGAGGCGGTCCAGCAAGCAAAAAATAAATCAAGCAATCTGCTCACGAAAGATGAAACGGCTGTACTACAGGATTTATTGAAAAAAATCATTAAAGCGTACGAGCAATAAAGCGTGGTTAGCTTTATTTTTTAAGCATTTCGTTTGAATTCAAACGAAATAGGACAATAGAATTAGGAAGGGTGTATCCAAGCTATGGAAGCTGCAAGCACGACTAACAATGGCGAAAAGCTGATGCCTATTTTAGCTTTTACATTAGTATTTTCAATTATGAATGCCTCGATGTTCAACGTGGTCATGCCCGTAATCAGCAAGGAGTTCGGCATAACGCCTTCGCAGGTAAGCTGGCTGCTCACCGGTTATATGATTGTATACGCCGTAGGATCCGTTACATACGGAAAGCTAGCCGATAAATACCGCTTGAAAGATTTATTAACATTCGGGCTTATTTTCTTTGCGCTCGGTTCAATTGTAGGACTTTTGGCGTCAGAATATTGGATGATTGTATTGGGTCGTATTCTGCAAGCTAGCGGAGCTGCAGTCATTCCGGCTACTGCAATGATTGTGCCCGTTCGCTATTTCTCACCTGAGAAACGGGGAAGAGCACTTGGAACGGTAGCGGCCGGACTTGCGCTAGGAACTGCTCTCGCTCCGATTGTGGCAGGCTTGGTAACGAGCTTTGCCAGCTGGAGATTTCTGTTCCTGCTATCGATTATCCCGCTGCTGGCATTGCCTTTCTTCCGCAAATACTTGGATAATCAGCGAGGCAAGGCTCAGAAAATCGACTTTCTTGGGGGCATCCTGCTCGGCGGTGCAGTCGCGCTGCTGCTGCTCGGAATTTCTCAAGCCAATCTCTGGTTTGCTGTAGGCGGGATCGTCCTGCTTATCCTATTCGTCATTCGGATACGGACAGCAGCAGAGCCATTTATTCAGCCGCAGCTATTTCAGAATAAAAAATACTCCTTCGGATTGTTTATTACTTTTCTTGCGACAATGCTTAGCTTCGGAATGCCGTTTGTCACACCACAGTTTCTTTCGAATCTTAACCAATTGTCGCCTGCCGTAATCGGTCTTGTCATGTTCCCAGCTGCGATTACTTCTGCGCTTATGGGCCGCCGAGGGGGAAGGCTTGCTGATGAGAAAGGCAATTCGTTTCTCGTGTATACAGCAATCTCGTTAAGCTTTACCTGCTTTGTGCTGCTATCCATCTTTGTCGGAGCCTCGCCTTATTTGATCCTGTTTCTGCTGTTGTTCGGCAATATGGGTCAAACCTTTATGCAAATCGCAATGTCGAATACGATCTCGCGGACGCTTACGAAAGAGCAAATCGGGGTTGGCATGGGGCTGATGTCGCTGCTGAATTTTATTTCCGGCGCTATGACCACAAGCGTTATGGGCAAGCTGCTGGACGCGAAGGAAACAAGCTTTCACTTAAACCCATTTGCCATTCATAAAGGAGCATTCCTTTATAGCAATATTTTCTTTGCGCTCGCTATTCTGGCTGCGGTTATTGTGGGCATTTACTATTTTTCATTCAGTGCTAAAGGCGGTAAAACATCACTAAAATCAAAGCTGAAAAAGCGTGAAACGACATCTACCACTGCTTAAACGTCTCAAAGCTATAAGAGCATGGTCATATTCTATTAGTCATTCAGAATGATTCATGATAACGTTTGAGTAGGCATTCCTGCTTGTTCTCAAACGTTTCTTATCATTTGAATAGTAAGGAGACTAGAATATGAGCAAACCGCTTATCGTCATTATTGGTGCAGGTCCTGGTGTTAGCTTAGGCGTTGCAAGAAAGTTCGGCAATGAAGGGTATCGGGTCGTGCTTGGCGCAAGAAACACGCAATCGCTTGATTCTTATGTTAAGGAGCTTGAAGGCTTGGGAATTGAGGCTTATCGTGTTGAAGTTGACGCCTCACTGCCTGTTTCAGTGAAAGCGGCATTTGTACAAATCAAACAGCAATATGGCGCTCCAGAAGTACTCGTGTACAATGCGGCTGTTATTAGCATGGTTAAGCCAACAGAGCTTACGGATGAGCGGCTTATCGAAGAATTCAAAGTCAATGTGGCAGGAGCTTTATCGAGCGTGCAACAAGTCATAGCCGATCTGCTGGAAAATGGAAAAGGCACGATATTGTTTACAGGTGGAGGTTTGGCACTTGCTCCTTCAGCAGCTGTATCGTCTTTGTCGATTGGGAAAGCGGGTATTCGCTCTCTGGCCTATACGCTGTCAGAGGAATTGCGGCCTCAGGGTATTTTTGTCGGAACCGTCACGATCTGTGGATACGTCGCCAAAGGGACCTTTTATGATCCAGATGCGATTGCCGAAAGTTATTGGAAGCTGCATATTGAAAAGAATGATGTTGAATATGTGTTTAAAGAAAACGAAAATATATAGACGTAGAGCAGCTATACCAAATGGTATAGCTGTTTTTTTGTCGCTTGACAACTACAACTGTATAAACTAATATTACAGTATTAGAAAAAGTTACAGTTAAACGGTGGACTTTGGCTGAATTCCGCAAATAGATATCGGGAGTGTTGAACATAATGAAACAGAGCTATATGCCTTTATTTGAAAAAGTGTCCTTGAAAAGCGGCGTGCAATTAAAGAACCGCATTATTATGGCGCCGATGACGAATTTCTCCTCGAATGAAGACGGAACGGTGTCGGAAGCCGAGCTTGCGTACTACGGACGCCGATCTGGCGGAGTCAGCTTGGTAGTGACAGCTTGCGTGTATGTATCACCAAATGGGAAAGGGTTCCAAGGCGAATTTGCCAGCGATCATAATGGCATGGTACCGAGCTTGAGCAAGCTGGCTGCGACCATCAAAGAAAAAGGCTCAAAGGCTGTCCTGCAGATTTTTCACGGGGGAAGAGAGTGCCCGCCAAGTTTGGTTCCTAATGGAGACGTCGTGAGTGCAAGCGCGGTTGCTTCGGAACAGAGCGCAGGAGTAGTGCCGCGGGCACTATCGGAATCTGAAATTGAACAGATTATCGCTGATTTCGGAGAAGCGACGCGAAGAGCGATCGAAGCAGGATTTGATGGCGTAGAAATTCACGGTGCAAACGGTTATCTTATTCAGCAATTCTTCTCCGCGCATTCGAATACACGCAACGATCGCTGGGGTGGGAGCATCGAGAACCGGATGCGTTTCCCGCTGGCAGTCGTGGATGAAGTGAAACGTGTCATTCGCACTCATGCGCAGCAGCCATTTTTGGTCGGCTACCGTTTTTCCCCAGAGGAGGCTACTACTCCCGGCATAACGATGGAGGACACCTTTGCACTCCTTGACGAATTGGCACGGAAGGAGCTTGATTATCTTCATGTTTCCTTAATGGATTTCTGGTCTCTTCCGAAGCGAGGGGCAGAGGAAACAAAAACCCGCATGGAATGGATTCAAGAGCGGGTGGGGCATCTTGTGCCCGTTATCGGCGTAGGCTCCATCCACACACCTGATGAGGCTGTGAAGGCATTGGAGACCGGAATACCACTAGTGGCAATCGGCCGTGAGCTAATCATTGAGCCTGACTGGGTAGAGAAGGTTGCGCAAGGACGTGAAAATGAAATTAAAACAACGCTCAATAAAAGCGACCAAGATCGTTTGGTCGTGCCGGATCCGCTGTGGCAAGCCATTGTTCACACGCCAGGCTGGTTTCCTTTGGGCGATTAATATAGATGAGTGGAGACAGGCCGGAGCTAGCACCGGCCTGTTTTTTGTCGTATAGGAAAGCATATCCTAAGACGATATATTCTCTATATTTCTCGGAATGAAACGCGCCACGCTGCTATAGGACGGCGAAGCCGTTTCACGTCGCATGCAAATATTGCTTTTTGATGGCAGCGTCTACATTGAAATTCGCAGTTGTTTTAGTACTAAAGTTATTGTATCATTATCAAATAGGTAGGCAACCTACCTAAAGGTTTGAAGTAGTTTGGCAGCTAACAGGTCATACTAAATAAAAAGGTTTAGGAGTGCAGCGCATATGGAGCATTTGACACAAAAGAAGAAGTTAACCATTATGATTGCGCTGATGGCAGCGATGTTTTTCGCAGCTATTAATCAGACAATTGTAAGTACAGCCATGCCGAGAATTATTGCGATTCTGGGAGGCATTGAGTATTACACGTGGGTAATCACGATCTACATGCTTACCTCGACGATTGCCACCGTGCTTGTCGGCAAGCTGTCCGATATTTACGGGCGCAAGCCATTTCTGTTAGTAGGTATCGTGTTTTTTATCATAGGTGCCTTTTTATGCGGAACTTCTACGACCGTCTTTCAACTCATTACGTATCGAGGCATTCAAGGCTTAGGCGGCGGTATTCTAATGTCGGCTACGGTTACGGCTGTTGGTGATTTGTTCGCGCCGCGGGAGAGAGCGAAATGGACGGGCATCATGATGGCCGTGTTCGGTTTCTCCAGCGTAATTGGACCGACACTTGGCGGTTTCCTTGTCGATCATATCGCGTGGAAATGGATTTTCTGGATCTTCCTTCCGCTTGGTGTTGTGGCATTCGGAATGATATGGTCCATGTTTCCTAAAACAGCAAGGAAAACGACGGAATCAATTGATTACCTGGGTTCATTATTCTTGTCATTGATGTTGATTGCCCTGCTGCTTGGCTTCTCATGGGCGGGAACGAAATATGATTGGGGATCAACGCAAATTGTCGGATTGTTCGCGGCATCGATCGTATTCCTAATCATTCTGCTGCTTGTAGAGCGCAAGGCTAAAAGTCCGGTACTGCCATTATCCATGTTCAAGAACAGCATCGTGACGATTTCGAATTCGATTGGGTTCTTGATGAATGCCGGCATGATGGGCGCGATGATGTATCTTCCCTTCTTCGTTCAAGGCGTGCTTGGCATTTCCCCGACCTATTCGGGCTTCGTCAATATGCCGATGTCGATCGCAATGATCTTTCTTAGCACACTGTCCGGACGTTGGATTTCCAAATCGGGCAAATACAAACGTTTCGCATTGGCAGGCATGCCGTTCATGGTAGTCGGTATGCTTATGATGGCCTTTATGAGCAATGTCGCTGTTGCGGTTGCTGCCATGATTGTTTTTGGAATAGGACTCGGTATCTCAATGCCGGTATTCACACTTACGGTTCAGAATGCTGTAGCGCCAACGCAGCTAGGCGTAGCAACCGCTACGGCAACCTTGTTCCGCAACTTAGGCGGTACGATCGGTATTGCTGTAATGGGTACGGTTATGAACTCCACGATGTCGAGCAAGCTTGAGGCTGCTGTGAAGGCAGGCGAGGGTCCGGATTTGACGCAGGTCGATGCTGAAACGGCAAATCAGCTGTCCAGCTTCCTTAACCCGCAAATGCTGCTTGATCAGCCTAAGCTCAAAGAGCTGCATGCAACGCTGCCCGAACAGGTACAGCCGTTATTTACTCACATTATCGAGATGGTTCGATCCGTGTTAAGCGACTCGCTCACTGTCGTATTTTTATTCGGTATGTCATTGTTGATCGTAGCGTTTGTACTCGTTTTATTCCTGAAAGAAATTCCGCTTCGCTCCTCGAATGATTCGAAAGCTAAGGCGGAACCTGAAACAACTGATCTAATCAAAAAAGAGCCGGCTCTGCAATAAATGCAAGAGCGGCTCTAAACAATAAGGATTTCGCTAGCGGCAGCTGCAGCTGGCGAAATCCTCTTTCTATATCTACAGGTCATCCGTTTTGTTCGCGTATTCCAAAAACTGAAATACTTGATTCAGCATCAGGATAAGCTGATCGGACTGCTCTTTGCCGAGCTCGTCAATGATGCCCATGAAAATCGAATGGAATCTGTCGATGGCTTTGGCTGCCAGCCGATTTCCTTTATCCGTTAATGTAATTTCCGTAATTCTGCGATCCGTTTGATCGGCCGTTCGGATGGCGCAGCCCTCAGCAATCAGACGGTTGAGCATTTGAGTAACTGTAGGCGAAGTTACCTCTAATATTTTGCTGATTTCGGTGACAGTCGTAGCCGTAGAGCCTTTATCATTATTTTGCTTTATACTGACAAGCATTCGAATTTCACTCGCTTTTAGCCCGTCCCACATCGTTTTTTTACGCCAGTCGGCTCGCGCGAATCGTTGGAAAACAGCGATAAGCTCGGATACGTTCTCGTATTTATTTTCGCCCATTCGATTCACCTCGGTGAACATATTTAATAGATTGATTAGGTAGCCTATGCAATTATAGTAACGTTTGACGACAGAAGTCAATGCCATATAAGAAATGAGGATGGATATGCATATGGAAGAGGAATGGAAGGAGTTGTACCCATTATTAAAGAGTGTTTACAAAAAAATGAAAACAGAATGGCACAAAGGGCTCGATTGCAGCTTTTCCGTTAACCAAACCAGAATGCTTCAGTATTTGAATCGGAAAAGCCCGATGAAATCAACGGAATTAGCAGAAATGCTGCTAATCACAGCTGGCGGGGTCACGCTGATGGGGGACAAGCTGCTTGAGAGAGGATTAATTGAGCGAGTGCGCTGCGATTCGGATCGACGGGTTGTGCAAATCGCGATAACGGATGAAGGCAAGAACTATATGGAGTCCTTTAATGAAAGAGATTCTGCTATAATTGCTTATATAAGTGAACGAATCTCTAACGAGGATTTGCATCATTTAAGACGTATTTTTAAGCTTCTTGATCAATAGTAGAACGATCCAGCAATGAATAACCCGCTCGGAGCGGAAGGGGAACTAAGCAGCATGTCGATGGAACAGATGCATATGGTCAAAGATTTCAAGCAGCAAATCACACGTTTCATGATGATGTACAAATTTGCTCTGCAGGAGCTTGAAACGAAGATAGATATTTTAAAAGAAGAATTTCAATTACTGCATGAGTATAACCCGATTGAGCATACGAGCTCGCGATTAAAGTCACCGAAGAGCATCATCGAAAAGCTGGTTCGCAAGCAATGCGAGTTTAATTTCACGAGCATCCGCAAGGAAATTAAAGATATTGCAGGTTTGCGTATCAACTGCTCCTTTATTTCGGATATTTACAGGATTAGCGACATGCTGCAAAATCAGAGTGATTTGAAATTGCTGTCCGTGAAAGACTATATTAAAAATCCTAAGCCGAATGGCTATCAGAGCCTTCACCTCCTGATTGAGGTACCGGTGTTTATATCCGACCGCCGCGAGAATGTATGTGTGGAAGTACAGATTCGCACCATTGCGATGGATTTCTGGGCGAGTCTGGAGCACAAAATCTATTACAAATATAAGCATGCGATACCGCCTCATTTACTGAACGAGCTGAAGGAAGCCGCTGATTCCGCCGCTGCGCTCGATAAGAAGATGGAGAGGCTGCATAACGAAATTGCGGAAATCAAGGATGAACACGAAAATGATCTTGGCGAGGAAATGATACGTCTGCTAATGGGCAATCAGAATGGTTCGATTCCGCAATTGCTGCAGGAGCTCACAAAGGACGTTATGCGAAAATAATAGTCGTGAACCCCTAAACAGCGTCATAAAGTGAAAGTAGTGCGTTATCGTGCTGCCAAGCGTAATGCGTTGTTGAAGGGTGGTCATGCGGAGATGGTCATTGCAAGCTTTCAAGCCTTCATCCAGGTGTTTGGTTTATCGATTTCCATGAGCTTAGTGGGTGGACTGATTGGACATTTTGTGAAAAATGGCATTATCGAAATGCCTAAGCTCGTCATTGAATATGATGAGATCGGACTTTCGCTATCAACGAACTGGTTGATCAGATGGATCCAGCGACTTTATTATTTTGTCATTTTCGTCATCGGCTTCCGGGATCACAGCAATGCGAAAAAAAAGATTTTTTTCGATCTTGGGTTTTTAGGTGATCTTCTAATTGCCATTGGGACAGGGATTCTGGCGAAAACAGCATTGTCGATGGCGGACACGTCCGATAACTTTGCTGTTGTCAGCAGCTCCCTGCTTGCAGGTTATGCAGGCTTAGCCTATTTGAAGGGCAAACAGAACAAAGAGTTCGCGGATTTGTTCCCGGAGGAAATGGATGATCCAAATCCGCGAACGCCTCCAAAATAACATGCAAGTTTATCAATGTTTTGCGTATAATGACCATAGCTGGTAACCCTGAAGCGATTATGAATCGTTTTCTGATCAAACCATGGTAAGGAGGGTGGAGCACGTGGGGAAAATAACGGTCAAAGTGACCCCTGATGAAATGCAGGAGCTCAAGAAGTTAGCCGAGATTGTCAAAAACCCTCACCTTCCGATGTCTGACCGCCGGATCGCTAAGACTCAGTATGAGTCGATCATCAACTTTGCGAAGAACAGCAACCGCGGCATTATATCTTCTGTTTAAAGAAAATGGCATGACTTGAAGCGGCTCCTGCGGGGCGGCTTCTTTTATTTGGGGACGTTGTGTCAGTATCGTATGGAATGGGTCATGCTGCGGCAATCAAACGAATTTCTGAAAAAGAACCGTTTCTGGGCTTAGCTCGGCATAAACGAAGAAGCAGCTCAGACGGACATGGTCCGTGCGGAGCTGCTTCTTCGGGTTGTAGTCTCTCATGCTCATGTCATCTAAGGAAGTTCAATCGTTACTTCGCGCTTGCTTGCTGCGGACCGGAGCACACCGTCAATGATCGCTTGGTTATAAAGGATCTCCGCGCCGGGAATCGGTGCAGGGCGATTCTCTCTGATGGCGGCGACAAAGTCCCGCACCTTCTCGTCAAACAAATTAAGTCCATGGTCGATGACCGGAATGGAGGATTGAATGTGCTGGTTAACTACATCGTGATAGAGAGTCATGCTGCCAACGCTTCCGTCCCACACGCCGCTCCATGGACCTGAGCCGGCGGGCGTTACCTTTAGGCCGGCATCCGTACCGAGGAACATCGTCGCGCCAAGCGAATCCATATGCATCGCCCAGCTGGTTTTGTAATTTAATATAATGTCTCCCTCAAGCCGGATCATGGCAACCCCAAAGTCCTCAACGTCGAAATTAGCGGCTTCGCGGTGGTAGAGTGGATTCGTGCCAAAGTGGTTCGAGGTATAAGCCGATACTGTAAGCGGCTTCGGATAACCGAGCGCATTAAGCGCCATATCCAGCGAGTAGCAGCCGATGTCAGCCATTGCGCCTGCGCCTGCAAGCTCCTGACGGATAAAGGTGCCTCCAGGCATGCCGCGCCTTCTGCCGCCGCCGGTTTCTACGAAATAAACCTTTCCGAGCTTTCCGGATTGCACGATTTCTTGGATGAGGGACATATTCGGATCATATCTCGGCTGGAAGCCTACCGTCAGCATCTTGCCGCTGCGTTCAGCGGCTTCAACCATTTCAATGGATTGCTGAAGCGTCACGGACATCGGCTTTTCGACCAAAACATGCTTGCCTGCATTTAAAGCGTTTACAGATGTCTCGTGGTGGGCAAAGTTCGGCGTGCAAATGCTTACTCCGTCAAGGTCCAGCTCCAGAAGCTTTCTGTGATCCTCGAATGCAGCGGCATGGACGAGCTCTTCCTGCTCGATGAAAGCCTGCGCTCTGCCGGGCAGGCTGTCGGCTACCGCGACAATCTCAACGTGCAAAGGCATTTTCTTATAAGCGGAAGCATGGGCTCTTGCGATGCCGCCGCTTCCTATAATTCCGATTCGGATAGGTGTGGTCATGGTATGTCCCTCATTTCGTCAATATGCTCTTACTTTAGCACAGCTTATTCATGCATGAAATGATGAGAAAAGGACATGGCTTCTCTAAAATTATGACATGTATCGGCTCCACACGTGTTTCATTTTGTACAAACAAATGCTCACGTTTGTCCATTGTGCGAGCGGCAGCTTTGTTTTACGATGAATGGGCTGCAATTGATAACGATTTTCATTAAGGCTTTACCAAGATTAGGTTAGAGAGGAAGTTGTGTATGCTTCGCCGTTTTTTCGCGTATTACAAGCCCTACAAGAAGCTGTTTATTTTGGATTTCAGCTGCGCCATACTGGCCGCGTTGCTTGAGCTTGCTTTCCCGCTTGCGGTTAATCGGGTTGTCGATGATTTGCTGCCAAGCGGCAACTGGAAGTGGATATTATACTCTTGCGTCGGCTTGCTGGGGATTTATGTATTCAGCGCCGCGCTGCATTATGTAGTCACATATTGGGGACATAAGCTCGGTATCAATATTGAATCGGATATGCGCAAGCAGCTGTTTGACCGCGTGCAGAAGCTAAGCTTCCGCTTCTTCGACAATAACAAGACGGGGCATCTTGTTTCGCGGATGACCAATGACCTGATGGATATTGGCGAGATCGCGCATCATGGTCCTGAGGATTTGTTTATCGCATTGATGACGCTGACCGGCGCATTCGTGATCATGCTGAGCATCAACTGGCAGCTTGCGCTTATGACCTTTGTCATCATTCCGCTTATGATTTATTTGTCGCTGTATTTCAGTCGCAAAATGTCGGCAGCCTTCAAACGGATGTTCTCCGATATTGCCGATTACAACGCACGCGTTGAGAACAACGTCAGCGGCATTCGCGTCGTTCAAGCTTTCGCGAACGAGAAGCATGAAATGGCTCGTTTTGCCGAAAACAACGGCCGCTTCCGCTTGACGAAGCTGATCGCTTACCGCGTCATGGCTTGGAATTCCTCAATCAGCTTCATTCTAATGAGACTGATTTCCTTGTTCGTGCTCGTATGCGGCACATGGTTTGTCATCCAAGGCGACATGAGCTATGGCGAATTCATTGCTTTCGTGATGCTTTCCAACGTATTTCTAAGCCCTATTCAGCAAATCAATTCCGTCATTGAAACGTATCCCAAAGGTATCGCTGGCTTCAAACGTTATTTGGAGCTGCTCGAAACGGCACCTGATATCGACGATGCACCGGATGCCGTTGCCGTTAACCACCTGAAGGGCGATATTCAGTTTAATCAGGTAACTTTCGGTTATGAGAACAAGGACAAGGTTCTAACAGGCCTTAACCTATCCATTCGTGCAGGCGAGACGGTAGCGCTGGTCGGACCGTCGGGTGCAGGGAAAACGACGCTTTGCAGTCTGCTGCCGCGATTCTATGACGTGGAGGAAGGCTCCATTCTAATTGACAACATTGATATTCGTCATATGACGCTGGAGTCGCTGCGCTCTAACATCGGAATCGTTCAGCAGGATGTATTCTTGTTCGACGGATCAATTAGGGAGAATATTGCATACGGCAAGCTTGGGGCTTCTGACGAGGAGGTCATGCAGGCAGCGCGTCAGGCACAGCTGGAGGAGCTTGTCCATTCGCAGCCTGAAGGGCTGGATACCCTAATTGGCGAGAGGGGCGTCAAACTCTCTGGAGGCCAAAAGCAGCGGCTGTCCATTGCCCGCATGTTCTTGAAAAATCCGCCGATACTGATTCTGGATGAGGCGACATCCGCGCTGGATACGGAGACGGAAGCAGCTATTCAGCTAGCGCTGGCGGAGCTCTCACGCGGACGGACAACACTTGTCATCGCTCACAGGCTCGCGACCATTAAAAATGCTGACCGCATCGTAGTCGTCGCTGACCAAGGCATTGCCGAGCAGGGCAAGCATGAAGAGCTGCTTGCAGAGCGCGGCGCATACAGCCGATTGCATCAAGCACAGTTCGGTACTTAGCAGGAAGCTAAGAGGATTGAGTAAGAATCTGTGGAAGAAGGGAGAGCAGTTTGTCTTTGGCTGCAGCATCCTCAATGTTCCAATCCTGCTCATCAAGCAAATAGCTGAAACCATTTTTCACTGCAGGGAGATTAAGCCAAACGGGGCTGTTCATCAGCTCCTCCATAGCTGCTTTGGAGTCAGGACTTTGCGGAAGCATCATGAACACCCGGTCACCCGCATATTGATGAATGGTTTTGGACGTAATTTCCTTGTAGGGTCTGCCTGACTTCATAATCTGTTGGACCTTTCCGGCAGGACGGAAGCCATCAGGATGATAGAGGATCGAGGATAGACCGATATTGCCCATAACGAATAAGCGTTTCCCCCTGTGGAAAACAAACACAGAAGCGGTCTCCTCTGGACGTATAAGCGTCCGTAGCTGCTGCCACATCAGTAAAGTATTGCTATTATGATGAAGAAGCCATTGTTGGGCTTCTTTTTTTTTGCCAAACCACTCGCCGAGCATTAACAGCCTGTCATCCAGCGAACCGCGGGAATTATAGGAAAGGGTTGGCGCAATTTGCGAGATTTGCGAATATAGCGTTTCGTCATAATGATCGAAAATGATCAAGTCCGGCGATAGCTTGGATGCCAGCTCTTGACTGAGCGGCTTTTCCTTGCAGAAAGTATGGTTCTCGATTATGGGGATGCCCAGCATGTTCATGTCGCCAATCGTCTCACCGCAATAGAGAACCCGGCTCGGTTGCGAAGGGATACGGACTTCATGGCCGTTCCAATCTTTGACGAGAATGTTTTGGCTCATGGAGATGGCATATTGCCTTGGCGAGAAGCCCGTCATAAACCGAAAGCGACGGCTGAAATAATATTCGTCTGTGAAGCCGACGCGCTCGGCTATTTCCCTGAGCGTGCTTTCCGTATGCGTTAACCACTCCTTCGCCCTATTGATCCGCAGCTCTGTCAAATAATCGAGCGGTTTTTTGCCGGTCAGCTCTTTGAATATAGACGTAAACTGCCAAGAAGGAACATTGGCCATGTGAGCGAGCTGCTTGACGGTTATATGATCTTGGAAGTTGGTTTGCATGTATTGAATCGTTTGCTCGACCGTTTGCGCAGAGCTTTGCAGCTGGTCAACCTGCAAATTATGCTCGAGCAGAAATGCAATGATCTTTTGGAATTGAAGCTGCTGACGGTGCGCTTCTAGGTCATCCTGGCTTGTCTGTCCTACATACAGCTGGTTGAGCAGATCATTCCACTGTGTTTGCGGGTATATGCGCAGCTCTTGGCGTTCCGGAAAAAGCGGTTTCACATAAGGGGCTGCCTGGCCGCCTTCAATATGGAAGATGCGAAAGGAGACTCGGTAATATTCGATCTTGCAATCTTCCATGCTCTCGAGCTGATAAGCTGTGGAAGGCGAGAGCAGGAAAGTGCTGTCAGGCGAGAAGAAAGCACTGTATGTATCCGTATAAAGCGTGCCGCTGCCGCTTTTGAATACAAACAGCATATAGCTGGAAGTCGTCTCTTCGGCTAGAACTGCGTCTGAAGCATAGTCGAGCAAGTCAACATTTATATAGTGAAAGAGCAAGGAGCGGAGTGGAAGACGAGCTAGCGATGCTGTAGACATGATGTAGCCTCTTTTCGGTAATGAGAATTATTATCAATTAAATTCATTATAAACAAAAAAAAGAAGCTTTTCAACAAGAGCTGAAGAGCTTCTTCTGGATTTTGTTTAAAACAGAACTTACTTTTTCAATTCATTTTTCGGTTCATTATTATTTACTATTTTAATAGAACGTTCGGCAACTCTCCCGTTAACCATTCCCTGGACATAGCGTCGCTGCCTGCTTTCAAAATATCAAAGTTGTATACTTGACCGCTTTGAACGGCCGGGAGCTTTTGCCAAATTTCGCTTTTGAGCAGATCGCTAGTGGATTCCTGAGCTGCAGGATCAACAGGATTAAGAATAAAGATGCGATCAGCGGCGTATTGAGGCAGCAGCTCGGCGGAAATTTCGGCGAACCCTGTTTCTTTATCGATTAAATCTTGAATGATCGGCGTTGGCTTGAAGCCGCCTTCCTCATACAAGAATTGCGGAAGTCCTGCACCTGCCATAATAAATAGACGGTTGCCTGGATACATGGTGAACACAGAAGCTGTCTCGCCTTCTTTCACTCCGTTCGCGTGCAGCTCTGCCCACATCTCGGACATTTTGACTGCATGTGCGGCCAGCCAATCCTCAGCTTCTTGCTTTTTATTGAATAGATCGCCTAAAAAGCGCATCCGCACATCAAGCTTGTCGAACGTGTTAAAGGTTACAGTTGGAGCAACCTTCGAGATTGCTTCGTATTGTTGTTCGTCGGAATTGGAGAAAATAATGAGATCAGGCTTCAGCGACAAGGATTTCTCTACGCTTAGCGGAAAGCCGACATCTTCAACGTCCGGAAGCTGATTTTCCATGACAGTACCTTTAATGGCATCTACCATAATGCCAATTGGCTTAACGCCTAGGGCAAGCAAATCGCCTGTCGTTTCCCCGTGATAAATGACGCGCTGTGGTGCTACGGGAACTTCGACCTCATGTTTTGACCAGTCGGTGAACATACGGGTCGTAGCTGCAGCTTCCTCAGTTGCAGCAGGCGCTTCCGTCGTTTCAGCGGTAGGACTAGCCGTGTTGCTTTCATTGGTGTTGCTGCTGCCACAGCCTAGCAATAATGCCCCCATTAATGCGAAAGTGCTCAATAAAGCGACAGTTTTGGATCCTCGATACATAGTTGTTCTCCTCCGGAAAAATATTTGAGATAATGAGAATCATTATCGGTGTAAAACAATCGTAATGGATATCCGTATCAGACTCAATGGACAAAATAAAGGAAGCCTTTTGGTTTTGTCCAAGCCGCTTTACATGCATCATGCTTCAATAAGGAAAGTAAGGGTTGCAAAGCTGAGCATTTCTGTTATATTTAATTAGTAATTATTACGAATAAGGAGGCGAAAAAGATAGCGAAAAAATCGAAGGTAGTGAAAGAACGGAAACGGCAAGCACTAGTCGCCAAATATGCTGACCTAAGAAGAGAACTGAAGGTAAAAGGCGATTACGCGGCACTGCAGAAGCTGCCAAGGGATTCCTCGGCTACTCGCTTGCACAATCGCTGTGAGCTTACAGGCCGTCCTCATGGCTTCTTAAACAAATTCAAAGTATCCCGGATTAAATTCCGAGAGCTGGCGCATGCCGGGCAAATTCCTGGCGTAAAGAAAGCAAGCTGGTAGGCAGCATGATGTTTTAAGAGGTGGGTGAAGGATGCTGGATCCTTTTACAGTTAAACGACTTGCTTCAATAATGGATGGTTATATCGAGCAGAAGGTGCCAGGGGATTTGCGCGTATCCGTCAGGCTGCGGCATGAGATTGTAGGCAATCAATTGACGCTTGCCGAGGAGCGTCCCACAGCTAAACGGAACGAGTGGGATCGCATCGACATTGTACAGTTTCGTCTAGAATCGCAAAAATGGAAGGTTTACGCGAAAAACGAGGACAATAAATGGTCATTTGTTGAAGTTATTTCCCCAAGCGAAGATTTCGAGCAGCAGCTAGAATGGGTTGAGATGGATCAGGAAGGCCTTTTCTGGAAGTCATAGTTTATCTGTTCCAGTCTTGCTATTGTACTGTAAGCTCTGAATATAGCACATCCAGTTCAGGAAAGAAATATAGCAAAAAGCCGGTATCCTATACGTGGATGCCGGCTTTTTTTGCTTGGATACGACGCTTATTTGCAACAATTACAACAAATACTCAAATGTAACGCGGATATTACATGGACAAAATTGCGGCAAATGAAAAAGCTTACATTTTCAATATGTTCCATGCAAACAGTTGAAAGTAAAAGGATTAAAGAAATTAAACCTAGATAAAGTGTCGGTAAAACCGCATATAAACGGTTTTTGAATATTTGCCGCAAATTATGATGATAAATTAGCCAAAAAAATGTTGACAACATGAAAAATTTGCATTACTATCAGAACATGAAATGAAGTTGGTTAGCTTATCTGACATCGATGCTTCTTGAGATGGATTGGCRCAAAATTATGACAACGGAGAGTGCGGACATGAGTAAGATTAGAATGGCATTTATCGGTGTAGGCGATATGGGCTCGCATCATTGCATCGGCTTTGATTTGCTGGAAGAGTGCGAGGTGTTGTATATATGCGACATGAATGAAGCCAATGTAGCACGAACAATGGTTGAACTAAAGAATAGCAAGCCGATCGTGTATACGGACTATCGCGAGCTTCTTCATAAAGAGGATTTGGATGCAGTTGTAATCAGCGTGCCCAACTATTTGCATAGAGAAGTTGCGGTTGCGTTCTTGGAAGCAGGCAAGCATGTTTTTCTGGAGAAGCCGGTCGCCCATACGTTGGAGGATTGCGATGCGATCATCAAAGCGGCAGAGGACAATCAGCGCATTTTGCAAATCGGACTTGTGTATCGCTACTCCAATTTGTACCGCAGAATGGCCAAGGAGCTTGAGCAAGGGCGCCTTGGAGACGTGAAGATGATGTGGTGCAAGGAGTTTCGTGATCCGTTCCCGCCAGCTGACTGGTTTTATGATAAATCGAAATCAGGCGGGGCAATCGTAGAGAAGGACTGCCATCACTTTGATATTTTCAACTGGATGATCAAGGCGAAGCCGGTACGCGTATTTGCTTCAGGCGGCCAGCATGTAATGAAGCAAGGTCAAGAGAATCAGATAACGAATTCGTACAGTCATTACCCTGCTAAAAGCATTTCTGACCCATCGATCGTCGACCATGCTTTTATCACGATCGATTACGACAACGGAAGCAAAGCCAACTTGGGCTTGTGCATGTACTTAAAACCAAGAAATTTAATGGGAGACGGACTTGAAATTGGGTTAATCGGGGAAAATGGAGGTCAAATGGTAGCCAAAAACGATAAGACCATTGATATTGTCGGCGGTGAGGATTTGACAAAGGACCATCTCGAGATTGACGTGACCTCTGACTCGATCATGGGCGGGCATACAGGTGGACAAACCCAGCGTAAAGCATTTATTGCTTGTTTGAAGGAAGGAACGCAGCCGTTCGCTACCGCACAGATTGGGCGGGATGCATTGCTAATTGCCCTAGCCGCGGAGAAATCGATTATTGAAGAACGGTATGTCTATTTGGAAGAACTAATGAGCTAAGGGGTGTCATGATGAAGAGTTTGAGGAAGTATGACACATTGTTATTTTTTCTGTTCATAATGCCGTGGATCATCGGTTTTATTACCTTTTTCTTAATTCCGTTTGGAACCTCGGTCTTTTATTCATTTACAGATGCGAAGCTGCCAGGAGCAGTCGAATATGATTTTGTAGGTCTCAGCAATTTCATCCATATGATTGATGATCCTATATTTATGAAAAGCTTACTCAACACCATGTATTTCGTCGTCTTCGGCGTTCCGATCGTAACGGCAGGCATGCTGATTCTAGCGCTCTTGCTCAATTTCAATGTACGGGGCATTGCCATATTTCGTACCTTTTATTACTTGCCGACCTTAGTGCCAATCGTTGCAACGGTCATTATATGGAGGCTTGTATTCAACTCGGAGTTCGGCATTCTGAATGCAGGTCTCAGCCTGCTCGGAATGGGGAAGACGGATTGGATCGGCGGCGAGCATACGATTAAGCCGGTTATTATATTACTGCAGGTTTGGATATCCGGCAGTGGCGTCCTCATTTTTCTAGCGGCGCTCAAGAACGTTCCGATGCACCTTTATGAAGCGGCAGATATTGACGGGGCCAGCCGATTGAGACGATTTTTCTCCATTACACTGCCGATGATCAGTCCATCAATCCTCTTCGTTATCATTATTCAGACGATGTACAATTTTCAAATGTTTACCGAGGCATTGCTGCTTTCAAAAGGCGGCCCTAACTACGCGGCATATACGTTCGTGTATAACATTTACAAGTCGGCTTTTACGGATTTGAAGTTTAGCATGGCCATGTCGCAGTCTATCTTTTTATTCGCGTTAATTGCGCTGGTCACTTTTGTCCTCATGAAGCTATCAAACCGCTTTGTGTATTACGAAGGCGAGAAATAGGGGGGAACATATATGAATGGCGGACAAAAAACGAGCCTAGGCGGTACCGCGCTGAAATATTTCTTGCTGTGCGCAACGCTGATGGTATTTGCAGGGCCTCTCGTCTGGATGCTCTCCACGATGATGAAGACGAAGATGGAAACCTATAAGATTCCTCCATCCTTGTTTCCGGAGCAACTGACCTTCGAAGCGTTCGATCGACTGTTTACCGTACAGCCGCTCATGTGGAAATGGATACAAAACTCATTCACGATATCGATTTTTGTCGCACTTGGAGCAGTGATATCAAGCTCTATTGTTGCCTATGGCTTCTCGCGTTTTGCAACCAAATACAGAGACAAGCTATTTCCGATTGTATTGCTTACTTTGATGATTCCTCCATCTATAATGATGATTCCATCCTATGTGCTTTTTGCAAAGCTGCATTGGATCGATACATGGCTGCCGCTTATCGTACCGGCATGGCTTGGCGGAGCTTATTACATTTTCTTGTTCCGGCAGTTTTTCCTCACGATACCGCAGGAGCTTGATGAAGCGACTTATCTCGATGGCGGCAATCGATGGACCGTTTATGCCAAAGTCATTATGCCGCTTTCCAAGCCAATTATCGTGACGACGATTATATTCGCTTTCGTGAATTCCTGGCTCGATTTCCTTGGCCCGTTCCTTTATATCAAGAACAATGAGATGTTTACGCTCAGCGTAGGGCTTCAACTGTTGATCGGGCAAACTAGTCAGGATTTCCCGGCGCTTGCTGCCGGTGCATTCATAAGCATTATCCCGATTGGGCTGCTGTACTTCTTCGCACAGCGCTATATCGTCGAGGGGGTGGTCCTTACAGGATCGAAAGGATAGCTCTGTAGTCAGGACCGTATTTATCGTTTTCTAAACTATCGTAAAAGGGGAACTTTACATGAATACGAAAAGCAAATGGTTGTCCAGCGCTTGGATCATGGTTTTGGCAATGGCTATTATTTTTACAGGCTGCGGAAACAATACGAATAGTAACTCAGATGGGGCGAACAAGCCTGACGCCGGCAGCAACGGGAACTCGGCATCCGCAGAGCCTGTAACGATTACTTATTCCCAGTGGGGAACAGCTGAGGAACTGCTGCGCACACAGGAGCTTCTTAATACATTTATGGCAGCGAACAAAGATATTAAAGTAAAGCTTGAAGGCAAGGATTGGGGCAGCTACTGGGATGGTTTGACAGCCAATGCTGCTGGCGGCACGCTGCCGGACGTGTTCAAAACGAGCTATGCCTACATTGAAAAATACGCGGAGCTAGGTATTTTCAAAGAGCTGGACAGCTTATTGACGGCGAACGCATTCGATCTTAGCAATATTGATGAAAGCCTGCTCGGCCTTCATAAATATCAGGATAAGCAGGTATCTCTTCCGATTGATGCGAATGTCATCGTATGGTATTACAATACGGCATTGTTTACCGACTCCAAGACGAATCCATACGGTGCAGCGATGCCGAGCCTAGAGCCGACATGGGATGAAATCGTAGATATCGCAACGAAAATGACGCTCGATAAAAATGGCAAAAATGCCGGCGATGCGGATTTTGACGCAAAAAATATTGCGCAATGGGGCATGTCGATCTCTCCAGGTTCAACGATGGACTGGTTCCTTGAGCCTGAGCTTTGGTCGAACGGTGCAAAGCTAGTCAATGAAGACGGCTCGCTAGCCCTTGATACGCCTGAAGCGCTTGAAGTGTTGAACTTCTTTATCGACTTGACGAAGAACAAAAAAATTAACACGACGCCTGCACAAATCGAAGGGCTAGGCGGTCAAGTCAATCTCAGCATTACAACAGGCAAGGTTGCCATGAATCCAGGCGGCAACTGGAATACAACGAATTACAAAGAAGCAGGCATTAAATACGGTATTGCTTATTTGCCGAAATTCAAAACAAACCAAACGGTTGTGCAGCCGGCAGGCATGGCGATCAGCGCCAATACGAAGCATGAAGACGCAGCTGTCAAATTGCTTTCTTGGCTTGCTGGACCGGAAGGACAAACAGAGCTAGCGAAGCAAGGCTATTCGATTCCAGCAAACAAGGCAGCTGCTGATGCGTATATTCAAACAGCAGGCAACGAGAATCAAATATTTTTGGATGCTCAGCAATACGGGATCATTTCGCCATTCACGGCAAAGAAAACCGATTTGGTTTGGACGTACGGAGAACAGGCTTTGAAGCTTCCGCTTTCAGGCGAAGGCGACCTGCAAGCAGCCATTAGCGACTTGGCTTCCAAAATCAAATAAAACGATCTTGTTTCATATATCTTTCATTAAAAGCAGGGCAAACGCAATGCAGCGTTTGCTCTGCTTTTTGGCGTGGGAAAGGCTCGTTTTCTTGACATCCTAAGGCGAGGAATATACAATTAAATTTGCGGCAAATTTTAAGATGTGAATCTAATTTGCCCCAATATTCATACTTGTATAGATTTGGATTTGTGGGGAGAGGGCTGGAAAATGGCTAAGCTGAAAGATATCGCAGAGCGGGTAGGCGTATCCATCTCGACCGTTTCACGAGTGATGAAAAATGACTCCAACCGTTCGGTTAGCGATGAAACGCGCAAAAAAATTTGGGAAACCGCAGAACAGCTGGGGTACCGAACCAATCGCTTACCGAAGACCAAAAAAAATGACTCCAAGAGCTCGTATCATATTGCCTGCGTTGTCGCGATTCCGCAAAATAAATATAACAATCCTTATTTTTCCGTTATTCTGGAAGGTATCGAAAAAGCGCTTGCCCTAGCAGGCATGCGGCTTGAGTTCGTCTACAGCCTTGAGAAGGAGACGGATGTCGAGGAGCTGCGCTCACTTGTGAAGGAACATCGAATTGACGGCATGCTGGTCGTGGAACGAATTGACTCAGAAGCTTATCAATGGATAAAGGCCAATGTAAGAACGGTTGTCGGCGTCGATATATCCGATAAAGATGTTCCCGTTGTCAGCTATGACCGCGAGGCAGCGGCGAAGGAAGCCGTTCAGCATTTAATTGAGCAAGGACATCGGGAAATCGGCTATATCGGTGGCTCAGAGCTGGACGATGACTTCCGTGACGAGAAGCGTTTTTTGGGCTATCAAAGCGCAATGAAAGAAGCGGGGCTGCCCATTTATGATCACTGGGTCATCGACGTGAAGTGGGATGTGGCGTTAAGCTACGAGCTGACGAAACAAGCCTTCGAGAAGGATGATCATTCTCCGACCGCTATATTTGCAGCGAGCGATATGATGGCGATCGCTGCAATGCGTGCGGCAACGGAGCGGGAGCTGAAAATTCCGGATGACATTGCCTTTTTTGGCGTGGACAATATTGAAATTTCGGAATTCACCTCGCCGCCATTATCGACGATTCATGTTCCCAAGCTGGAAATGGGGATGTTTGCTGTTAAGCTATTGCTTGATTATTTGGAAAACCAATATACAATTCCGGTCAAAATGATCATTCCATACACATGTATGCTGAGGCATTCAACGAGATCCAAAATCGTACGCGAGCTAGAATCATCAAAGTAACGGCGGTTAGTACCTTAAATCCCCTCTATCCAATCGGTAGAGGGGATTTTTGCGTCTACCTGTGCTATAGGATTTTGGATAGCTTGCGATATTCCCGGGGGGATATGCCTTCATGTCTTCGGAAAATACGGCTGAAATAGTGGATATCCGAATAGCCGACGTGATCACCGACGACCTCGATGGATAAATCAGATTCGCGAAGCAGCCTGCGGGCTTCTCTATGGCGCACCGATTGGACGAATTCGCTTGGCGGCATGCCGGCAATCTGTTTGAACAGCTTTGCCGTATGATCGACGCTCATATTCATTTGTTCGGCAATGGCTGTATTAGACCAATAGGAGGCTGGAGCAGCTTCAATCCGTTCCATGAGCTCCGCCAGCCGTCTCCCATGGAGGGTCGCTTGCGACAGGGTGCGGGATAAGGGAGTACGCAGCAAATAGGCGAGAATATTCAGCATCAGACCTTTGCAGACCAGCTCATAACCAAGCGCACGCATCGTAAATTCTTCTACAAGCTGCTCCATCAGTTGGACACATGCAAGCGGTGGCGTGTAGACGGGATGTTCCGTTAATGGAACTTGTCCCTCTACGACGGCTTCAAAACAAAATTTATCTGGCCAAACGCCTGATTCATTGACAACCATATCCGCTTCCGTCTGGATATCGAGCTCATTGAAAAAATCGAAATGAATACCGAGGAAACGGACGCCGGAGGCAGCTATGATCTCATTCTGGTGATAGACGCCAGAGGGCAGCAGGATGAGCTGCCCAGCTTCGAGCATGTAACGCTGTCCTTGCATGCGCGTGGCTGCCTCGCCATGGCAGACATATAGAAGCTCGAAATCATACAGTCTTCGCTCAGGAAGAATACCGGCAGGCATATGTTGAAACTGGGCATAGTGAACGCTTGGCGACCATTCGCTCATGCTTGCCATTCTTTGATTCGGATAGGGGGCTGGATCGTTTTTCAAGTGTAATCATTCCTTCCACATATTCCATCCGAAAGAGAACGGAATAGTCCAAATAATCGCTTTTTCAGCTAAATAAATATACGGAATGATCATGTATTATATGTATTATCACATGTGAGTGATTAATATTCAATATCACGTAATTTGTTAAAAGGAGCTTTAATTATGGATGCTGCCGCGTTTCAGGAAAGTGGAGTCTACTATTGCAGACAGCTGCATATCGATTCGGCTCGCTTGTCCGCTGCTTCTATCGACTGGGAGAGCTATGATGCGCTGGATTTGGTTGAAACGGTGACGGGAGCAAGGCCGAAGGAACGAACCGTAGTGCGTGCATGCTGGAGCTCGGCTTATCTTCACATTCGCTATGAATGCAGCGATTCTTTTACCAGATCAACCTTTACAAGACGCGACGAGCCACTGTATGAGCAGGATGTCGTGGAGCTGTTTATTGATGAGACAGGGGACGGCAGACGTTACATTGAGCTGGAGGTAAGTCCGCATAATGTCGTGTTTGATGCTCTCATCTCACATGATGGGGAGTCCAAAGTAACGGGAACCGATTTGACATGGCAGTTGGACGGTCTAGTATCCACAGTCGAGCTGCTAGAAGAGAGTAAGCGTGTATATACCATTCATATTCCTGCCGGCAATTTCAAACGTAAGTTTGAGTCTGGGTTGAGCTGGCGCGTGAACTTTTATCGTATTGACGAGGACCGTGACGGACTTCGGGAGTATCAAGCATGGCAGGCGACAAAAGCAGTAAATTTCCATCTCCCTCGCCAATTTGGCAGGCTGGTATTTATATAATCATTCAAATAGGAGGCTATCATATGAAAAAGGGCATTAATATTTGGTCATTCCAAGGTGACGCGAAGATTGCGGATTGTATTCAAACGGCTAAGAAAGCGGGTTTCGACGGCATTGAGCTTTCTTTGAATGAGACCGGTGAGCTGAGTCTTGCCGCAACGGACAAGGAAATCAACGACATTAAACAGAGATTGCAAGAGGCTGAGCTGGAAATCGCCGGACTGGCCACAGGATTATATTGGTCTTATTCGATGACAAGCGCAGATGCGGGGACGCGCGAGAAGGCGAGTGACGTCTGCAAGAAGCAGCTTGAGCTTGCGGCTGCATTAGGCGTGGACACGATTTTGGTTATTCCAGGCGCGGTAGGCGTAGATTTCATTCCGGGCAGCGAGGTCGTCGATTATGAGCATGCGTATGATCGCGCGCTCGAATCCATCCATAAGCTGGTTCCTTTCGCGGAGAGTGCAGGCGTGTCCATCGGCATTGAAAATGTGTGGAATAAGTTTCTGCTATCGCCGCTAGAGCTGCGTTCCTTCATAGATTCGCATGCTTCGGAATTCGTAGGCTCCTACTTCGATGTAGGAAATACAGTGCAAAACGGATATCCAGAGCAATGGATTCGCATATTGGGGCACCGCATTAAGAAAGTGCATTTCAAGGACTATCGCCGTCAAGCCGGCGGATTGCACGGGTTTGTCGATCTATTAGCCGGGGATGTCAATTACCCTGCGGTTATGGATGCGCTGAACGCCATCGGATACAGCAATTATGTTACCGGCGAGATGATTCCCCCGTATACGCATCATTCCGAGCAAATCATTTACAACACATCACGAGCAATGGACGCCATACTGGGTCGTAAAGTCGGTTAATTTCAAATACGAAATCGGAGGTCATATCATGTTAAAGGTTGGGTTGATTGGGTTTGGATTTATGGGGCGCATGCACTTTGACAATTATGTACGCCTAGCGTCAGAGGGAGCGCCGGTGCAGCTCGTTGCAATCTGCGACCTGCTCATTGAGGAGCTTAAAGAAGGCAAGGCTTCCGGCAATATGGCGACGGAGCAAGAGGTTTATGATCTCTCTCCATACCGCCTATACGATAACATTGCCGCGATGCTGGAAAACGAGGAGCTGGATATCGTCGACATCACGCTGCCTACTTATCTACATGCGGATCTTACTGTATCGCTGCTAGAAAGAGGCTTGCATGTATTATGCGAGAAGCCGGTAGCGGGCACCTCGGAAGACGGTTATCGCATGGCTAATGCTGCTGAACAGACGGGTAACACCTTGATGATCGGGCAATGTCTGCGCTTCTGGCCTGCTTATGAATATTTGAAGGCTGCTGTTGCGGATGGCCGTTATGGAAAAGTTACAGGCGGTTATTTCTTCAGAGGCTCTGCTGCGCCAAAGGGCTGGTTCCTTGACGGCAGCAAGAGCGGCGGATGTTTGCTTGACATGCATATCCACGATGCGGATATGGTGCACTGGCTGTTCGGCAAGCCTGATAAGGTATCGACGCTTGCGCGCAACGTAATTCCGGGCAGCGGCTACGATGTCGTGTCCACGCATTACAGCTATCCGGATGGCAAAGTGCTGAATGCGCAAGCCGATTGGACGCTGGAAGGGGATTATGGTTTCTCGATGACTTACCGCGTCAATTTCGAAGGCGGCAACTTGGTTTTTGAGAATGGTCAGGTGAAGGTCAATCCGAATGACGCTCCGGGCTTTGTGGCCGAGCTTTCGGAAGATATGGGGTATTATCGCCAGATCAAGTATTTCATCGAATCGGTGAATGAAGGCAAAGCTGTGTCGACATGCTTGCCATCAAGCGCGGTTGGCACGCTTGAAATCATTGAGGCTGAGCTTCGTTCAGCGGATCAGGGCGGAACTTGGGTCTCGCTATAAAAGGGTTAGAGCAATCTTATAAATGCATTTAGAATTGGGGCAGTTTCCACAGCGATGGCTGATGGGACTGCCCCTTTTGGCTATAAATGCTGGCTTATCTTGTTTTATGCATTTAGCGATGTTTCAAATCCCATATAGCTGGCGATATAAGGTTGGCGTCATTCCTTCATGCTCCATAAACCGTTTATTGAAATAGCTGACGCTCGGATACCCTGCATCTTCGGCAATTTGCCCGATGTTCGTATCTTTGCGCTCAAGCAGCCATTGCTTCGCCATCTGGAGCCGGGACCGCGTGATGAAGTCCATCGGCGTCATCTCCATGACGCTGCGGAACAGCTTGCAGAAATAATAAGGGCTGACGCCAGCTTGTTCCGCCCATTGCTCCAGTACGAAGGGCTGTGCGGCCTCCTGCTGCATGAGGGGCAGCAGTTCAACGATACGATTGCCTGCGGTGCTCGCTTTGCTGCCGGATATCGGCACAGCTTGCTCGACAAATACAGCAAGAATGGCATAAGTGAGCGCGGAGAGCTTGGTCGGATGCAGCATGCGATGGGTCTCGGCTTCGACGAGTAAATCCTCGTGAGCCTGTTCGAAGGCGGATCGCTGCCTAACCGTCCAAAGCTGGCTTTTGTGAAAGCCTCTTTCAATCATGTAATCCTGCAGTCCCGTTCCGTAGAAATGAAACCAGCGGATATCCCATGGGTCATCCTTGCTGCTGTAGTATTGCTGGCGCTGCAAGGGGAAGTATAATACGGCTTCTCCTGCTTCGAGCGTGTGGACCTTGCCATCCCATTCGACATAGCCTTTCCCGGAAACGACATAATGGATGTTGAAGTTGTTCAAAGAGCCGGCTTCCCGAAGGGAATAATGCTCTGGATGGCTCCAATAATTGCCGACCGATTCGGGAAAGCAAAAGAAGGGGTTATTCGGCAGCGTAAGCAGATGGCTTTGCCTTTGCATGAGGTGCACTCCAATGACAATATAGTTTTAATGTACAACAAAATAATATCATTTTATTTTTGGAGATTCTACATTAAACTAATAACAAGCACAAGATATGCGTTGGAATTTTGTGAAATAACTGACGGATACAGCTTTCTGCCGTAATAATGACAGCTGCGCATAAGTGCTTTTAATCACAATATAGTCATAAATTTATGATTTGAGGTGGCTGATGAAATGACAACGAAAAAACTGAAGTGGGGCATTATGGGCTGCGCGGGCATTGCCAAAAGAGCGGTCATACCGGGTCTTCATCTCTCCGAGCTGAGCGAGGTGTCGGCCATTGCCAGCCGCGATGAAGAAAATGCTAAACGAACGGCTGAAGAGCTGAATATTCCAACAGCGTACGGCAGCTATGAAGCGCTGCTTGCAGATGATGCCATCGACGTTATTTATATACCGCTGCCTAACCATTTGCACCGGGAATGGGCGATCCGCGCCGCGGAAGCGGGCAAACATATTTTATGCGAGAAGCCGCTGGCTTTGACTGAGAAAGAAGCGGCGGAAATGGCGGAAGCGGCAGCGAAGGCAGGCGTGCTTTTATCAGAAGCCTTTATGTACAGATATCATCCGCGCTATGCGATGATCAAGAACATCATCGATGAAGGGCAGATCGGCGAGGTTAGGGGCATACGCAGCGCCTTTACCTTCAATAACGCGGGACACAAAGAAAACGTCAGGTACCGCAAGGAATGGGGCGGCGGCTCGTTGTACGATGTCGGCTGCTATCCGATTAACGCGGCCCGCTTGCTTCTAGGCAAGGAGCCGGAGGCTGTAACGGTACAGGCTATGTTCTCGGAGCAGCATGACCATGTCGATATGATGGCTTCCGGCTTGATTGAATTCGGCGGATCGGTCTCACTGACTTTCGACTGCGGCATGTGGGCTGCATTCCGCAATCCGCTCGAGGTGCTAGGCGACGAGGGAGTCATCGAGGTTCCTTCCGCATTCGTGACGGGCGAGCCGGGCAGCGGCAATTTCTTTGTGAGCGCCAAAGGCGAGCGGAAGGAAATTGTGGTGCCGCATGTTAACGCATATACCGAGCAAGCGGATCAAATGGCAAACGCGATCAATGGCGAGCAGACGATTCTATACGGCGCAGAGGACGCATTGGCCAATATGAGAGTCATAGATGCCTGCCTGGCATCTGCTCATTCGCGCTCAAGAATTACACTTTAAGAACAACTTATAGAGGAGGCTATTTAACATGGAATATATTCAAATTAAAGGTTCCCCGAAGCAGGTATCCCGTTTGATGAAGGGCTCGGACTATTTCTTCCATCATTCGTACGAGAAAGCGGCGGCTAACTTGGATGCATTTATTGCGATAGGCGGCAACTCCGTCGATACGGCACATATTTACTGCGGCGGACAAAGCGAGGAAGTCATTGGTCGGTATATGCAGGAGAGGGGAAATCGGGAGCATATGGTCATTCTGACCAAATGCGCACATCATGACCATAACGGTCCACGTGTGAATAAGGAAGCGATTCTCGCTGATTTGACAGACAGTCTTGCTCGGCTGCAGACCGATTATATTGATCTTTACGCGCTGCATCGTGATGATCCTGCCGTACCGGCGGGAGAAGTGATCGAAATATTAAACGAGCATATTCAAGCAGGCAGCGTTCGGGCAATCGGGGTATCGAACTGGATGTGGCAGCGGATTCAAGAAGCGAATGAGTATGCCGAAGCTAAGGGGCTTGTCGGCTTCACGTTCAGCAGTCCGAACTTAAGCCTTGCCAAAGCAAACGAGCCGTTCTGGGCGGGCTGTGTATCCGCTGACGAAGAAACAATCGCTTGGCATGAACAGCAGCAGTTCCCGCTATTATCGTGGTCCTCGCAAGCGAGAGGTTTTTTTACAGGCAGATTCTCGCCGGAAATTCGCGACAATGCCGATCTCGTACGCGTGTTTTATAGCGACGATAACTGGGAGCGTTTGGAGCGCGCGAAACAGCTTGCTGCTCAAAAAGGCGTCAGCGCAATCCAGATTGCACTTGCTTATGTGCTTAATCAGCCGTTTCCTACCTGCGCGCTGATCGGTGCGCAATCCATTGAAGAGCTTCATTCCTGTGACGCGGGCTCGCTTATCGCGCTGACGAAGGAAGAAATGGAATGGCTGGATTTGGCTGCTCAGAAGGTATAAGCTTGCTGCAAATGCAAGAAGGGGAAGGGTTACTCCACGCGGGTAGCCCTTTCTTTTTTGTATGCTCTCGGGCTAAGGCCGTATGCACTGCGGAATAAATCGGCAAAGTGATTATAGTTGTTGAAGCCGACATCAAGCGCTGCTTCGGTTGCGGTTCTGCCCATATGCTCCATGAGCAACGCAGCCTGTTGAAGACGAAGTCGATTCAAATGCTCGATAATCGTTCCTCCCGTTTCCTGTTTGAATAGATGAGACAGTCTGGAGAGTGACAATGATGCTGCGCTGGCTACATCCTCCAGCCTAATTGCGCGGGTCATATTTCGAGATAAATATTGCAAAGCAAGCTCGATTCTAGGATCAAGCCTTTTCTCGAGCAGGCGTGCGGCAAGCAGAATCATTTCGCGCAGCGAATTCTCGCACAGCATATGCCAGAAGCTAGCCCTCTCCCTTGAATCTGCCAGCACATTTTGGATCGTTTGCTGCACTCTCTGGAACAGCTGACCCTCGGGAATGTCTGCAATAATGATTTCGTTATTCGGCAGGTAGTCGATTTCAGGTAGTTTTTGAAAATGAACCCAGTAGAAATGCCAGCGTTTGCCCTTCGTGGTCCCATACTCATGCGGAATGCCGGAACGGAGAAACGCGATTTGACCGCTTTGGCAAAGCTGTTCCTCCCCGGCAGTCCGCAAGTAGCCTTCTCCTTCCAACGTAAAAAACAGGAGCCAATCCTCCATGCCGCTTGGTCTACGATGCTTGTAGGTGTCCGTTTCATCTAGGCGTCCGCCGAAAAGATTGTTGTATGAGGTGCTTATGTCAGACTTTGACTGCTGGGATTTAGGCAAGGCGCATTCCTCCTTAAAATAATAAATAGCAGAATACCGATAGTTTTCAGCAGTAAGCTTGCTTCCTTAAAAATAGCGATAGTCTTATGATGATGTCAAGAAGATTAAATGAAAATTAGAGGAGAGAGGCACAATGGCTAATCCGTTCATTTCTTTAAATGAAGAGCAGCGCGAGCAATTCCGTACAGAAGGTTACATTATAGTAAAAGGTTTGTTCACGGAGGAGGATGTGCGTGTCATTGAAGACCGCTTTGAAGCGATCAGCCATCAAACGATACCTGGTTTGTTCGAGCCTGATCTGAGCGAGAATGCTGATGATCCGCTCAAGCGTTATCCGCGAGTCATGCATCCGCATCGCTTCGACGAGGTCGCTAAGCAATATATGCTTCATCAGCCCGTAATGAATGTACTTGGCGAGCTGTACGGAGAGGAAGCGCTGGCAGCGCAAAGCATGTTCTATTACAAGCCTCCCGGCTCGCGCGGCCAAGCGCTGCATCAGGACAATTTCTATTTGCAGGTTGAGCCGGGCAACTGCATTGCGGCTTGGACGGCCATCGATGCGGCAACGGAGGAGAACGGTGGATTGCTTGTCGTCCCGAAAACGAGCGAGCATGAAATCAGCTGCCCAGAGCTTGCAGATTCTTCGGAATCATTTACGACTCATTACGTTAAGCCGCCTAAGGAGCACAAAGCGATGCCGGTAATTATGGACAAAGGCGATGTATTGTTCTTCAATGGGAACCTGATCCATGGCTCATACCGCAACAAGACGAAGGATCAGTTCCGCCGCGCCTTTATTTGCCATTATGCGAACGCTTCGGCAACCCATATCAGCAACCATTACCGCCCCCTGCTTCGTCAAGACGGCACACCTGTCGATTTGGAAATCAATCCGAACGGAGGGCCTTGCGGCGCTGAATTCGACATGGCGTATCCTCACTAATGTTGAACAAATGGCAAAATAAGCTGCTGGTCGAAATGTCATGGTGGGGGATGGAAGGGTTAGCTGGAACGGCAGGACACGCGGCAACGACAGAGGAGAAGATTAAACGAATCGCGGAAAATGGCTTTGACGGCATAAATGCTTTCGTTCCTTCACCGGATGACAGCCAATTATGGAAGGAAAAGCTTGAGCAATACGGCTTGTCCTTCAGCGTAAACGCGTATCCTGCGTCCACTGCGGACATGTCGGCTTTTATGGAGAAAGCCATCCAGTTCGGCAGCGTTGACTATATAAATGTCCAAGTGATGAAGCCTTTCCTAACCGGAGACCAGGCACTGGAGCTTTTGTCTGGTATTGACGCGCTGTCTAGGCATGCTGGGATTCCGATCTTCATAGAGACACATCGAGGCACCATCACCCAGGATTTGATCCGTACCCGGCAATTTCTTGAAGCGCTTCCGGAGCTTCGGCTTACGATTGATTACTCGCATTATGTCGTGGCGGGCGAGCTGCACACCATTTCTGCGGAGGCGGAAGAGATGCTGCAAAGCCTGCTGCCGCACGCAGCCAGTATCCACACGCGGATATCAAACGGCGAGCAGGTTCAGATTGATCCGGGCGAAGCAGGCGAGCACCCGATGCTGCCCCATTTTGCAAGATGGTGGGAGGGGGCCATGGACCAGTGGCGAATAGCGGAGCGCCGGGAGAGTGAGCGCTTCCCCGTTGTTATTGAGCTGGGACCGGCACCTTACGCGATTACGAGGGATGAGGCAGGCGCTAGACGGGAGGAGCTTGGAGACCGGTGGTCTCAAGCCTTGTATCTGAAGCAGTTGGTGAGACAGCTTTGGCAGAAGGGGTTGCAATAAAGGAAGGTTGAGAAATGGGTATTTCGGAAGGTAAATGCCTTACCGAGATACCCTTTTTTGACAGATAAGAATATATTTGTTTTAGGTTAGGGGTGAGCGAAGCTTACCTCTTGTTTAAATTCTTATATCTCATCCAAAGCGAGCATTAAGAAGACAAAAAAGATTCAACAGACCCCGTGGTCCAGCAAGTACTATATTCTTTGGAACAAAAGGGGTAGTTGATAGCTCAATTTAAAAATTTAAAATCGAGCAATTCGGTAAACGGTCTGCTGGAGAAGTTTTATGAAGAAACTTCCAAACTCAATAAAGAGCTTTACCCGGATAGATTCCAGTAATCAAAACAACCTAAATGTAAAATGGACCTAAATGTAAAATAGAAAGTCCCTTCTCAATAGAAGGGACTTTCTATTTTTTGTAGTTTCATAATAAACTATTCGTCATCACCGGTAACGGTAACCTCAAGTACATTGGAATTTACCTCTCCGCTAAAGCTTCTTCCGCCTACCTCATACGTGAAATTGGCTCTAACATAACCAGTCACATCATCGGAGAGAATCGCGTCGGTAACGACTGCCGAGTAAACAATTTGCAGGCTTGCGTCAGGCGGTATGCTGCCGAGAAACCAGGTACGGTTGCCGTCGTAGGCTTCCGGGCCCAATCGGGTGCCGTCTACGCGAAAGGTTCGGGGCAGCAGATCTACGCCAAAAGGAAAGTCGCTTGTGAAGTAGACGACAGCAGATAGATTGCCTTTGTTCATTAGGACAGAGCGAATGGTTATCGTATCGCCATACTCAACCACAGGCGGCACCACGCTGCCCGTCAACTGGATAACAGGTGCAGCTACGGCCGTAGCGACCGTGTTTGAAAGACTGTTATTGCTAACGACCCTTCCATCGGCAAGGCGAAAGGTATAAGCGACCTTTGCCGAATTCATCAAGGGAGCGGTGGATGAGAGCTGGAGAGGTATTTTGGCTGCAAAGGTCACGATGGTTTGAGAATTCCCAAGCAGCGTACCGAGATTCACGCCATCTTCAAATGAAGCGCCTGGCTGCGGAATGCCGTTCAGCTTCAGGCTGCCTGCCATAAATAAAATGCCCGCAGGCAAGATATCCTCGAGAACGGCATCGACTGCGGTCGTCTGGGCGTTCTTAATGGCTACCGAATAGAGCAAGGTGTCGCCAGGTACGGCGATGGTTTGGTCGACCTGCTTGTTAATGAGGATCTCTGGCTGGATGAGTACGACGGAAACTTCATTCGATTCCGTATAGCTCAGCGCACCGTTAATCAGGTAGCGGATTGTTGCTCGGCTGATCGATAAATATTCGGTTTGGTCGGTGGTTTGCGTTCGGTACGTGATAATAACGGTCGAGTTAGACCGCAATGTACCGAGTGAAATGCCTGATCTTGGATCGGCTCCCGGCGTGATGACACCGTTTATCGTAACGCTGCYGGGGACAAAAAGTACCCCGACAGGCAATTTAATAAAAGCAACGGCATCTCTAAGACTGAGATTGCCGTCATTCAAGACGGTTAGCTCATAGGCCACATAATCGGAAACGAACGTTTGATTCGTGCTGGCTCGAAGCCGTGCATACATGGAAAGGGCATTGACGGGCGTAACGATTGTATTGGAGTACGTACTGCTCGTTACGGAACGCCCCTCCGCTGTTTGGAAAACCGTATCTGCCCGGGCTTGGTTAACAAGCTGAAGCGAGGCTGGAATGGACACAACGATAAGCTGGAATACGACACGGGCGGAAGCTAGTGGAGCCAAGTTTCCGACAGCGATTCCGATGTCCGGATTCGCTCCGGGAGCAGGAGCACCGTTCAGCAGCACGCTGTTTGCAACGAAGGCGGTCCCCTCCGGAAGCTTGTCGGTTAGGTTTACGGCTCCTGTAACATTTCCATTGTTGGTCAGAAGCAGCTCATACGTAATTGTGCTGCCTAGCAGTACTTCGCTCTCGTAAGCACGTTTGACAATAGCAACCTGCGTACCGATTAGCGCGGTATTAACCGTATTTGAGTAAGTGACAAGCTCGACGCTTCCCGATGCAAATTGGACGAAAGACTGGTTTTGAAGCATCGGGTTGCCGGCAGGTGACGGGCTCATATCGTGACGACCACCACCTCGAAGCTAACCGTTGCGCTGGCACCCGCGGCAATCGTACCGACTGAAATGCCGGAATTCGGATTAGCAGCTGGCACGGGCGAGAAGTTCACGAGCACGCTTCCGGCCGTAAATACGGTTCCCACTGGTACGGGGTCGACGAGAATGACATTGTTGACCGGCGCAATGCCGTTGTTGGTTACGACGATCGTGTAAGTAATCGTGTCGCCGACGACAGCATCAATGGACGAAGCACTCTTCACGGCGGTTACATTCGGTGAAGAAACCGGAATCGAAAGGACGTTGGACAATATCGTACCCGTGAGCAATCGGCCATCAGGAGGCGAATAGGAGAAATTAGCCGAAGCCTGGTTGACGAGCTGCTGCGGTGAAGGCAGGGCATCGACGGTTACCTCGAGTGTGATCAATATGCTTATCGATCCGCCGGCAGGAACGGTTCCCACTGGTATGCCAGTCGAGGGATCAATGCCCGGCTGCGGAACGCCGTTGATGAGCACGCTGTTTGGTATGAAAGCTGCACCGGTTGGTATTGTATCGAAAACGGTTGCTTGGGCATCGATATTGCCTGTATTTGTAATCGTTAGGGAGTAGGTGATCGTATCGCCAACCGTTGCATTTGAAGTGTTGGCCGTTTTGAGAAGCGCCAGAATCGGTTGATAGACAGGCGTTACGAGCGTGTTGGAGAAAGTATTTCCTGAGAATGCGCCTGAAGTAAAGCTAATTGTCGCTCTGTTGCTCAGTGTAGCTGGGCTCGGGAGCGAAGTCACAAGAATGTTGAAATCGATCAGTACGGTAACGCTCGGTGCGATCGTTCCGATAGAGATTCCGACCGTCGGGCTTGCAGCAGGCCTAGGTGTGCCGTCGACAATAACGGTTCCAGCGACGAAGGCTGCCCCGGCCGGAATCGGATCTACCACGAGCACGTTATTAATATTGACGATTCCGCTGTTCGTCACGGCAATGCGGTACGTAACAGTGTCCCCAACCACAGCATCAATGACGGCTGTGCTTTTGACAGCTGCCACGTTAGGAGCAGATACCGGAATCGACAGCGTATTCGTATTGAAGGATCCATTCAAGGTCCGCCCGTCCGGCAGCGTGAAGGAATAGGTCGCGGAAGCTTGGTTGACGAGCTGCTGGGAAGGCGGCAAAGCATCGACGACAACCGAGAACATGACGGAGGTCGGTTGTGAGACAGCGCCGAGTACGATGCCCGAAGCAGGATCCGCGCCAGGCAGCAGCTGGCCGTTGACGATGACGCTGTTCACTACGAAGCTTGTGCCTGCCGGAATCGTATCGGTCAACGTCACGTTGCCCGGATAATTCCCGGCGTTTTGCACAAGAATGGTATAAACAACGGTGTCGCCGATCGTTGCGTTGATGGTGCTGCCGCTCTTCGTGCCAGTCAGAATCGGCTGATAGACGGGAACGATGACAGTATTGGAGAACGTGACGCCGGAGAACACGCCCGACGTAAAGCTGACCGATGAGCGGTTGCTAAGCTGAGCGGGATCAGGCAGTGAAATGACAGTTACGTTGAAGCTAACGATAACGGTTTGACCCTGCGCGATCGTGCCAATGGCAACGCCGGTTGCCGGGTTGGCAGTTGGCCGGGCTACGTTGTCGACTAGCACGCTGCCAGGAACTAAAGCACTGCCGACAGGCAAAGGATCGGTAAAAATGACATTATTGACGGCGGCGATGCCGCTGTTGAGAATGGAGATGGAATAAGTGACAACGTCTCCGATGGCAACGGAGGTTGACGTTGTGCTCTTCGTTACGCTGACGTTAGGCGCCGATACAGAAATGACAACCGTATTCGAGCTGCCGCTGCCGCTAAGCGGTCGGCCGCTTGGCAGCGTGAAGGCGAAGGTGCCATTCGCTTGGTTCGAGAGCTGCTGCGGGTTAGGCAGCGAATCAACGATTACTGAGAATACGACCGGGACAGTTGTATTCGGGGCTACAGATCCAACCGCGATTCCAGTAACAGGGTCTGCTCCAGGCAACGGCGCGCCTCCGACGAGAACGCTGTTTGCCACAAATATAGTTCCTGCCGGTATATTGTCCGTCACCGTTACCGAGCCGGGATAATTGCCGGTATTGCTGACATTTATCGTGTAGCTGATCGTATCGCCGACCGTGGCGTTTATGGAATTCGCGCTTTTGGCAAACGAAATGATAGGTTGGTAGACGGGGGTGTTGACGACATTGGATATCGTATTTCCCGAGAATACGCCTGATGTAAACGTAACATTCGCTTGGTTGCCGAGCTGGCCGGAAACGGGAATAGAGATGACGCTAAGCTGGAAAGTTACGGTTACCGTAGCGGAAGCGATTATGGAACCGAGCGATATTCCGCTGACAGGGCTTCCCGGTACAGGCGTCCCGTTAACCGTCACGCTGCCCGGCACGAATGCAGCACCTCCCGGAAGGGGATCTGTCAATACGACGTTGTTGATGGTTTCGATTCCGCTATTGTTGACGGCTACCGAATAAGTAATGGTATCGCCAAGCGCAAGATCAATGGCTGTCGTGCTTTTGACGACGGCAACATTTGGTGCAGATACAGGAATAGATAACGTATTCGACACCGCTGAGCCATTCAGCAGCCTGCCGTCAGGCGGAGAATAGGTGTACGTCGCAGATGCTTGGTTAACGAGAAACTGCGGGCTGGGCAGCGTCGTTACGATGGTCGAATAGGTCACGGGAATAGTGGAGCCTGGAGGGACGGAGCCTACGTTGATGCCGGTCACAGGTGAGACGCCAGGCTGCGGAACGCCTCCGACCACAACACTATTATCAGAGAAAGTTGTACCCGCAGGAAGCAGATCGGTTAAGTTCAGAATTGCTTCTACATTCCCTGAATTAGTCACTAGAACCGTGTAAGTAACCGTGTCTCCGAGCGTTGCATTCGCCGTATTGGCGCTGAGCACCAAGCTGATTTGCGGCTGCGTGACCGGAGTCGTCGTCGTGTTGGACGACGAGGAGGCCGAGAACGCGCCCGATGTGAAGCTTACTGCTGATTGGTTCGTAATTTGTGAAGGTACTGCCATCGTTACGCTCACCTCGAAAGTTACGGTAGCCGTGGCGCCCTGAGCCAAGGTACCGATTGGAATGCCGGACGATGGCGCTGCATCCGCCCGGGGAGTGCCGTTCACTGCTACCGTTCCGCTGACGAAAGCTATATTCGAGGCGAGCGGATCATTAAGAATAACATTATTGACCGGTGCGATGCCGTTGTTGGTCACGACGGAAGTATAGGTGAACGTATCGCCAACGACTACTACAGTTGGGAGCAACGATTTCACAACGGATACATTTGGCGGCGAGACCGGAATAGAAACACTGTTTGAAAGTGAATTTCCGAATATTTGTCTGCCGTCAGGGAGCAAGTAGTCGAATGCCGCATTTGCCTGATTCACGAGAAACTGTGGATTTGGCAGTGTGATAACCGTAACGACGAAGCTGACCTCGAAAGTGGCTCCGGGTGGCACGGTGCCGATCGGAATGCCTTCTGACGGACTAAATCCGGGATAAGGAATCGAATTAATCAAGACGCTGTTCGTATCAAAGGCTGAACCGGCTGGGATATTATCTGTTAATACAACGTTCGCTGCGGCATTGCCGCTATTGGTTACGTTAATGGTATACGTGTACGTATCGCCAACAGTGGCGCTAGCCGTACTGGCCGATTTGGCAAGACTAATGATTGGCTGAAAGACGGGAATATTGACAGGCTCAGAAATCGATGATCCGGTGAAAGCGCCTGACGTATAGGCGACGCCTGCACGGTTGGCATACACAGCCGGATTAGGCAAAAAGACGGCTGCGAGTTGGAACATGATGGTTACGGAGGCTGACGGACTTATGGTGCCTAGTGAGATGCCTATGCTTGGATTGGCATTGGAAGGTACGCCATTGACCGTCGTGCTGCCAGCGACAAAAGCGGTGCCGCTCGGGATATCGTCCGAGACGATTACGTTATTGACGGGAACGATGCTGTTATTGGTGACGAGTACGGTGTAAGTGATGATATCGCCTATTGCTGCTGCGGTGTTGCTTGCTGATTTGACGATGGATACGTTCGGCGCTTGCGCAGTCAGCGTCATCGTATTGGATAAGCTGCTTCCGTTTAGCGTTCTTCCGCTCGGCAATTGATAAGAAAAGCTTGCTGTTCCTTGATTGACTAAGGTTGGTGGAGAGGGCAGCGAATTCAGCGTGACCTGGAACGAAATCGATGAGCTGCCTGCGGGCACAATGGAACCGAGAGCGATGCCGGTTACCGGGCTTTCCCCAGGCCTGCTGATTCCATTTACGATTACGCTGTTTGGTACAAAAGACGTGCCTGTCGGAATGTTGTCTGTCAAGGTGGTCTGAGCTGCAAGATTTCCGGTATTGTTAACGGTGAAGGAATAGGTAACAATCTGGCCTACGGTTGCGCTTGTGGGCGATCCGCTTTTTGAGATGCCGATAATAGGCTGATACACGGGTGTAGCTATGCTGTTGGATAGCGAAAGACTTGTAAATGAGCCTGAATTGTAGGAAGCCGAAGCTTGATTCGTAAAGCTGCCCGATACCGGAACGGAAACGGCGGTGATTGCGAATGTAACCGTCACGGAGCTGCTAGGTGCAATAGTGCCGATGCTAATCCCGCTGGAAGGGTTGGCTGTCGGCCGGGCCGTTCCGCCTACAACAACGCTGCCTGATACGAAAGAGGCGCCTGCAGGTATAGCATCCGTCAGGATAACATTAGAGATAGCTGCGATTCCGCTGTTCGTTACGACGACGTTATAGGTCATAGTCTCGCCTACGGCAATATCGACAAAGCTTGCGCTTTTGACAGATGTTACGTTCGGCAGCCTGACCGGAATCGTTATGGTATTGGAGGCGAATGAGCCTGAAAATATTCGTCCGTCCGGGATTTGATACGAATAGGTTGCTGTTGCTTGATTCACAAGCTGCGGCGGCGAAGGCAGCGAGTTCACCTGTACTTGAAACGTTACCGTTGATGCTCCTCCCGCAGCAACAGAACCAATCGCAACGCCAGCAGGCGGATTGGCACCGGGGACAACTATACCATTGACGCGGAAGCTGTTCGGGATAAAGGTCGTACCGGCAGGAATATTATCGCTAAGCGTGACGCTGGCAGCATTGCTGCCTGTATTGGATACCTGCAGCGTATAAGTAACTTGGTCACCTACTGTTGCGTTTTGCGTATTTGCGCTTTTGACCATGGAAAGATTAGGCGCATATACCGGTACCGTAACGGTATTCGATGGAATTACGCCGGTTATGATCGGTCCGCCGGCTACGCTCTGGAAGGTGAAAGCAGCGTTGGCCGTACTGGAAATCTGGGCGCTCGCTGGCAAGGAAGTAACGACCGCTTGATAGGTAACGGTAATCGATGATGCTAAATTTAAAGATCCGAGCGGAGCGCCTGTTCGGATATCGAAGGTAGGCTTCGTTACGCCGCCAACGACAACGCTGCCTGGTACGAAGGCTACGCCGGCAGGCAAAGTGTCGGTCAAAACGACGCTAGCCGCATTCGCTGTGCCTGAATTGCTGACAGTAACGGTGAATGTAATGACGTCCCCGATCGTTGGTCCCGTTGCATTTTCGCTAAGCGCCACATTAATAATCGGAGCATTGATATCCACCTGAATCGCATTGGCGTTAAGAACGTATGCATCGCCTGAGGTTGTCAATGAAAGCACGGCAGAGCTTTGGTTGTTCGTTAATCTAGCTGAGATATCGACATTCGTAATATCCCAGCCTTGCCGGCCGCCGACAATATTGGACCCTGGTGCTCCGTTCGTTTGGTTGCGAGCGCCGAACGTTCCGGTAGTATTTAGCGCGCCGGCATTGTTATTGATCTGTGAAGCGAAGAAATTATTGGCAAAATTGTTCGTTCCCGATAAGGCGACGAGCGTGGCGGCGGTAGGACCGAATAAGGCTTGATCTCCTGTTCGATTGGCATCGCCTTCCTGCGCGCTGAACAAGGCCCTGCCGCCTAGTGCGCCTGAGATTGGGGTAGCGAATCCGGTAATTGTCGTATTAACGGGACCGGATGTGCTTTGCACGAGTACGGCGCCTGCCCGGAGAGACATATTACGGAACGGTAGGGTAGGATTCTGGTAAATAACCGCCAATGTCCAGCCCGCATGATTCGCCGTGGAATCACCGGGAATCACGATTGTACCCACTACGCTGCCAGTTGAATAAGTGCCAGCCATGCCTGCTTGGACAAGCGAAGTCACATTCGCAGAGCGAACGTAGCCGAACGCGCCGCCTCCGAGGTCAAACGTATTGCTCGTTGCCGCATCAGGCGACACGCTTGCTGTGGCAGCAGGGGTAATGAAGGAAACGGGATTGTTAATCGCGGCGCTCAGATTCACGCTTCCATTAATGTAGCTCCCGCCCCATATGAGCTCCGCGTAAAGCACTGTGCTGCCTGCAGGAAGGACAAGCTCGGCAGCAGCGCTGTTGACTAAATAGTTGCTTGTCGTCCCAAAAGGATATGTGCCAAAACGAACGGCGGTGTTCGTTGTGGTGAAGGCGCCGATACTGTCGGAGGTCCCCGGGACGCCTGCGGTTTCCGAACGGCTGAGACCCAGCGCATTGCCCGTGAACGTAATGGCACCGGTAGCATTAAAGGTTGCTCGGACGACCAGAGGTATTGGATTCACCCCCTTTGAATGAATGGAATAGAGCGAGAGATACCCTATCTCCGCTGGTTAAGCTTAGTAAACCTTGTTTTAAATGTATGTGTGAATCGGGAATAATCTGTTTGTACGACAAAATTAATGTGTAATCGTCTCAATTGTTGCATAAGGTAAGATTCCTTGACATTATGGGAGAAAAAAACGCAGTTAGCTTTTTTGGTTTAATATTGTCCAACTGCAGGAATTAAATATGTCTAATTAAACGCTTACATCCAGCTGTTATAATGAAAAACGCTTACAGGGAGTTGGGTTTGCGGGAATGGAACAGAAACGGATACAATGGTGGTCAAGCACAGAAGAAAATCAGAAAATACATGGTTTTATGCCCGATACGTATTTCATTTGTACCAGCATTAATTTACGAACGTCGTAAACGCTTATATTTATTGGAATATGGCGCTTAGCCATCGGTGGCACAAGGCTGCAATTCCAGCTCGAGCCCGAACCCTTTCATACGAACGTGATCCCCATCGGATGACGAATGCAAGCAGACTAACGCCATCAATTACTAGGCGTTAGTTTTTTGCGCCATATTGGCTCGAAATCATTGGAGGAGATGTACAGCTATGATTTCCAAACTATTTAGGCTGCTGACGGACCCATTCCGCCGAAGCATCCGCAACAAATTAATTTTTACGATGATTTTTTTATCGGTTGTACCCATTATTGCGGTAACGGCATTGGCGGCTGAGAATAACCGCAAATCGATGGAGACGGAAGTTATAAGTACGAATTTGTCCAATATGAAGTGGACAGGCATTTATTTGGGAGAGCAATTCGCGCAGCTTAACAACCTTATCTATACCGTGCTGATCAGCCCGCATTTGAGCGATTATTTGGCGAGCACGGAAGGCTCGGTGCTGTACAATCCCTATGCCGCGCAAAAAAATATAATGGACACGCTCAACAATTTATTTTACTCTGCGGGCAATCACGTCGTCGGAGCCGGACTTTATTTGAGAGAGCCGGGCAAGCTGTTTAATATCAATGCCAACCAGTACGACCTTAAGTCTACGAAAGTTATCCCTTCACCCTATAAGAGGCTGTTTGACGAAAATAAAGACTTCATTATTCAATCGACAAGCGGCGATGACGGACAATTCCAACTGGTCCGAAGCATTAACCGGTTCGAAAACCGCGATAAGCTTGGCGGTATTTCATTGAATATCCGGTGGTCCATGCTGGATCAGACACTCGCTTTGATCGGTCGAGGCGAGGAGCATAGGGTACTGATTGCAGGCGATGACGGCAGCGTGCTTTATCAGCCTATCGGGGAAAGCCCCTCCCCTGAAATTATGGACCGCGTAAAGCACGCCACTGGCGGACAAGGCTACTTCAAGCTGCCTAAGGCTTATGTTTTTTATAATACTATCGATCCGGTAGGCCTTAAGCTTGTCACGATTATACCTACCAGCTTTATTAACAAAAGCGCGCAATCGACCATGCGATTTGGTCTTCTTGTTGGTGCGATCTCTATCGCCGTATCGATTCTGATTGCGATTCTACTCGCATGGCGTACGGCGACGCCAATCGTCACACTGGCGCGTTCGATGCAAGGTCTTGGCTTGATCAAAGAAACGGAGCTGCCGCAAAGCAACCGCGTGGATGAGATCGGACTTCTGGAGACGAAGCTCTACAACATGTCCTACCGGATTAGAGAACATATCAAGACGGAGTACAGCATGAATCTCGAGAAAAAAACAGCGGAGCTTAAGGCGCTGCAGGCGCAAATTAATCCCCATTTTTTGCAAAATACGCTTCAGATGATCGGCAGCATGCTGTTCACCAAAAAACCAGCAGAAAGCTACGAAATCATTAGATCATTAAGCGATATGTTTCGCTATGTCATCCGAGACCCTAACGATCTTGCTAGCCTAAAAGCGGAGATGGAGCACTTAAATAATTACATGCTCATTCAGAATCAGCGTTTCTCTTCGAGGCTCAGCTATTCGATCRATATCGACGAGCTTGCGCTTGCCTGTTCGATTCCGAAGCTTACCCTTCAGCCCATTGTGGAAAATGCATTCTTCCATGGCTTGGAGAATAAATCGGGAAGCTGGGAGCTGTCTGTCTCCGTCGCGCATGTGCAGGATTCGGTGCATATTCGCATTCAAGACAACGGGGTGGGCATTCAAGAGAAGAAGCTCGCGGATCTGGAGCGGAGGCTGAACAATCAGAGCGGACAGGTGTGGACGAGAGGCAACCGCATCGGCATACAGAATGTTGCTTCCCGCATTGCGATGCATTTCGGGACATCATACGGGATAACGGTAGAGAGCGAGCATGGAGCAGGAACGCTGGTAACGGTAATCATACCAAAGGAAGGAAGAGGTGAGCTGGGTGATAAAAGTATTGATCGTTGACGATGAAAGCTGGACAAGGGATATTATTAAAGCCTTTGGGGAGTGGGAGGAGCTTGGCATGGTCATTGCAGGGGAAGCGGAGGATGGACAGGATGCGCTTCGGCAGACGGAAGAGCTGGAGCCGCATATCATCATTACCGATATGCGGATGCCTGGAACGGACGGCGTTCAGCTGCTTCAGCTGCTTAACGACCGATTTCCTCAGATTAAGACGATCGTCGTAAGCGGCTATGATGACTTCCAATATGCCAAGCATGCTCTGCGATACAAAGCGATGGACTATTTGCTAAAGCCCGTAGATCCAAAGGAGCTTAATACGGCGCTGCTCCATTGCAAAAATAGTCTTGAAGCCGCGCCATTGGATCGCGGGGCTTGGTCGCTGGACTTGGATATTTCCATAACGCTCGGCACATATAAGCAGCTCGTAAAGTCCCATTACAATGAACTGAATAAGGAAGGCGCAGCAGCTACTCTTACCCAGATGATGAATGAGATCGAGCGGAACGGAAACGGTAAGCCGGCTATGCTGGAGCAAGTGATTCAAGAAATGCTTCTGCTGCTAAAAGAGCTGATGATCGCCAACTCGCAGGACAGCGATGGATTGAACACGATTTATGGACAAGAGGTGTTAGAGTCCTGTACAGCGACATGCACGTTTCTCACTCTTTATTATGAGGAAGCCTTGGAGCAGCTCATCCTGCATCGCAAATTCAAAAACAAATTAAATTTGGACGAGGTACGGCACTATATGGATAAGCATTATGCCGAATCGGTAACATTAGAACAGCTGGCAAGAGCTTTTTTCGTGAGCAAGGAGTATTTAAGCAAAATGTTCAAGCAGGAGTATGGCCGCAATGTAACGGATTATATGCTGCATCTGCGCATGGTGAAGGCAAAGGAGTGGCTGCTCGACGAAACCATTCCAATTAAAGCGATCGCAGAGATGGCGGGTTATGAGGATATCACTTATTTCTACCGTGTATTTAAAAAGCATTTTGGCATCGCGCCAGGCGAAATGAGAAAAAACAGCGAGGTTTAAAATTGTCCAACGAAAGTGTCTAATTCCGTCCAATTAAACGCTTTCAAAAATCCATTACAATGAAAGCGTAAACAAAACAAGCTTCTGGGAGGTCAAATTAGATGAAAAAAATGTTCAAGGGTCTACTGGTTACCGTACTCGCTACTACGCTGCTTGCAGGCTGCGGCAATAATGCAAATAACGCGGGAAGCACGAATGAAGGGGCAAGCGGCGGCGAGGCCAAAAGCGTCAAGCTGAAAATGTTCATCGCGCAGCCGCGCTTCAAGGAGCATTATGACAAATATATCGCGGATTTTGTAGCGAAAGAAAAAGCCGAGAAAAATATCGACGTTTCCGTTCAATTGGAAATGCCGACTGCCGATAACGCTGCTCAAATCTTGAAAACAAGATTGGCTTCGAATGATGCGCCTGATATTTTTGCGCTGCATGCGATCAACGAAATTCCTTCCTACTATAAAGCTGGATACTTGGAGGACTTGTCCGACCAGCCTTTCGCGGGCAAGCTGCTTGACAGCGTCAAACCATCCGTGACGACAACGGACGGCAAGGTTGTAGCGCTGCCTCTTGAAACCTTGTCTTGGGGCTACCTGTACAACAAAAAAATATTCACGGAGCTAGGCTTGACGCCGCCAACGACATTAACGGAAATGAAAGCCGTTGTCGAGAAGCTGAAATCCAATAACGTAACGCCATTTGTGCTCTCTTATAAAGAAGCATGGATTCCGCAATTGGTTCTGCCGCTGGCGGCTGGCGCGATTATCAACACGAAGGATAAAGACTTCATTGATCGCATGAACAAGGATGAAGGCTCCTTCACGGAAATGAAAGAGATGTTCGATATTTTTGATCTCATCAATGCCAATGGCACGGAGAAAGCAACAGAGGTGGGCGGCGATGACGGCGCGGCGGCGTTCGCTGCAGGCAAAGGCGCAATGTGGCTGCAAGGTCCTTGGTACGCGGAAACGATTCTGAAATCGAACCCGGATTTGGATTTCGGAGTGGCTCCGCTGCCAATCAACGACGATCCTAACGCGACTTTGATTAACCTGAGCGCATCCACATCGCTGGCTGTATCCAAGACGACTAAAAATAAAGAGGTTGCGCTTGATTTCATGAACTACGTGCTTGACGATACAGCTTCGAACGGTTTCTTCCAAGCGCTGAAGTTCAACCCGCTTGCTACCGTTCATACCTATGAAAGCTATCCATGGGTGAATGACGCGACAGCTTACGTAAAAGAAGGAAAATCCTATCAGGATCCAGCTATACCGCAAGCTGTTAAAGACGAGGTAGGCAAAGGCCTGCAAGCGTACTATGCCGGCCAGATTTCACAGGACGATGTGCTAAAAGCGCTTGATAAAGCGTGGAAATCGTACAACAAAGTAAACAAGTAACGTAGATATGCCTAGGGATGAAGAGGAGAAGGTTTCCCGTCTTCGCTTCATCCCTTTCTATACTTAGAGACACATAGGAGAGGGGCGGATACTGTGCCGATCAAGAGCTACAAAAAATACATCTCGCTGTTCACATTCGTCGGGCCTGCATTTATTTTATATGCCGTCTTCCTGCTAATTCCAACGCTTGGGGGCATGTACTACAGCTTCACGGATTGGAACGGATTAAATAGAGATTATGATTTCATTGGCTTCGGAAACTTCGTCGAGGCGCTTAAGGAAGATCCTGATTTCGTATCTTCGATATTCTTCACGTTGAAATACGTGCTGTTCATGGTCGTGCTGCAAAATGTATTCGCTCTGCTGCTAGCCGTTTTTATTGAATCACGCAAAAGGTCGAAGGGCTTCTTCCGTACGATCTTCTTTATGCCCAATATGATCTCTACTATTATCAGCGCTTTTATGTGGACATTTGTGTTCGCGCAGGTTATTCCGCAAATTGCCGAAAAAACGGCCATCTCGTTTTTGGACCAGGCTTGGATCGGCGATCCTAAAATCAGCTTTTTCTCCATATTGACCGTGTCTCTCTGGAATGGCGTCGGGTACATGATGATCATTTATTTGGCAGGCCTGCAAGGCGTGCCGCAAAGCTTGAAGGAGGCAGCGGTAATCGACGGCGCTTCCGCTTTCCAAACGTTCCGGAACGTCACGCTTCCGATGATATCGCATGCGATTACGATCTGTTTCTTCTTAACCTTGAATGGTGCATTCAAAGTGTTCGAGGTCGTGTACGGCTTAACCGGCGGCGGTCCTGGGCGGAGCACGCAGGTCATTACGATGAATATTTATGAGGAGGCCTTCTCGAACAACTTCCGATATGGGTATGCAAGTGCCAAATCGGTTATCTTGTTCGTCATCATCCTCATTTTCACATTGATTCAAATTCAAGTCATGAAGAAAAAGGAGTTGGAAGCATGAATCAGAAAAAATCAACGTCGATTCTCATCACGGTTCTGCTGTCCATCGCAGCGGCCATCTCCTTTTTCCCTATTTACTTAGCGGTGATCAATTCTTTCAAGACTCAGGGGCAGATGTTCGCATCATTCGTTTCTTTGCCTACGAGCATTTCATTCGATAACTACGTGAACGCATTTAAACAAATCAATTTGCTCAACAGCACGCTCAATTCAATCATTATATCGGTAATCGGCATTGGAGGCATCGTGTTATGCGCGTCGCTTGCCGGCTATAAGCTATCTCGTACCAGCGGGAAAATAAGCAGCATCATCTTCTTCTTGTTTATCGCTTCTATGCTCGTTCCGTTCCATTCGATTATGATTCCGCTAACAAGAATGGCTAAAGCGTTATCGGTGCAAGGCACTACCTACGGGCTCGCGATCATCTACATCGGACTTGGCGTCAACATGGCTGTGTTTTTGTACCATGGCTTCGTAAAGTCGATCCCGAGAGAACTTGAGGAAGCTGCGCAGATCGATGGCTGCAACGAATATCAAACGTTTTTTCGCATTATTTTTCCGCTGCTCGTACCTATTACAGTCACGATTGCGATTCTTGATTTCCTATGGATATGGAATGATTTCCTGCTGCCGCTCTTAATGCTGACGGACGTTGAGAACTACACGTTGATTCTGTCGACGAATACGCTCTTCGGAGAGTATAACAAGGAGTGGGCGCTTATTCTGGCGGCACTCGTACTGACGGCAATTCCCGTTATCATCATCTACTCCTTTTTCCAACGATTCATTATGCACGGCATTGCCGAAGGTGCGGTCAAAGGCTAATTGGCGTGAGACCTCACGAGCCGCAAAACGGCGTCCTTGATTCCCTTCGGTAAATAAGGCGGATTCATTCAAAGGCTGAAGCAGGCTTGACTTGCTTCAGCCTTTTTTGCGTAAGCTAATAGGTGTTGGTACATAGCAATAGGCATATTACCTTGACGAAATTAAATTACTTATGTATCATTACTTACGAATAGTAACTAACAGTGCAGTATAAATAACGATTGATTTACCGCATGAAAATGAACGAAAGTGGTGTTAGTCATCAAAGAGGAAACACATCAGTCCGGCTTACTTCCTACAGAGAAGCAGCCCTTTGATTTTGAATTCGGCATCTATACGCTGGGGGATTTAAGCGCGAGCCCCGTCAACGGATTATTGGCAAGCCCGCGTGCTCGGATGAAAGAAATTATAGCCGCAGCCATGCTTGCCGATGAGGCAGGCATTGACGTGTTCGGCGTTGGCGAACATCATCGCCTTGACTTCGTATTATCCTCCCCTCCGGTCGTATTAGCTGCCATTGCACATGCTACAAAACGGATAAAGCTGACAAGTGCAACTACGGTGCTGGGCACAGCGGATCCGGTTCGCGTGTTCGAAGACTTCTCTACGTTGGACTTGTTATCGGATGGACGTGCCGAAATCATCGTAGGCAGGGGCGCATACGTCGAGTCGTTCCCGTTGTTTGGTTTCGAGCTCAGCGACTATAAGGCTTTGTTTCAAGAAAAGCTCGGTTTGCTGCTAGAGCTGAATGAGCAAGAGCGGATCAGCTGGTCCGGACGCTACCGTTCGGCCTTGACGGATGCAGAAATTGCGCCGCGCCCTCTCCAGCCTCGTCTGCCTGTGTGGGTCGGCGTTGGCGGCACCCCGCAAAGCGCAGAGCTTGCCGGCCAATCGGGTACCGGTATGGCGCTTGCGATTCTTGGCGGCGATCCGGCAAGGTTCAAGCCGCTTGTTGAAGCGTACCGGTCTGCAGGCGTTCAAGCTGGTCATAAGCCTGAGGCATTGCGGGTCGCCATTACAAGCCATGCTTATATCGCGGACACGAATGAGAAGGCATTGGCTGAATATTATCCCTACTACGCGAATTATGTGAGCAGCTTCATGAGCGGTCAAGGCAGGGGCGAGCCGATGACCCGCGAGCAGTTCGATTCGCTTGCGAATCCATTGAGCGCGCTAGCCGTAGGCAGTCCTGAGCTCTTAGTCGAGAAAATATTAGCGCAGCATGAGCTGTTTGGACATAACCGCTTCATGGCTCAGTTCGATATCGGAGGCATTCCATTCTCGAAGGTTGCCGCTTCCATCGAGCTGCTTGCCGCTAAGGTCATGCCGGTTGTTCGCAGAGAGCTGCGCAAATCGACCATGGAAAGCGTGCGTTAATTAATTTGATATTCAATCTGAAGGATGGTTACGAGCTGCGATTAGGCTTGTTGCGGTCCTTTTTCTGTTGTTTAGCTGCTTCAAATAGATACATGCATGAAAAGAAATCCAGTGACTTTCAGCAATATACGTCAGTTTTTTTGGATGGCTTATGAATAAAAGGCAATCTCAATAGCTGAACGGCTTCTGAGATGGTACAATAATAGGAAAACTGACAGATAAGGGAGAGGCGCATGAAGGCTTCCAAGCTAGATGAGTTAAGACAAGGCATAGACCAATTGGACCAAGAAATGATTTCCTTGCTTGCAAAGCGGTTTCAACTGACGGAGGAAGTGGGTATTTATAAGGCAACCCATAAGCTTGCTGCTCAGGACTCCGACCGCGAACAGCAGCAATTTGATAAGATAAGGCGTCTGGCGGAGAGCCGGGAACTCGACGGAGAGCATGCTTCAGTCATTTACCGTTGCATCATGGATTTAGCGATCGCCAGACATAAGGAAATAGAGCAAGCCCATAAAGAGAGCGTACCTATCATTTAAATCGCATGTGAGAATCTACCGTTTATTTCATGAAGAAAGGAATGGTAACGTTGATCGTATACGAGAAAGAGAACTCATACATCTTAATTGCGCAGCATGACCATGCCAGAATATCTGGCGATCTTGTCACGGCTTGGGCGAATGAGCTGTTCGGCAGCGAGGATAGACGGGATGAGCTTAATCTGGCTGCTTATGAGCATGATAGCAGCTGGGTTGAGCTTGACCGAATTCCGCTTTGGAACGATGCGGCAAACGCTCCATTTTCGTTCCGTGATTTTCCAGGGAATATACGTTTCGTCTTCTACTCCAAGGCAATCGACCGCCTGCAGGAAACAAGTGAATATGCAGCGCTGCTGGGCAGCATTCTTTACACAACGCTGGCCGAAAGATTTCGCAACGAAGATACGATCTCCTTTGTCGAGCGCGAGTTTGCACGGCAAAGCGTTATCTTGGAGAAATTGCAGTTAAACGTGAAGCTGCTCCAGGAGCATGCCAAAGCGCTGCTGCTTTGCGACGAGCTATCCTTGTTTGCATGCATGGAGCGGCCGGGGACGCCTCGCGAGCACTACGAGTGGTTTGCAAGTGGATTTCCGTATTGGTTCGACCGCACGGGCGGAACGAGCTTGATCGCGGAATGGAAAGATGAACGGACGATCGCGCTGGAGCCGTATCCGTTCAGCAGAACCGTTGAATCGACCCTTTCATATAAGGAAGTAAACAAAGCGGCCGCTGCCAAGGATGGGATAGCGCAAGTCTACCAAATGGCTGAGCATCGCGAGCATCGCATACAGTTTGTCCCGAAATAGCTGGAATTGAATAGAATACTTGCAAGAGGCGTTTCCTGAGTAGTAGGAGGGAGCGCCTTTGTTGTTTTATTTGACCGGACCCATAGCTCCGATTTTCAAATCGACCTTTACTTTGAAGTCTGCCTGCGAGACGGCGTCTCCCCAATTGTCCTGTGCCTGCTTGAACTGGGCATATTGAAAGGCTCTTGCATATACGCCAAGCCCAATCGGATCGATTTTATTCTTTTTTAGCCTTTTGATTATCCCTTCAACCTGATCCTGTATCAGTCCAGAAACCTGCTTCTCTAGCGGTGCCGCATCATTCGCGACGTCGATGGGAAATAGATGCTCCGAGAGGCCTACCGTCATTTTGATATGAATATCGAACATGAATTTGCCGTTTTTGTAAGCCGTTTTTATTTTTGTTTTAACCTTTCCACCCGTAAAGCTCAGCATATTGGTCGCGAACGGCAATTTGACCGGTTTTCCGGGGATGCGATAGGAGAGGCTGAAGCCAGGGTCGGCCTGCTTTTGCATGATGTTCAGCAGAATGGTTTCCTGCGCGTTCAAGGACATTTTGTATTTGCCCTGTTCATTTAATAACGCGCTACCTTTTAATTGCACTTGATTGTTGACGACCTTGACCTCAGCGATATATGGCGTGACACCTTTTTCAAGGAATTGCCGATGGAGCTCTTGCGCAGTCGTCGAATAGGTTTCCGACTTTTTGGTTTTCGTATCGACCATGGTTCGAAGCAGAATCGGCAGCAGCGGCTGGTCGGGCGGATTTAAGTAAAGAAGCTCGTTCACGGGGCCGTCAACTGCTATAATGCGGTCTGTGACCGTATTGCGGGCATCGCGGAATATAACGTCGAGCATGCTGAACCAGTCATCATATTGGAGCATATGCCTGCCAAGCAGAATGACCTGAAAGTTTCTTCCCTGGACAGATCCTGCCGAATGCGAATCTTGAATCGCTTTGGATTGGCGAAGCGTCTCTGCTTGATCCGAAAATTCCTGGCTTTTTTTCTTGATGTTTTTGCTGAATACCGGTGCGGAGGAGTAAAAATGAAACTTTTCGTTTTCATCCAAATCCAAGCCGAGTGCCAAAGGCGTAGATGCGTTTTCTAATGTTAATTGATCTCCGCAAGCGGATAGGAAGAAGGACGCGGCAATCAGAGCGAGCAGCTTGACGGGAACGTGACGCCTATTCATAAGATGCTCCTAGGGCGCAGCCGTTTATATAGAATGATATAAATGAGCAATAGGCTGGGCAGTATGTATTCCATGCTGAAGCCAAACCAGATCAGCCAGTGCTGCAACTTATCGCTTTGATTGAAGGTTGGTATGAAGAAATAGGTGCCAATGATAAGCAAGGCGCAAAGGATTCGAAGCGGCGTACGATGGCTGTCCAATTCGAAAATTTGCCTTATGCAGTAAGATACGATGTACATGCATGGAATCCAAACGAGCGAGAATACGAACAAATAAAACGAAATGAACGGGACCTCGATTCGCTCGATAAACCGGAACTCGATCGTTTTGAGAATGCTGATAATCGGGTCATTATAGTACTTGCTTTCATAGGGGCTGTAATAGATGAAACAAATAATCGTAATGAACATATAAACCGACATTGTGACGGCGTTGGAAAGAAAAAGAGCGGAAGCTGCTTTTTCCTTGTTTTTTAAATAAGGATACAAAATGAACACGGCGGAAAGTCCGAGGGTCGGATAGATCGTTTCCTTCACCGCATATAAAACGGGCTGGAAGCCTTCTTTCAGAAATGGCAATAAGTTTAGCCAATGGGCATATTTCAGCGTAAACAAATAAACAAAGGGCAGCCAGCAGGAAATAACGGCAACAAACTCCGCATATCTCCCGATAATTCGCGGCCCGCCCAATGCCACCTTGTAGGCGGGAAACAAAAGGAGCAGCATAAGTACATAGGCTTGCGTATTCGGCATAAGCCAGATTTTCACAATAAGAATCGCACGAACTAGGCCGTCATACATCAGATGGAAAAAGTAAAGAGCGATGATAAGTGCAAACGCTTTCCCAATCCATTTGCCCATCATGGTGGAAATCGCGTCTATCAACGTTTTTTCAGAGCATTTTCTCATTACCGATACGATGATATAGCTGCAAATAAGATTGAGCACGAAACCAAGAGGCAAAGCCATCCAACCATCAGAGCCAGCTGCTTCCGCTAGCTTTCTAGGCAGGGAGAGCACGGCAACACTGATCTGAATGCCAGAGATGATAAAAACAAATTGCAAAAACGTAATGGAATTTTTGTCTGTTTGAATCAAGGCTTTTCCTCCCGTGGATTTCTGGTGGCCTTTCGTGTGTCTTGCTTGGAAATTGTGCTTTTGGGACGTTTGTCTAGTAGCCATAGCGGCGCACGCACAAGGGTATCCTTCCAATCAGAGAACCTGACAGGGGCAAGCGGAATGCCATAGGGCATCCCAAGCGATTTAAGCGTTAATAGGTGGGCGATCATCGTCATCAAGCCGATTATGATTCCTACGAACCCAAACAGTGATGCCAGAATCATGAGAATGAAGCGAATTAAGCGTACTGCCGCGACCATGTCATAGTTGGGCAGAATGAATGAGGAGATCGCGGTGAACGCAACCACGATAACCATGACATTGCTGATTAATCCGGCCTGCACGACTGCTTGTCCGAGCACGATACCGCCTACGATGCCAACCGTCTGACCGACGGGCGCAGGCAGCCGCACTCCGGCTTCGCGCAGCATCTCCAGTGTGATTTCCATGATGATGGCTTCCACGAACGGAGGAAATGGCACTTGGCCTCGCGATTCACCGAGCGTGAGCAGCAGCTTCATAGGAATGATCTCAAAGTGATAGGAAGCGACCGCGATATAGAAAGCAGGCAAAAAAGTCGCAGTTACAAAGGCAAACATGCGCAGAAACCGCAGAAAAGTAGCGATGGACCAGCGAGTGCTGTAATCGTCAATGCTTTGGAAATACGAAAAGAAGCTAACTGGCGCTACCAGCACGCTAGGTGAGCGGTCCACGACAACGACGCATCTTCCTTGCAATAGCTGCGAAGCGGCAGAGTCAGGCCGTTCGGTCAATACAAACTGAGGAAAAAGAGAGAAAGGATTATCCTCTATCAGCTCGGACAGTTCTCCCGTATTCAGAATTACATCTACGTCAACCTGCTGAATCCGCTTCTCCAAGGCGCTGATCAGAGTGGTATTCGTAACGTCTTCCAAATAGAGGATCGTAACATTGGTCTGTCCACGTTCTCCGACGACAAGGCGTTTCATTTTTAATTCCCGGTTCGGAAGATAGCGGCGAATCATAGCGATATTTAATCCGCTGGTCTCCACAAAACCCTGGTGGGCGCCTTTGAGCGAGGCTTCCATTTGAGGATCCTCAATCGCCCGCTGCGGCCAGCCGCCTGTTCCGAGTATATAAGCGTATTCACGTCCATTAATAAGCAGCAAGCTGTTGCCGTGCAGCACGGAGGCTTCTGCCTGCTGGAATTTATATTCCCTCTCGATGTGGCCGACGGACATCATTAGCTCGTCGCCCGGCTTGCCGGTTTCTGAATAGTTCTGAAGGGGATGCAAAACACCGTTATTGATGGTAGGCCTGTCAGTAAGCCCGTCTATGTAGATGATTGCTGCCTGCTCGTTTGTTTGATTAATAGTAAATTTCCGAATAATTAAATCGGATGTATTCGAAAATAAGCGATGTATATGTTGAATGTTTTCTTCGAGATTGGAACGGATGACAGCTGTATAGTCAGGTTTATTCTCTTTTGACTGATCAACCATAGCGCGTTCACACCGTCCCGTCTTCTCGATCTTGTTGGTTTTTTATTTTGCCACGGTTTTCCATGGTTATTCACGGCAAAAAAAATACCCCCGTGCAGCTAAGCAAGGAGGTATTTCTATAGCTTCATGAAATTGAGCAAACCGTGCTGTCTGCTTAGGTGCCTGCTTTAAACAACGTTGCGATCGAACCGCCTTCGGTAATGATCTTGATGGCGGTAGCGAGCAGCGGTGACATAGGCAATACAACGAACTTATTGGACCGTTCTTCTCCGATATCGATCGTATCGGTGATGACTACCTCGCGAATGTTCGGGTGGTCAAGCTTCTCTAGCGCATTGGCTGAGAAAAGACCATGCGTAGCACATATGTATGAATCATGCGCGCCTTTTTTCTTAAGCGCCTCTACCACGTTGACGATCGTGCTTCCCGTGTCGATTAAATCCTCGATAATAATCGGCGTCATGTTTTCTACGTCGCCGATAATATGCGTGATCTCCGATTGATTGTGCGCTGGCCGGTTTTTAATCATAATAGCAAATGGGCAATCAAGCAGGCCTGCAAGCTTCTCGGCTGTCGTGGCCCTTCCCGCGTCCGGAGATACGACGACTGGATTCGTAATCTTTTTCTCTCTTAAATATTCGATGATCAGATCCAACGCGGTTAAATGATCGACAGGTATATCGAAAAAACCTTGAATCGGGTCGGCATGCAGGTCGACGGTAATGATTCGGTTCGCGCCGACAGTCGTCAGGACATCCGCAACTAGCTTAGCCGATATCGGTTCGCGCGGTGCAGACTTTCTCTCCTGCCTTGCATACCCGTAATAAGGCATGACGATATTGATCGTTTTGGCTGAAGCGCGTTTGGCAGCGTCGATCATGACAAGCGTCTCGATCAAATGCTCGTTGACAGGGTGCGAAAGCGATTGGACGATAAAAACATCGCAGGTACGAATGGATTCTCCGTAGGATACGTGTATTTCACCGCTTTGCAGTCTCGAAATCGCAACATTGCCGAGCGGAAGATCCAGCTCTTTGCACAATTCGGCGGCCAGTCTTTCGTTTGAGGTGCCGGAAAATATTTTAACCTTTTGCATGTGTTCCTCCTTAAAGATAAACAAAATTCATCAGATTACGACAGTCTTTGCTCAATCATAACAAACAAAGCAAATGAGAACAAATATAATGAGAACAAATATTTCAGCTATTAATCTCGGATTGGAAGCCGCCGGATATATTCTTTGATCAAATGCAGTTTTTCCAAGTAAGAGCGAGCTCAAACGATGACAAGGCCGCGGGATGGAAGCACTGCTGGAAAAGAGCTCTGTTTTTGCAAAAAGGGCGGGTGTATAATGGTTGCTAAGAAGGGAGTGGGGGCATGTCCGCAGAAATCAGAGCTTATGAGCTAGTTGCGTTGAAGGAGATCGCTGAAACGCTGAACAGCACGAATGATATGGATGAAATGCTGAACGACGTGCTTGCCAAGCTGCTTCAGGTAACAGGCTTTACGACTGGCTGGGTGTTCATGATGGACAGCCACAGCGAAGAAATATGTGTAGCTACCCATAATTTGCCGGAAGGCCTGCGAGCAAACAATCAGGAAGTGATGTGCGGCTCCTTGTGCTGGTGCGTTGAGCGCTTTAAGCAAAACAAGCTGGAGCAAGCAGTCAATATTATAGAATGCTCGAGAATTACATATGCCATAAACAATGAGCTGGGCGATACGGAGGGCATTTCTCATCATGCCACGGTACCGCTCCATGCTGGGACGGATCGATTCGGTCTATTAAACGTTGCTCAGACAGGGAAAAGCCATTTCTCCGAGGAGGAGCTGGCACTGCTTCAAGCTGTGGCTTATCAGATCGGAACAGCGATTAAGCGGATTCGGCTCTATCAGGTGCAGGAGAGGCATGCGCTGCATTATGCCAAGCTTGGCGATGTCATTCAGCGAATAAACGCGATCCAGGATATTAACAACTTGCCGCTCCAAGCTGTCAGACATATCGGAGATACGTTCAATTGGCAGCATGTCTCGTTGTTTATGTATGAGCAGCAGCAATTGTCGCTGCGGGCGACATATACGGATAAGCATGTGAAGAAAGAGTGGCTGACGCTTGAGATTGATCAAGGCGGGACAGTCAGTACGGCTTTCCGCGAGAATCGAATCGTAACCTTATCGAATTGTCATCAGGTGCCGAGCTCATCCCTGTCATCGATCGGCATCCCGCCCTTTTCATCCGCTGTAGCTATTCCCCTTCGGATTAGGAGCAGACCGATAGGCGTGTTGTTTATTAGCAGTGAGCTAGGCAGGCAGTTTGACGATTATTTGGAAGATTTTTTATATTCATTAGGTGATCATTTCACGCTAAGCGTTGAGAATCTTCGCGTATACGAACAGAGGCGCGAGTTGGCACGCATGGAAGAGCGGAATCGGATGGCGCGAGATCTGCATGATTCCGTCATTCAGAAAATCTTCTCGTTGTCATTTCTTGCTAAAGGCGCGGAAACCGTTCTTGCCGGCAAGGAGCCGATCGTCGAACGCTCGCTCCAAGAAATTAGGCAGCTGTCCCAAGAAACGCTGAAAGAAATGCGTACACTGATCTGGCAGCTCCGTCCGGCCGGCTTGGAGCATGGCCTGCTGACGGCTTTGAAGCAGTATGGAAAGAACATGGGATTAACCGTTTATGAGCATGTGGAAGGCGTACGCGAGCTGCCCCGTGCGATTGAAGAAGCATTCTGGCGAATTGGGCAGGAGGCTATGAATAACGTAAAGAAGCACGCCGATACAGAAACCGTCCATGTGCGGTTAATGAAGTCCGAGCGGCTTGCTAGCATTGAAATTATAGACAAGGGACGCGGTTTTTCACCAGAGAAGCGTAAGGGCAAGCTGACCATGGGGATGCTAACCATGAGGGAGCGGGCTGAGACGCTCGGCGGTGAATTATCTATCACAAGCACCAAAGGACGTTCGACCAGCGTAAAGGCTACAATTCCGGTCGCGACCGAAACAGAAACGTGGGACGAGGAATGAGGAGCGGCAGTGAAGATCAAAATCCTTTTAGTTGACGATCATCAAATTGTTTTGAAAGGCATTTCTTTTTTTCTGAATATGCAGCCGGATTTTGAATTGGTCGGCGAAGCGCACAATGGGCAAGAAGCGGTGGAGAAAGCGGAGGAACTAAATCCAGATATTATTCTGATGGACCTCAACATGCCGATTATGGATGGCATTGAAGCAAGCACGTTGATCGCCAAGCAGAATCCCCATATTAAAATACTCGTGCTGACAAGCTTCTCTGACCGCAGTCATATTGTGCCGGCACTTCAGTCAGGCGCAATCGGATATATGCTGAAGGATGTGGAGCCAGATCAGCTTGCTGAAGCGATACGCAGTGCCTATAAGGGTAATATCCAGCTCCATCCCGACATTGCGAGCGCGCTGTTGGCGGAGGTTGCACCGAATGCCCAACCTGTTAAAGAGGGTCCTGGCCGCGAATTAATGGAGCAGTTAACGCCGCGTGAGCTTGAAGTGCTGCAGTTGATTACGAAAGGCATGAGCAACAAGGACATTGCATCCGCCCTGACAGTAGCGGAGAAAACGGTAAAAACGCATGTAAGCAGCATTTTGAGCAAGCTTAATATGACTGATCGTACGCAAGCTGCGATTTACGCTGTGCAGTTAATGAATGAAAGCGAATAACGCATCACAGTCAGACTATAGTCGTAAGACCACGTCTCCGTCTATTCTGACTTTTTTTAATTATTTTTCAGCCTAATTGCCGATGTTTCCCCCCGAAAAACTATATACAATAAAGGTACTTACTAAAAGTAAATCATATATCCTGGAGGGAAACACAAAATGAGTACAGTATTATTTGTTAAAGCAAACGATCGCGGAATTGAAATGGCAACTAGCGTTAAACTATACCATGCATTTCTGGACAGCTACAAAGCTAGCCATCCTGAGGATACAGTCGTTGAGCTTGATTTGTTCCAAGAAGAGCTGCCATATCTGAATGCAGATATGATTAACGGCAACTTTAAAGCAGCACGCGGCTACGACCTTACTGAGGGCGAGCAAGCTGCTGTAGCGGTTTCCGATAAATATATCAACCAATTCCTAGCAGCTGATAAAGTCGTATTCGCATTCCCGCTTTGGAACTTCACGGTTCCAGCTGTTCTGCACACATACATCGACTACCTGTCGCAAGCTGGCAAAACGTTCAGCTACACGGCTGAGGGTCCTGTCGGTCTAATCCCTGACAAAAAAGTAGCGCTTCTTAATGCCCGCGGCGGCATCTATTCCGAAGGCCCTGCTGCTGGCGCAGAAATGGCATTCAACTTTATTCGCAACGTAATGGGCTTCTACGGCGTGAAGAACCTTGAGAGTGTCATTATCGAAGGACACAACCAATTGCCTGACCAAGCGGAAGCTATCGTAGCAACTGGCCTTGAGCAAGCGAAAAAAGTGGCAGCAGGATTCTAATTTCTAACTCCTTATTAGAGACAGCCGGACTAACGTTCGGCTGTTTTCTGCGTCTACAGGCAAATTTCCTTTATTAAAAGGTTGACTTGATAGGTCTGAGCATGTATAAATTATATAGACCAATCGTTATAATCGAGGAGTGAATGGATGTCAGAAAAAATAAATACGCGACAAATTATCCTTGAGACGGCAGCAAGGCTTTTTTTCACGAGAGGGTATCATGCAACGGGGTTGAGCCAAATTATTAAAGAGAGCGATTGTCCGAAGGGCTCGCTTTATTATTATTTTCCAGATGGTAAGGAAGAGCTGGCGCTGGAATGTATTAACTGCACGAGAGATCTTGTGATCGAGAAGTGGTCCAGCAAGTTCGCTGAGTTCGATGAGCCTTCTGATGCTGTTCAGTCATTTGTCCTAGATATGGCGGAGGATGCCGAGAAGTGTAATTATAAAGGCTACATGCCGTTTAGCTTCTGGATGGCGGTGGAAACGTCGTCGATCAGCGAGAAGCTTAGGAGTGCGGGACAAGCTGTGTTTGCCGCATGGCAAGCGGTCATTTCTGACCGTCTGATTGCCGCTGGCATGGAGCAGGGGAAAGCGAAGGAAATCGGAGTCGTTATTATCTCGCTTTTGGAAGGTGCGCTCATCCTTACGCTGACGAATCGCGACAAGCAGCCGCTTCTTACAGCAGCGAAATGTGTACCGTATGTCATAAATCAATGTCCCTCCTTCTGATTGAGGGACATGTACAAAGATAGATAGAAATAGGAGAGTGGAATGCTTGCAAGCAACAATGACAGAAACGAAACAACAGGCAGGGCAGAAATTTAAAGTTGTACCCATTATGATATCCCTGCTTTTAGCAGGTTTCGTCGGGATGTTCAGTGAAACGGCGTTAAACGTAGCGCTTACCGATTTAATTGAAGTATTCAACATTACGGCACCGACAGTTCAATGGCTGACTACCGGGTATTTGCTTACACTTGGTATTTTAGTACCCGTATCAGGGCTGCTGCTGCAATGGTTCTCCACCAGGCAGCTGTTTATCGCTGCGGTAAGCTTTTCAGTGCTCGGCACGCTTGTGGCCGCGCTTGCGCCAAGCTTTGAGGTGCTGATGACAGCACGCGTTATTCAAGCGATTGGCACGGCACTTCTTCTTCCACTCATGTTCAATACGATTCTCATTATATTCCCTGCTGAAAAACGCGGGGCAGCAATGGGAGTAATCGGGCTCGTTATTATGGTTGCTCCTGCAGTAGGTCCTACTATTGCTGGTCTTCTTATTGAAAATTTGAGCTGGCATTGGATTTTTTGGCTATCATTGCCGTTCTTGGTTATTGCGCTTCTGTTCGGCATTATGTTTATGCAGAACGTATCTACGATTACAAAACCGAAAATCGATATTTTTTCGCTCGTATTCTCGACACTCGGCTTTGGCGGAATTGTGTTTGCATTCAGCAGCGCGGGTGAAGGAGAAGGCGGCTGGACGAGCACGAAGGTCGTTTCGTTTATGATTATCGGTATCGTTGCACTTGTTATATTTGCGATTCGCCAGATTATGATGAAGCAGCCGATGATGAATTTGCGTGCCTTTAAGCATCCGATGTTCGTTGTGGGAACGCTGATGGTCTTTATCTGTATGATGGTCATCCTGTCATCGATGCTTGTACTGCCGATGTATTTGATTAGCGGTCTAGGTCTAAGTGCATTGACAGCGGGGCTTATCCTGCTGCCAGGCGGACTTATTAATGGGATTATGTCTCCCATCATGGGCGGCTTGTTCGATAAATTCGGTCCGAAATGGCTGGTCATACCTGGGCTTGCTATCGTTGCAGCCGTACTTTGGTTTTTCTCGGGCATTACGACTGCTTCCACAATCGCGCTGATCATTGTGCTGCATTCATGCCTCATGATCGGTATTTCGATGGTATGGATGCCAGCTCAGACGAATGGTCTTAATCAGCTTCCACGCGAGCTGTATCCAGACGGTACGGCAATCATGAACACGCTGCAGCAGGTCGCAGGCGCGATCGGAACAGCAGTAGCGGTAAGCATTATGACCGCAGGCATGAACAGCTTTATGAAGGATGTCGCTGATCCGACAGATCCGGCCAATGCACCGCTTGCCATGACAGCCGGCATTCAGAATGCATTTATCTTCGCGATGGTAGTCGCTATCGTTGGCTTGATCGTAGCTTTGTTTATTAAACGAGTTCATGTTGAGAAACAGCATTAGTTTTTAGCGCGATTAGAAGTTAGCCGCAGGAAAAGACGTTAGCCAAACAGCTAACGTCTTTTTTGTATGCAGCGATAAATTGGTTGGGTGCATTAACAACCAATTGGACGGTTACAGCAAGTCGACTCGGAGGTATGCTAAACCTATTGCAATCGGTTAATTATGTTGTTCTGCATGGAAAAGGAGACGATTGACGATATGGGTGAGCAGAAGGTTAAGGTAGCCGTCGTACAAGCAGCTCCTATTTTGTTCGATAAAGAATCTGCCTTTCGAAAAATAGCGGCATACGTCCAAGAAGCTAAAGGAAATGGTGCTAAGCTGCTGCTGTTTCCAGAAGTATTTATTGGCGGCTACCCGCGGGGGTTTTCCTTTGGCGCCAGGGTAGGCAGCCGAACGATGGAAGGACGCGAGGATTGGGCAAAATATGGGAGCAGTGCAATTACGATTCCCGGTACGGACACGGACCTATTAGGAGAGATTGCAAGAGAAGCAGGCGTTTATTTGATTATTGGCGTTGTAGAGCGCGACCAAGAATACAGTCAATCAACGTTATACAATAGCATCGTATACATTGGTCCCGACGGCAAGCTGCTTGGCAAGCACCGCAAGCTGATTCCGACAGGCTCCGAACGATTATTATGGGGACAAGGAGACGGAAGTACCCTGACCGTTATTGATACACCTTTTGGGCGTATTGGCGGCTTGATTTGCTGGGAAAACTATATGCCGCTTGCGCGAATGGCGATGTATGCCAAAGGTATCGATATATTGGTAACGCCGACAGCTGATGCGCGCGATACATGGCAGGCAACCCTTAAGCATATCGCTTGCGAAGGTAGATGTTACGTGCTGTCGAGCAACCAGTTCGCCACCAAGGAATCCTATCCGGAGAGCCTCAACGGATATGCTGAGCTTGCAAATGATCCAACTATTCTTTGCAGAGGAGGCAGCGCGATCGTAGGTCCTTTGGGCGAATATGTAGCTGAGCCAGTATACGATACGGAGACCGTTATTTATGCGGATCTGGATATGGCATCCGTTACGGCAAGTCGGTTCGACTTCGACGCTGCAGGACATTACAATAGACCCGACGTATTCCAGCTGCAGGTTAATGAAGCCAAGCAAAACATCGTAAGCTTTAGCTGAATGTTGTAGATGCGGCTATGCCTGCTTAGCGAAAAAAGATGAATGCAAGTGAAGCAAGTTTGGCTTCGCCAAAAAAAGGATATGCTTACGAAGCAAGTTTGGCTTCGCCAAAAAAAGGATATGCTTACGAAGCAAGTTTGGCTTCGCCAAACAAAGGATATGCTTACGAAGCAGTTTTGCTTCGCAAAACTAAGAATATGGATACGAAGCAAGTTTTGTATCATAAAACTAAGCGTTTGCTTACGAAGCAGTTTTGCTTCACAAAACTAAGAATATGGATACGAAGCAAGTTTTGTATCATAAAACTAAGCGTTTGCTTACGAAGCAGTTTTGCTTCGCAAAACTAAGAATATGGTTACGAAGCAAGTTTTGTATCACAAAACTAAGCGTTTGCTTCGCAAAACTTTGGAGGAGATGATCAAATGGAAGTGCCAGTTGGCGTATGGATTGCGGCGGGCATCATTGTTGCTATTTTAGCGTGGATAACCTTTTGGATAACGAATAAAGCCTATTCCCGTAGGTGGGAGGATCATGATTCAGAGGATAATGGCAATCGTTTTTAATCCAATCGTACGGATTCATCCATCAAGCGCGGCTCATACTCCCTTCGAGTATAAATTAGTGCTACAATAGTAGAAAAACATGAGGGGAAGTAGACGGGCGCTGCATGCATGCAAGGCAAGCCCGGAATAGCCGATGGATGAAACCGAACCCCTAGTTACAAAGCCTTGTGCAAGCTGCAAGCAGATGAGGCCGCTGTCAGAGTTTTTGCGCCGAACAGGCAGACGTGCCAGTGCAGGATCACGGCGCGGCGCATGCAGTACATGCCGAAAGGCTCGGATAGCGAAGCTTGAGCCGCCGACTATTGCCGTTCAAGGCGAGAAAGTCAAAACAGAAATTGAAAAAGCGCGAAAGCCGCGCACCATGCCGCACATGCCTACGATACCGCTTCCTAACGACCCGGCAGCGCTGAAGAAAACGCGCCAGGGCACAATTTGGATGAGGGGGAAGACGGACAAGGGACGGCGATGGTACCAGGAAATAGAGCTGGAGCTTGCAGTAACGCTTATTAAAGAGCAAGCTGCGGTTATCGTCAACCGGCATACGATTAGACGCTTGTTCAGCAATAAGGAGTTTCGGCGGTATATATTGGAGCGAGATAACCACATTTGTTATTTTTGCGGTGAATTCGGCGATACGATTGATCATATGCTGCCTCGCGCGAAAGGCGGACATACCACTCCGCTCAATTGCGTGTGTGCCTGCAACGCCTGCAACCAGTCCAAAGCCGATCAGGACCTGCATGCTTTCATGAACAACGAAGGACCTTTTTTCAAGGAATGATTCTCCTTGCGAACAGGTCCTTTTTGGTGTGCACAATAGTTTCGCATCGAATTGTCAAAACTCGTAGTCAAAACAAATACTTAAAACTCGAAACTAAAACACAAAGCTCAAAAATCACAACGCAAAGCGCAAAACACAAAAGCACAAAAACACAAAAACACAAAAATGAAAAACGCAAAACGCAAAACGCAAAACGCAAAACGCAAAACGCAAAACGCAAAACGCAAAACGCAAAACGCAAAACGCAAAACGCAAAACGCAAAACGCAAAGCGCAAAGCGCAAAACGCAAAACGCAAAACGCAAAACGCAAAACGCAAACGCAAAACGCAAAACGCAAAACGCAAAACGCAAAACGCAAAGCGCAAAGCGCAAAAACACAAAACGAAAAGCGCTAGCTTAAAGCGCTTATCTTAAGGCTCTTAGTTGACCGAAACTCCGCCCTATACGTCCATGCGAATAGATGTCTGACCTTGCCCGAATAGATGGACACGAAGAAAACATCTATAATAAATCACGGAGGGGTTCAAACGGGACAAGGAAAGGAATACGACAAAGCATTTAAGGAGCAGGTCGTCCTGCGTATTATGGCTGAAGAATCAACCGATTCGGAAGCAGCCAAGGAGATTAGTGTGCATGATACAACGGTTAGAGACTGGGTTAAGGTTTATAAACAAGATGAGCTATATTGGAGACTACGATGCAGAAAGTGCAATAGAAACCTCACATGTGCTGCCGCCTGAGGGGCTACGTTGTACAAAGTACAGGTCTGTTGATTAACCAATTTTTGGTTTTAGGGAAAGTTTAAGACGCTCGTCAAAAAGACGATCCATTCTGGCTGCAAGTGGTTCACACTCAATAAC
>NZ_JBFRGD010000020.1:0-158198 GCF_052115165.1 Paenibacillus sp. 2TAB23
TTGAGCTTTCGTTAGTCTAGACTTCATAATAACGCCTCCTAAGGTGAGTTCTGAGGGCTGCAACCCAGTACATACTCATCCTAGCGGGGCGTTTGTTTTTCTGCAAATTGAATCTACTAAGACCTACAGGAATGTTAACTGGCAGATTAGTGCAACAAGAGTTGCTTAACCTCCACCTTTTATCTGGCCCTTATAAAAAATAAACAACTGATACTTGAATACAGGACAGTTTGTTTATTTAGTTCTACCAAAGTAGAAAAGGAGAGAAGAATTATGGAGATAACACCAGTAGTATTAATAGGAGATAGAGTAAAGATACAACCTATGGAGGATTATCACGTACAGGAATTATTTGATGCGGGAAACCATCCAGATGTCTGGGCATACATGCCAATGAAGGTTCAATCGATTGAAGATATGAAGTACCTTGTGAATGGAGCACTTCTAGCGAGAGAGCAAGGAAGCGAATTTCCTTTTGTTATCTTCGATAAGGATTCGGGGAAAATTGTGGGAAGCACTCGTTTTCTTAATATATCCATACCAAACCGTAACTTGGAAATTGGTTGGACATGGCTGTCGCCAACTGTTTGGCGAACTAGAATAAATACGGAATGTAAGTATCTTCTTTTGAAACACTGCTTTGAGACACTTGGAACGATTCGTGTTCAATTGAAAACAGATAGTCGAAATGTGCGGTCTCAGCAGGCAATGGAACGGCTGGGTGCGGTAAAAGAAGGCGTGCTTCGGAATCATGTAGTTATGCCTGACGGTTATCTAAGAGACTCTGTTTTTTACAGTATAATCGACCAAGAATGGGTGCTTGTGAAGGACAAATTGGAGAGTATGCTACGATAATCCAGTATTAGTTGAACCGAACAAAGGACTAGCTTTTCATTTATGGAGATTGGACGGTAAATAGTAAAAATGAAGAGGATAAATACTTTAGAAACAAAACCTGTAAGTCGCTCTGATTTTGAATCAATCGAGGAGGGGCAGAAAAACACAAAATTTGCTGATCTGATCATAGATGGAAAATCACTATATAAAATGCTGATAAAGTACAATATGGTTCCTTCTCTAGGCTGGATGAGTAATGAATGGCAAAGAGAAGTGATTGATTATTTTTTACTTAGAAAACCACATGAAACAATATGGTACAGGTATCCCCTCATGGTATGCTCGTGGTGTGGTGATGAAGGATGTGGATTCTGGGGAATATTTCCTGATTGTTCCTCTATAACCGCATGCCTAGCCCACCACCTCAAACGGCAGCAACTGCGTTGCTTCCTGAGATGGTCATGATCCAAGGTGGCGAATTCCTACGAATGAGTGAATATATGTGAGATAAACCCTTAAAACCGAGGGACTGGGAACGTTAGTTAAACGCACCATGGAGTAGTTGCAGTCTGCAACTGCTCCATTTTTACATTACGATAACGGGCAGAAGAATTTACAATGATTTAGAGGCTGTTTCTTTTCATAACCATTTTGATACAATAAAGTGACAAGGAAGGTGGGGATTCAAATTAGTGCTTCTGAAATTCAACTCACTTATGATAAATTGTGGAGTCAAGCCCTTCAATCGATTCAGACTAACTCAGTGAGGATCGATTCCAATCTTTTGAGTAAGACTGTTGATTTAAGAAGAGGCTTATCGTTGATTTGCCGTCCGTCACGCGACGTGCAGGATGCGGTAATGAATTTTTTGAATGAAGCTAACCAGATTGTGTCTAACCAGTATTACTATAAACCTAACGAGCTCCACACGACTGTGCTAACGATCATTACAAATAATGCCGAGTTTAAGCTAAGTGAAATTGACATTGCTTCTTATGTTGAGGTTCTTGCCCAGTCAATTGTATCAATTCCTTCGTTCAAAATCAGTTATCGCGGAATAACTGCATCGCCTGATTGCTTAATGATTCAAGGATTTCCTCAGGGATCAAATTTGGAAGAATTACGACAAAAAATCAGAGAAAATTTTAAGAAATATGATGTTAAGAGCACCTTGGACGAACGATATAAAACACACACGGCTCATATGACATGTCTCCGTTTTCAAAATCCTATCATGAAGAATTCTGATGAATTCCTTCGATTTCTAAAGAAAAATAGAGATTTTAACTTTGGAACAAGTGAACTCATCGACTTGGAGTTTGTAGTAAATGATTGGTACATGAGTGAAGAGAATGTTGAAGTATTACATCGATATCCCCTCAATACTCATTGAGTGGTTCTTTGAAATAACGGTGAACGATAATTAGATCAGATCAGGGAGTAGATTGCCGTGGCAGCTGCTCCCTATTTCATTGAGGTTACTGGCAACATAATGGAATAATTTGCAGATATCGATGCATAGAAAGGAATAATTAATGAAGTATTCCTTTAGGAAACATGTTGGTTATTGAATTATATAGAGAAAGGTGCAAGTAAATGAGTGAATTTACATACGGCAATATTATTCGAACATTAGTTAAACCAAAGCAACGATCTTATACTTTACCAACTTGGAGGATCATGGCTGGGTTTTTAAATCTTCCATAAAGAAGAAGTCATTTCGAATCTTCAGGTGTTTTACGAGTTAATGGATCGTGAGGTCGAATAACTAATGGAGGAATATGAGGAAGTGGAGTCCTAAGTTTTAGATGGAGATATGAAATCCGCAAATAATTCGAGAATACCGGCTAAATCAATAGTTTCATTACGTTAATAGGGAGGATAGTGAAATAAGGAGTTAGAGAAAATAGAAAAATCATAGCAGGTACAGTTTGAAACATAAATAGATTATTTCCGTCTGATGGAATAGGGGGGGATGAAGATGAGGATAACAAAGTTGTCTTTATGTTTTGCTGTATTCTGTGTCATGTTAGCGACTGCTTGTTCGAATACCAAGCCCACAAAAGATATGGGGGAACTGTATAGCTTAGCTTTAGATGCATATATGCCAATTGATAAAGGCCTAAATGGTGATATGAAATATATTGCAATTGACATGAGTAACTTTAAAGACCTTGATGAAACCGATAAAGATCAAATTCTAAAGCATTTTGATAAATACAATGTTGAAGTAATGGAAGCAACTTATGAGCAACTAACAGCCAAAGGGTTACACGACCCCCAGTCAATGGTTCTTAATGGTGTTTTGTTACGAGTCGAAATGACTGAGATTTCAAATAAGCAAATGGTTGTTGAAGGCTCTAAGTACAGAGCTGGTGACGGAGCAATTGGAACAAAAGTGATGGTCAAATACAAAAATGGCAAATGGCAAGTGACACAAGCAGACGGTACTTGGCAAAGTTAATTAATGAACTAACTGGCAGTGGGCGCCTAGCCATAGCTAGACACAACAACTTACTGATGCAAGTTCAGTCGGGATAGGGACCAAGCCGCCCCGTAGCTAGCAGGCAGACGTCGATGAAATCCGGTGGTTGAAGCCCTGTGAAAAGTCGCGCTCTGCGCGGTGAAGCAAATCAGCAGGATAATCGCGGATAGGTAGATTCGATTGTCGAATACGATATTGCGGGACAGCGGTTACCCCACTATTAATTCGGCTGATCCGCTTAGAAATCTCGTTACAGCAGGCTCTCGGCTATTCTCCCATCCGACACAGCTGCTTCATAACTTGTTCTGTGGATATACTTTCGAAGGATAATAGACTTGATGCCTAACTCCTGCATAAGGCGCAGAACCTTCTTATGGTTAACGATAAGTTTATGCTGATGGTATAACTTATCTCGTATGCGACGGTACCCGAGAATCTTATCTCATTCTTCATAGTTCCTTAACACTTCTCGTCTTCTTTAGCTAATCAATGACGTCGTATTTGTCCTGCAACCCTCCCGATACAAGATATGCACCCCCTATCATTTCATCGGTTTACCCAGGGGGTTTATCCAATGTCTATTATAGGGGGTGCACTTCAGTGATACTTACGGAGATATTTCATGCTCCACAGAATTTCCATTTTTATACATCCTTCGATATTGGGCAGGCGTCATTCCATATACCTTTTTGAAGATGGAATAAAACGTGTTAAGCGACGAAAATCCGAAGTTATGGATGATCTGCTCGATCGGCGAGTCGGAGGCAAGCAACTCCTGACAAATGTAGTTTAGGCGCTTCGCTGATATCATATCGGTAATTGACTGGTTTGTCTCTGCTTTATACAAACTGCGGAAATAGTTCACGGATAGATCCAGATGGTCGGCCAGCATTTTGGCGGACAAGTTCGGATCGGTTAATTGTTCTTCAATAAACTGATCCGCCTGCTCGATGAGGGCTGCGTTTCTGGACTGACTGCGGGCAGCCGTAATATCTTCAAGTGTCTTGGTTACCAGCGCTTCCATCCATGGCACCACGTTTTCCATCGTTTCCTGCTGTATAATCTGATACTCGAAGGAAGTCAGCCCCCATGAACTGGGCAGAGGCTGGCTGGAGTGCTCCTGCATCAGACGGCGTATGTCCATAAACAAGGTAATCAACGACATTTTGCATTCAAAATAGGGGAGTATCCGCAGCTTGACTACAGCTGAGCGTATAATCTCCAGAACCGTATCCGCATTACCCTTGGGAATAGCCTGAGCAATCTGCCTCTCTTTGTCCACAGGCAGATGATACAGTTCTCCGGGCACGTCAGCTAGCCATGCTTTCACGAAGAGCGATCCGAGGCCCAATCGGAAACGTTCCTGCGTCAGTTCATAAGTCTCCATATATACTTCATGCATGTCGGTCAGGCTCGGCAGCGTCCTGCCCCAAGCGACGGTCGTGCCGATTGACAAGTACTGCTCTATTAACTGTTGGGTTACCTGCAGCTTCTTCGTAAATTCTTCGGACAATGGAGCCGATAAAATAACCGCCACGTGATCGTTCCCCATGTCTACCGTTTGCAGCTCGTACTTAGTTGATTGCAGCGACTCTTCGATGATATTGGATATTGCAAATCGGAGCAGAAGCCGGTCTTTCTCCGTGTAGGTTTTCGAGAATTGCGAGAAGTGATCGATTCGGAAGATGGCCACCGATAGATGATCTTCAGGTAGATTAATTCCCCATTCTTGAAATTGAGAACATATTTCCTCTACCGAATGGTAAATATCCCCCAGAAAATCCCGTAAAAACCGTTCTCTGCCCAAAATTTTATTATGCCGCCATTGTTCGGTCAGTTCATGAATCTGATTGCGTTGGGATGTAAACACATTGGATAAGTAGTCAAGTTCGTTTGCGTTATATCCTTCGCCGGGTTTTTCAGCTTGATGCTGCCGCATTATTCTGCTAATCAGTTCTTGAATAGGCGAGTACACCCGTTTGGAAATCAGAACGATGGCGATTAAAGATGCTACGAACAGGATGAGGAACAGGATCATGCTTGTGTTGCGGAGAACCGTAATTTTCCCCAATATAACAGGCATCGGAATTGTTTCGATAAAGGTCCAATCCTGAATTCCTTTGATGGAGGAGTCTGCATATACCATCAGTTGCTCTCCCTGATTTCGAGGCTGAAAGATCTTCCATCCGCTTTCTCCCTTACTACTGTGGCTCCTGAACTCTGCAATTTGTTCTTGATTCAAAGGCGTGCTGCTAAAAACCGTCTCATCCCTATCATTCAGAACCGTAATCAACCGTTTGGCATAATTCGAATTGTTTTGAAGCAGGGTCATTAAATTATGAGTATCCACATTCAGAACGAGAGCGGAGATGGAACTGCCCTTTTCGTAAAATCTTACGATAGTAATCACATCTTTGGGTTTATTGCCGATAAGAGGAATGGACAAGGTTCTTGGTATGAGAACACTGTGGTCCGCTGTAACCGGATCCCGTAACCGCTTAATGATGTCCTGATCGTAAAAAGCTTCCGCATCATTCAATCCAAGCCTGGAATCTATTACGGTATTTGTATAATCGTTAATTAGGTATACCGAATCAATGGATGGATTGGCGTTCTTAATATCCATAAGCCGGCTCCATACCTCGAAGGTTTCAAAATCGCTATATTGATCCGAAAGGGCATACACCTTGAGGGTGCTGTCATCGCTGGAGGAGAAGCTGAATTCCAAAGCCCATTCCATCAGTCGCGATGTGTTGCGGGCGCCGTTCACTAGCAAGGATTCAGAATGATCGCCGATCTCTTCCAGAAGCGTTTTGGAAGACTGCCAATAGAGCAGCACAAAAGATATACCCAGCACCAGAATGTTTGCGCTGACAAAATAAAAAATAAGCTTCATATAGGTAGGATGCCGCTTCAACGGTGCGAGGAGTGGAAGTCTGAATTTCATTGCAATAGAGCCCCCGTAATCAGAATTACCGATTTCATAAAATGGTGGATTAAGTATAGCATAACGTTCATTTCCGTAAGCAGAATCGTTTCTTTTCGATATAGTGTTGTTTTTAGGAAGTTCGTAAATCTGCGTTTGCAGGAAAAATCGGAGTTTGCTGGAATTGCCGCTGCGGCGCGGGCTTGGTAAGGTTACGGCATAGAACGGGACGATGATGTGACTATAGTCTCGATGAAAGGAGGAAAACAAAACGATGCCATACAACTTGAAAGGAGGGAAACAAAACGATGCCATACCAACTTAATGCAAGGCGTGGGTCCAAACTGAAGCATATTATTCAAAATCCTTTTCTCTATGCTATGGCCGTACCGGGACTGCTGTTCTTTCTCGTATTCAGTTATTTCCCCATATACGGGATTATGATCGCTTTTAAAGATTACAATTATGCAAAAGGAATTACGGGAAGCGATTGGGTCGGTTTTAGAAATTTCAATTACTTTTTTACTTCGGATGATTTCTGGGTCATTCTGCGCAACACGCTGACGTTAAACGTGCTGTTCATCGTGTTTACTACGGCGGCTGCGGTATTAATTGCGCTGATGTTCAATGAAATTCGCAACGTCTATTTCAAACGAATCTCGCAATCTTTCATTTTTCTTCCTTATTTTATGTCTTGGATTGTGGTAGGCATGATTGTCCAATCCTTATTCGGCGGGGAAGAGCCAATGATCAATGCCTGGCTGCAAAATATCGGCTTGGAACCGGTCAACTGGATGTTTGAGTCGAAGCTGTGGCCTTACATTCTGACGGTGATCCGCGTGTGGCAAGGAGCCGGCTATCTTTCTATTATTTTTCTGGCCGCGATTACCGGCATACCGGAGGATTTGTATGAGGCTGCCCGGATTGACGGGGCATCCAAGCTGCAGATTGTGCTGCGCATTACATTGCCGTTGCTCGTCCCAACCATAATGATCATGACTTTGCTGGCTGTAGGTAAAATTTTCAACGGGGACTTTGCCATGATTTATGCCATCATCGGTGATAATTCCTTGCTCTATCCGACTACCGATGTCATCGACACCTTTGTATTCCGCTCCATGAGACAGTTGCACGACTTTGGTATGTCTTCGGCAGTTGGCCTGTTCCAATCGGTTATGGGTCTAGTCTTCGTCATTGCCGCCAACTGGATAACCCGAAGGGTGTCTAAAGAATCCGCTTTATTTTAGGAGAATAACGATGAGACAGAAACAAAGCGCTGCAGATCGTACTTTTACGGTATTTGCCTATACGTTCATTTTATTGTTCACCTTATTTTGTTTGTTTCCTTTTCTGCTGATGATGATCGGATCGATTACGGACGAAGGAGAACTGATTGCGCACGGGTATACTTTATTTCCGCAAAAATTATCGCTGGACGCTTATAAAGCGGTTTTGCAGTCGGATGTGTTGTTCAACGGCTATGCGGTCACGATTTTTATAACCGCCGTAGGCGCATTAAGCGCGTTGTGCATTTCCGCTATGCTCGGTTATTCTCTGGCCAACAAGCGGAATGTCTTGCGATCGCCTTTTCTGATTTTTGTCTATTTACCTATGCTCTTTTCCGGAGGCATCATTCCGTTCTACATTGTGGTCAGTCAGTGGCTGCATTTGCAGAATACCGTATGGGTACTCATTTTAACAATGTTATGCCAACCGTTCCTCGTCTTTTTGCTGGTTAGTTTCTTCCGTACGATTCCCGAAGAATTAGAGGAGGCCGCAAAAATGGACGGAGCGAATGAAATGAGAATTTTCTTCCAAATCATGATCCCGATTTCGAAGCCGATTCTAGCCTCCGTCGGTCTCTTTTATGCACTAAACTATTGGAATGACTGGTTTATGGGATTGATGTTCGTTGACAATGAGAAGTTGTTCCCGCTGCAGTTGATTCTGCGTCGGATGGTATCCAATATGGAAGCCGCTAAAAATCTCATTCCTTCTGCAGTAGCCATTTCCGTAACACCGCCAACCTATGGCGTGCGAATGGCGACAACTGTACTGACTATTGGCCCGATTGTCTTGCTGTATCCCATGCTTCAGAAGTATTTCGTCAAAGGTCTAACAGTAGGCGCCGTTAAAGGGTAAGTGAGGATTATCGGTATTAACCGGATTCTCCGGTCAATCAAAAACGTTTTCTCAAATTATAAGGGGGTTAACAGAATGAGTTTTAAAAAATGGTTTGGTGCGACGACGTCATTGGTATTGGCTTCTTCACTAATGTTGGCGGGCTGCGCAGGCAATTCGGAGAATGGCGGCAAGGAAGAGAATTCGCCATCGAATTCAAATAGCGCTACATCCGCTCCGAAGGAAACGGTGACATTGAAAGCTTACTTCCCAGGAGATAAACCTGCGGGCTTTGATGATGTGCTGCAGGCGGTCAACGACAAATTGAAAGCGGACAACGTCGGAGCGGCCTTGAATATCAATTTCTTGCCGTGGTCGGATTATGGGAACGCTCTATCCGTGAAGATGTCTGCCGGGGAAGAATTCGATATGTATCTGGATGCACCATGGTTATCGATGAATCAGATGATTGCCAGCAATTCTTTGAAGGAACTGGATGCCATGGTGGCCGAGCGTCCGGAACTCAAAGCATCTATTCCGAGTGAGATGTGGGAGTATAACAAATTCGATGGAAAAATTATGGGCATTCCGCTCGGTACCACACAGGGACAGCTCTATGGCATGCTTATTCGCAAAGATTTGCGCGAGAAATATGGGCTTCCTGAGTTGAAAACGCTCGACGATTTAGAGAAATTTTTGTATGCGGTCAAGGAAAACGAGAAGGATGTCAAACCTTTCGTCATTAACGGCATCAAAGCCGATAAGCTTCCGTTTATCCTGAGCGATTCTGCTAACCAGGCGCTCGATGAAGTGCTCGAAATCGGTGTCAACATGTTCGCCTATTCAACCAAGGACAAGAAAGTGGTCGGTCAATGGGCAAGCCCGATGATTGCCGATGCTTATGAACGCGTCACCAAATACTACAAGGACGGCATACTTTCCAAAAATATCGCGCAGGAGCAAAATGCAGAAACGCTGTTCAAGCAAGGCAAATATGCGGCTACCTATTATTCGACTGATGGTGTGGAAGGATTGAAATATTCGGAAATGCTGCAAGACGGCAGCGACAAACTTGAGGTGTTCGTACCGAACGGTGATCAGGCCAAGCCGTATACCGCTTTCCAGCAATGGAATTTCCTTTGCTTCCCGACTTCATCCAAGAACGCCGATTTGGCTTTGGACGTCGCTAATTGGCTGTCGATTAAGGAAAACCACGATTTGATGGAATACGGTATTCAAGGCAAGGACTGGGAACCTGTCGGTGAATCGAGCTATAAGATTCTGTCGAGCTATACTTTCCCAGGCTATGTACTGACTTGGCGGCCAACATTGACCCGCACGGCGGACACGATGATGGCAGACGACAAGAAGTGGTTCGACTTCTCTACCAACCCGGCTAATTTCACACTTAGTCCAACTTCGGGCTTCAACTTCAACGCGGAGAAGGTGAAGACGGAATATGCGAAGATTACGCCGCTTCACGATTCGATCTTCTTGCCGCTCAGCCAAGGCGTGCTGCCTGCCGATCAAGGCAAGACGATGCTGGAGGAGAAAATGGCGAGCCTCGGCGGACAAAAAGTAATCGATGAAATTCAAGCGCAAATCGACGCCGTCATATCCGGTAAATAACAGCACTTAAATACGGAAGGAGGTATCTCACATGAACATAAAACGCAGCTCGCAAAATCCTATTATCCGTGTCGAGGATGTTGTGCCTTCCCGCCCCGACTTTCGAGTGCTGGGTGTGTTTAATGCAGGCGTTGCGCAGTTGCGGGATGAAACTATCCTTTTACTGCGTATTTCGGAAGCGCCGGTATCGGACAAGGCGGACGAGGTGCTTGTCCCCCTGCTGAACGAAGCGGGTACCGATGTATCTGTAGAATGCTACGACAAGACCGATCCGAGCTATGATTTCTCCGACTCCCGCTTTATCGCAAAGGACGGACGCACGGTCATGCTCACATCTTTATCCCATCTCAGGGTGGCGCGAAGCAAGGACGGCGTTCATTTCGACATCGAACCGCAGCCGGCCTTGTTTCCGGAGAATGCTCTTGAAGCTTGGGGAATTGAGGATCCGCGCGTGACTCAATTGGGGGACATCTATTATATCACTTACAGCGCCGCGTCCGCGTACGGCGTTGGCGTCGGCTTGGCGGAAACCCGAGATTTTCGAACATTCAAGCGTCGCGGGCTTATGTTAGCTCCTGAAAATAAGGACGTCATGCTATTCCCGGAAAAAATAAACGGCAAATACTACGCCTTGCACCGTCCGGTGCCGAAATCATTCGGCTCTCCCGAAATGTGGATCGCCGAATCACCTGATCTCGACCATTGGGGGAACCACCGCTTTTTGATGGGGCTAAGCGAGCAAGGCTGGGATTCCGCTCGTATGGGCGGCGGCGCGGTTCCGATTCGAACCGAACGCGGCTGGCTTGTGTTGTATCACGGAGCGGACAGCACACATCGCTATTGTATGGGCGCGGCGCTGCTCGACTTGGAGAATCCGGCCAAGGTTATCGCGAGATCTCGTATCCCCGTATTGGAGCCAGAAGCTGCATATGAGGTGAATGGATTTTTCGGCAAGGTCGTATTTTCGTGTGGAGCCCTGTTGTTGGAACAAACAGTCCGCATGTATTACGGTGCAGCGGACGAAGTGATGGCCGTAGTGGACATACCGTTGGAGGATATATTTAATACGCTTTCTTAAAAGGTTGGAGGCAGTGCGAACTGCCTCCTTCAATTTCCTGATCTGAAAGCGTTGTCAATTATTTTCAGTTTAGAAGAGCAAAGGAGTGCATGTGTATGACTGACAAAATGAAAAGGCTTGCAAGGAGGTGGACATGTCTTGTTATTGTCTGTTCAATGATATCGTCCATTTGGTTCTACTCGCCCGCATCGGCGAGTTCTCCCGAGGTGACGAACGATGCTCAAGAAATCGCCGAAATGAGATTGATGAAAGAACGGATAGTAGCCTTCTACATCTCAAGAGATATTATAAACGACGGAACGAACGGTCGGGTAGAATGGACCTTCAATTCACAGGCTGGCACTTACTTATTGAGTCAAAACGCTAATGGGAGCTGGGGGGATGTCGATTACGCGAATACAAGCTCCAGCGCCAATGGAAGAGCGTGGTCGCCATACCTTGCATTAGATCGGATGCAATCGATGGCTCAGGCGTTCGCTGACCCGAGTAGTCCATACTATCGTAGCGAAACCATGATAGCGGGTATTCAAAAAGCGCTGGACTACTGGTTTACGGTAAAGCCGACTTCAACCAACTGGTGGGAGACCGGAATCGGCAAACAACTAAGATTGGAGAAAATCGCGATTTTGTGCGAGGGCTATTTAACTGAAACGCAATTCGCCAATATTATCGCCACGTTAGACAGCGAGCCGAACACGGTCGATGGCGCCAACTCGTCCTGGTACAATCAAAATTATATGTTCCGCGGCTTATTGCTGGAAGATGCCCAGATCGTTCGCAAGGCAGTGAATGCGTTTAATGTGCTGTCGAACGTGACGACGACCGTGACGGGAATCCAGTCGGACATGTCTTTCTTCATGCATGGCAAAACGAATTATACGACGGGCTATGGAAGAAGCTTTGCCAGAGATATGTCCTTTTGGGCATACGTTACCTCGGGCACCCTTTTTTCTTACAGCAAGGTTGCGATCGATTCGTTATCATCCTACTTGTTGGACGGCACCAGGTATCTCGTGAGGGGCGATGTTGCCGATCTGGGCATGGGGATGAATGGACCCGATTGGCCGGATTATGAAAGCGCGGCATTAACCTTCTATGAAGATCCGTTGCAGTGGATGCTAGCGGCCAACCCAGCGAGGGCGGCGGAGTTTGCGAGTTTCCTTAACAATATTCGCCAAGTTGGCACAAGCACGAGCAACGGACAGGACGCCAACAATATGACGCAATGGCAGACGCTGGTATCCTCCCATATGCGCAATGACTATGGAATTACGGTCAAAATGTCTTCGAGCACGGTCAAAGGCGGCGAATGGAGAACGATTCATCCCAGCGGATATAATCTGTTGTACTGGACGCCGCAAGGAGCCACTGCCATTCAGAGAACAGGCGATGAATACAGACCCATCTACCCGCTGATGGATTGGGCTCACGTTCCAGGTACGACGGCCCCGTACGCGCTCACGAAAGACGGGAATTTCAACAACCCCAAAACATTCGTAGGCGGCGTGACCGATGAGCGTTATGGCGCCACCGCGTTCGATTTCAACAAGCTGAGCACAAGCGGTAAGAAAGGCTATTTCTTCTTTGATGATGAAATGGTGGCGCTTGGCGCGGGAATCACTTCGACGAATGCGGCTTCCATACACACGACATTAAATCAAAGCCAAGCGGTTGGAGAAGTTCTCGTAGACGGCAATCCGCTCGCGGACGGACCGATGCAAACGAACGGTCGATGGGCCTATAACGATAATATCGGCTACGTATTCCCGAATCCAACGGATTTTAAAGTGCAAAGGGAGACGAAGACCGGGAAATGGAGCGACGTCATCACGGGAAGCTCTACGGCGCCGATAACCCAATCGATTTTTTCGGTTTGGCTCGACCATGGCGTGAAACCAACAAACGCTTCCTACCAATACATCGTATTGCCGAACAAAACCTCCGAGGAGGTCGGCAGCTACGCGAGCGACAATCCGATCCATATTCTTTCGAATACACCATCGGTTCAGGCTGTTCGGCATAATACGCTGGGAATTGCGGAAATGCTCTTCTATAAAGCCGGAACGGTGACGGTGAGAGACGGTTTGACCGTCAAAGTAGATCAACCCGCAATGGTTATCGTTGACGAATCCGTATCTCCTGTCCGTATTTCGGTGTCCAATCCCGAAACGCCAGGGATTATCGTGAACGTGACGTTGAATCGCAATGGGGAAACATCCACGACAAGCTACAAGCTTGGCAAAGATACGTTCACAGGCCGAAGCATTACTTTGAACGAGAACGTCTCCATCGACGATAGAGAGTTCGATCTCGCTTACGATAAAGGAGCGGCCGCTTCATCCAGCAAGAATAACCATGCTTCCTCGAATGCAACAGATATTTATAGAACTTCGTATTGGAGTTCGAATCATTCGGACAATGAGTGGATAAACGTTGATTTGCAAGATCAATATGTGATCAATAGAGTTAGGCTGAATTGGGAGAATGCGTACGGAAAAAGTTATAAAATTCAAGTATCGGACGATGCTGTCGTCTGGAAGGACGTTTACTCGACGACGACAGGTGACGGAGGAATCGACCACATCTCCTTCCATTCGGTCAGTGCCAGGTACGTTCGGATGCAGGGTGTTCAGCAGGGTACCGAGAACGGTTACTCGCTTTACGAGTTTAAAGTGTATGAAGCTTTATCGCCCAATCTTGCGGAAGGCAAGCCAATCGTGGCAAGCTCGTTCAAAGCCGCGGACGTGGCGCCCGGTAATGCTGTCGATGGCATCGTGAATACCCGTTGGGGATCTAACTACTCCGATTCGCAGTGGGCCTACGTCGATCTGGGCTCTAGCCAAACCATTCAGAAGGTCGTTCTGCGCTGGGAATCGTACGGCAAGGAGTTCCAGATTCGGGTTTCCGAGGACGCGACGAATTGGACTACGGTTTACAGCACCGCGAACGGAGCGGGCGGAACCGAGAATATCTCCTTCGAACCGGTGAAGGCAAGATACGTTCAAATGGATGGCATCAAGAGAGGGACCGCATACGGTTACTCGCTTTGGGAATTCGAAGTGTATGAATCTCTATCGCCTAACCTTGCGGAAGGCGTGCCGGCAGTGGCAAGCTCGGTCAGAGCCTCGGACGTGGCTCCCGGTAATGCTGTCGATAGCATATTGAGCACCCGCTGGGGATCTAACTATTCCGACTCGGAGTGGATCTACGTCGATCTCGGCTATAGCAAACCCATCCAGAAGGTCGATCTCCATTGGGAAAGCGCGTACGGCAAGGAGTACCAAATCCAGGTTTCCGACGACGCGACGAATTGGACTACGGTATACAGTACTACAACCGGAGCAGGCGGTATTGATAAAATCTCCTTCGAACCGGTGAAGGCAAGATACGTTAAGATGAATGGCACAAAAAGAGCGACCACATACGGCTACTCGCTCTGGGAGTTTAAAGTGTACGGTATCGAACAGGCACAAAAGGTTCCCGCTCGGATCGAGCTTCTAGCAACGCCGTCTATCGTGACGGTTGGCGGCGAAGTAACAGTTGCGGGAGCCGTCTACGACAGCGGCGATATTCCGTTATCCGGCGTAGAGGTCGAGATCGCGGCTTCGTGGGACAGCACCGAAACTGCTAAGGAAGTAACGGACGAGAATGGCCAATTCAGCACAGTCTTTACGGCGCCGTCTACTGCCGGAGACGTGACGTTCGCGGTCGTTCTGCCAGCAAGCCCGTCCTTGACGGATACGATTACTGTGTCCGTGAGCCCAGTTGCACAGGTGCCCGCTCGAATCGAACTGCAAGCGACGCCGTCTTCTGTGAAGTTCGGTGAACACGTGACCGTTACAGGAGCCGTTTATGATAGCGATAATCTTCCGGTATCCGGTATGGAGGTCGAGATCACGGCAGCATCGGGCAGCATCCAAGACGCCAGTGCGGTAACGGATGTGAACGGTCGATTCAGCACGCTCTTTACGGCGCCGTCCGCTGCCGGAGAAGTGATGATTACGGCAGCTTTGACGTCGAATCCGTCCGTTAGAGAGACAACTGCCGTTTATGTAAACGAGACCGTGCAAGTGCCCGCTCGGATTGAATTCCGTGAGGCGCCGCCTTCCGTAACGTTCGGAGGCAGCATGTCCGTTGCGGGAGTTGTCTACGATAGCGACGATCTTCCGGTTCCCGGCGTGGAGGTCGAAATTGCGGCTTCGTCAGGCAGCATCGAAACCGCTAATGTCGTAACGAATGCGAACGGTGAGTTCAACACGGTTTTTACGGCACCGTCCGCTGCCGGAGAAGTGACAATTACAGCTGTTTTGACCGCGAATCCGATCGTGGAAGATACGATTACCGTTTCCATAATTAAGGCTGTACAAGTGCCCGTTCTAATCGAAATCCAGGCTACGCCGTCTTCTGTGATGGTCGGAAACGACGTGTCCATTGCGGGAATTGTCTACGACGGCGACAATCTTTCGGTCTCCGGCGCAGAGGTCGAAGTCTCGTCTTCACGGGGCAGCATCGAAACGGCTAAAGCAGTAACGGACGAAAACGGTCGATTCAGCACCATCTTTACGGCGCCGTCCGCTGCCGGAGAAGTGACGATTACAGCTGTCTTGACCGCGAATCCGACTGTTACGGGAAGAATAAACGTATCCGTACAAGCGCGTTCAAACGGAGGCGACGGAGGCAATTCGGGAGGAGATACTCCCGTGACCCCGCCGGTAGATCCCGATAATCCGAACGTGCCGGTACCCGGCCATACCTTCGCGGATATTGACGGTCATTGGGCCGAAGCAAATATCTTGGAAGCTGAAAAGAAAGGAATGATTACAGGTTATACGGACGGTTCGTTCCGGCCTGATCGTACGGTGACGCGCGCTGAATTCGCGGTGATGCTGGCAAAAGCATTGAAGCTTCAGAATGAAGAAGCAGTTCTGTCCTTCAAAGACGCGGACCGAATCGGGAAGTGGGCTCAGGTATCCGTTGCGCAAGCTGTAAGCTTAGGTCTTATCCAGGGCGACAAGAACGGCAACTTCCGTCCGGATGCGGCAGTTACGAGATCAGAAATGGCCGTCATGCTGGCGAGAGCATTAAACCTAGCATCTGAAACCGATTCCGCCGGATTCGCTGATGATCGCGACATTCCAGACTGGGCCGTCGGGGCGGCAGCCGAGATGAAAAAGTTAGGGATTATGCAAGGGAAGGGCGGCAACGGCTTCTTCCCGAATAATGTCGCGACGAGGGCGGAAACGGTCACGGTTCTGCTCCGGATGCTTGCAACCAAGGATGAAGAATAAAAGGCAAAACAAATTCGGACGGGAGAACCCGCACGAAGGAAATTGAAGCAATAAGGAGGAGGACGGAGAGATCGGTACGGTGATATAAGAAAATGGATCGGAAGAGTCCATGCCGACCTCGTTTCCAACCTTCGTATGGTTACTCTGCTCTACCTTAAGAATGGTTCGCATTGATATTATAAAAAATTATTCTTTGTTAAGTTAACGGGAAACGATTATTTAATAAAAACACGGAAGCAGCCGACCACAATGATCGGCTGCTTCATTACGCTAAACGTGCAGGTTAGCATTATCATTTCGCGAATATCATAAGTATGGAGAATTGAAGAAATTCGCAAAAAAGACGTTATCTGAAACCCTGCGGACGGAGGAACAACGATGGATCCCAATAACATTCGAATGAGAGAGTTTATTTATTCTCTTATCGATATTAAACCCAACATAACTATTCTGGATTTAGGGTGCGGTCAGGGATATGATTTATCCCGCATTTCTGAGCTTGTTGATGATGGAAGCAGACTTTTCGGTATTGATTCTATTGAGAGTTCCATTATTAAAGCCAAAAAAAATTATGAACAAGATTCAAGAATCAATTTCATAACTCACAATTTTGCTCAGAATATTCCGTGTAATGACGATAGTTATGATCTTGTCATTTCAAATAATATGTTGGAATGCATTAAGGATAAACAACATTTTCTCAGAGAAGTACATCGAGTACTTAAGCCAGAAGGACAAGTGGTTTTTGCGCATTTTGATTGGGATTCACAATTGATAGACGGAGACAATAAAACACTAATAAGAACAATCACACAGACTTTTAATGACTGGAAGCAAGATTGGATGGATGATATCGATTCATGGATGGGTAGAAGATTATGGAGAACATTCCAAGAATCAAGATTATTTACTGGCAAGATTGAAACATATGTACTAACGAATACAAAGTTTGAAGAACCATATTATGGACATATGATGATTCGAGATTTTGAATCGTTAGTAAGAAGAGATATGCTAAGAGCAGAGGATTATAAAGGATTTTTGGACAACATTGAATTATTAAATAAGAGCGATCAATTCTTTTATAGCATAACGATGTATATTTATGTCGGAACGAAATCATAGAAGTCAGGTACTTATGATAACACCCTATTCACTCTTTGGATCCATTCTCCCTCGGTTCACCCGATGCATTTCGGATTAAACTGACTGGGAACTTTAGTTCAACAAACAGGCTGCCGATAATCTCGGCAGCCTGTTTGTGGTAAGGGCAATTAGCTGAAATGAATCCCGATCTGTATAATTCGGACTATGATCTTGTCTGGTACCCATCGCGGAGAAATATACCTAATGTCGCCGAGCAATGTCATCCATTTGGAGAAGTTCAACGTGTACCAATCACTGTAAAGTGTCAGAATTATTGAGAGTTTCGAGATAAGCGAAAGAGCTGGCGCTGTAGGGGCAATCATTGAATAAATTGCATCAAGGTTTGGTTAAAGTTATCGCGTTCGTCGAGGAAAGGAACATGGCCGCTATATTGAAACGGGACCAAGTACGAATTGCGGATGAGCTTATTGGTTTCCTGGGCATTGGGGAACGGAACGACTTTGTCATGGACGCCGTTAATAATCAGTGTCGGCACGTTTATTTTCCCAAGGTCGTTTCGCACGTTCTCGTCTCTTAACGTAACCATGACGGCCGCAGTCGACCAGCCCGCTGCTTGCAATCCGATTTGAAAGAACCAATTCGAGAAAGGCTCGGTAATATATTTGAAAAAAAAGGAATCTGTTAATCCTGCAAGCATCTGAGGCCGGTCGGACAACGTTCCTGCAATGAACCTATTAGCATCTTGCTGCGGTACGGAACCCGGAGACTGGGCGTCGATTAGAACAAGCTTGGATACCCCGAAGCTTTGATGTCTTGCCAGGTATCGGATCGCTAGCGCTCCGCCTGCTGAATGCCCCGCCAGCGTTATATTTTGTAATTTCAACGTCTCGATTACGACGCGGATATCATCCGATAATCTATCTAAGCTGTACCCGGTGAAAGGCTTATCCGAGTTCCCGAACCCTCGCCAATCCATGCCGATGCACCGGACGCCCAGAGATGGAAGAATATCGAATTGGTATTCAAACTGTTTATGGCTTAAAGGCCAGCCGTGAATAAACAAGATCGTCTTGTTTCCCGTCGGATTTAAATCCTGTACGAATACCCGTACTCCGGGTTCTACTGTGATAAAGTATTCCACGATGTTCCTCCTAGCTTGAAATGAAACACCTCAGAATTATATTGGAACGATCGTAACTTTATACCTAATTATTCAACTGGACTAGCGATAACATACTCATCCGCCGCATTCAAGTAATCGACACCTGCAGTAGACGAGCCTATTACTCATTTTTGAGGAATAGTAAGAGCTCAATATGTACTTTAAATTGAAATACGAGGAGAGAACACTATGGATTTGGAAAAGATTAAAACAACATTGTCATGTCCTGATTGCCCGGGAAGCGAGATCAAGATCGGTTATAGCGGCCTCGAAGGCGGCATATATTCGCGGACACCGATGAAAAGACCGGAGCGTACGGAATATCGGAACCTTAGCGACCGGATTCTTTTCCTTTGCGGCCAATGCGGTTGGATACTGCGTGAATATGCCGAAAACACGAGTAGATTATAGCAGAGCTTGAGCTGAGAAATAAAATAATGAGGAGCTTCTTGCTTGCAGCTCCTACGGTGGCCTGCTCATTTTTATTAATCTATCGGGCAGGATACTCCTAAATGATGTGGAATATTTTTTATAACCTATCAATCCATTTGGACAGATCTATCATTCGATTTAGCGGGAGTGTATGTGTTTGGAAAATAATCGAAACTGGGCAGGCAACTATAAGTATAGCGCTTCGGAGCTCCATGTTCCGGAAACCGTTGAACAAATACAGGAATTAGTAGCTCGTAGCAGTAAAATAAAGGCGCTTGGCACTCGTCATTCGTTCAATGGAATCGCTGATTGTACCGAGAGCCTCCTCTCTCTTCACAAGCTTAACCGAGTCATTGAATTAGACCAAAAACGAAATAAGGTTACGGTTGAGGCCGGTATTAGATTCGGAGAACTGTGTGATTATTTGCACGGATGCGGCTATGCTTTGCACAACTTGGCGTCATTGCCGCACATTACCATTGCTGGTGCGTGCTCAACGGCGACACATGGTTCTGGTGACCGGAACGGCAATCTTGCTACAGCGGTTCATTCCATGGAAGTTGTCAAAGCGGATGGGGAGAGGATCGTTTTCTCGCGTGATCAACAAGATGGGCTCTTCGCCGGAGCGGTTGTAGGGCTTGGGGGACTGGGGGTTATCACACAAATCACTCTAGATGTCATTCCCACATTTCAGATGAGTCAGTATGTTTTTGAAAATTTGCCTTTAGCGCAGCTTCATGATCAGTTTGACGATATTTTCTCTAGTGCTTACAGTGTTAGTCTGTTCACGGATTGGAAGACAAACGCTTTCAATCAAGTCTGGTTAAAGCGCAAAATATCAGATTATGACTCTGCCGGGGAGGAATCCGATTTTTTTGGAGCCATGCACGCAAGTGAGCATCGTCATCCAGTGCCAGGACACTCAGCGGAGAATACTAGCGAGCAGCTTGGCATCCCCGGCCCATGGCATGAACGGCTGCCGCACTTCCGCATGGATTTCACGCCAAGCGCCGGTGAGGAACTACAAAGCGAATATTTCGTGCCGCGGCACTATGCCTATCAAGCGCTTTGTGCGATTGACCGAATACGGGACTCTATATCGCCACACCTTTATGTGTCCGAGATTCGTACGATTGCGGAAGACGATCTGTGGATGAGCCCTTGTTACATGCAGGACTCGGTGGCTATTCACTTTACGTGGAAAGCGGATTGGAATGCAGTTGGAAAAATATTGCCACTAATTGAGGAACAGCTTGCGCCTTTCCGTGCCCGTCCACATTGGGGAAAGTTGTTTGCCATGCCGCCCGTCCATATACAATCATTATATGAGAAATTGCCCGACTTTCAGCAGTTGCTCCTTCAATGCGACCCCCAAGGAAAGTTTTGCAATAGCTTCTTGAAAACATATATTAAGGATAGCTATTCATCGTCACCAAATCAGCGATAGCAGCTGAAATACCAACAAAGCCTCATCCTTTTTACGCATACAGCGCGGAGAACCGCATCAGACAGATATAAGTAGCACTGCGATAAAAGACGATGATAACTACAAAATAAAAGGCAGCCGATTCGTGAACTGCACCCCATTTGTTAGTCATGTCTAACAAATGGGGTGCAGTTCATTCGATATGGCTGCCTTTTCCTCGCTAAAGGACAGGCTAAAGCAATGACAGCGCAACTTGGATACTGGGGCAGTGAGCGATTGTATGAAATAATCCAACCGGTTCACCCACAGCTTGAACGTGCTGCATCGGACGAACAGCATCTGAGTGATAACGTAGAATGTGCTTACAAAATACCGAGGCGCTTCAAGGCTTCCAACGTGACCGTCTTGGCGGCCGTCCCGCTGCTGTCCACGTTAGCGGCGAACACCCAGTCTGTCTTCCCGTTTTCTACATAACCCACATACCAGCCGAGGCCCATGTCTGACAGCCTCGTGCCCGTCTTGCCATGCACGGTGTAGTTGTCCTGGTCGTTATCAATCATGATGCGCTTGACGGTCTTCATAGTCTGTTCCTGGAAGGGCAGCGTCTCCTCCACCAGGTCTTCCATGAAGCCGACCTGCTCTTCCGCCGAGATCTTCAGCGTGCTGTCCAGCCAAAAGGCATCGATGCTCCCGCTAATATCCATATTGCCGTAACGAATACGATCCACGAAGCTCTTCATCCGATCGGCCCCGATGTCCCGGGCCATCGCCTGGTAATACCAGATTGCGGATGCACGCATTGCCGAACCAAGCGCATGGTCGCGATTCCACTCATCGAACGGCCGGACGACGCCGTCCCACCGCTTCACGTCATATTCGTCCCGCACCGCTCCTACCTCGAGACCGATGAGCGCGTTCGGAATCTTGAACGACGATTCCGGCGTGAACCGCTGCTGGCTGCGTTTGGAATTGCAGACGTAGACGCGGTCTGTCTTCAGGTTTTTGACGATCAGGGTACCCTGCACGTCATGAAACAGCTCGTTGCAAGGGAGCTTAGTCTCTTTGGGGACAGCATTTACGGGAAGTACGGAAATTCCAGATGCACTGGCAAACAGCAGGGCGGTGAGCGCCAGGACGACTCTTTTTTTCTTTCTCCAGGTAATCAATTTGCATTCCTCCTAGGTCTTCTTCATAATGGCAAAACAGTAAGGCTCGTGTCGACAACATTGAGAATATAGGAATGTGYGACTAGGCAATATCGGCGTTTACGGTGATTGTACCCGTACAGTTGGCTGGAAGGAGTGAAAGGGAAGATGCTGTATGAAGCGATTGTGGAACAGCTCCTGCAGGACATTAAGGAAGGGAAGCTGAAGCCGGGGGAAAAGCTGCCGTCGATCCGGGAAGCGGCGGAAGCATTCGGTTGCAGCCGAAATACGGTGATTCGGGCATATGGGGAGCTCGAGAAGAGGCACCGGATCTATTCGGTGCCCCAGAGCGGCTATTACATCGTGCACCGCAGCCCCGGTGGGGAGGATACGAGAGGTGCAATGGAGGTGCCAGACGTCATTGATTTCCAGTGGGCAGGCCCGGACCGGAGCGCTATGCCATACCGTGACTTCCAGCACTGCATGAATGAGGCCATCGAGCGCTACCGCGAGGATATGTTTACGTATTCGGAGGGGCAGGGCCTCGCCTCGCTGCGGTTCCAGCTGGCCCGGCATTTGCGGGATTTGCAGGTGTTCACGGCCCCGGACCGTATCTATGTGGTGACTGGCTCTCAGCAGGCTCTGCATTTGCTGGTGGGGCTGCCTTTCCCGAACGGCAAGAGGAGCATCGTCGTAGAGCAGCCGGTACATCCCGGCATGGTCGAATCGCTGCGGGGATATGGGGGCAACGTACACGGCATTTCATACGAGGAAGGCGGCATGGATTTGGGGCGGTTGGAGGCGCTGTTCCGGGATGGGGAGGTTAAGTTCTTCTACACCGTCTCGCGGTTCCACAACCCAACCGGGTACAGCCATACGAACGAAGCCCGCAAGCGCATGGTAGAGCTAGCGAAGCGCTATGACGTGTACATTGTTGAGGATGATTACATGGGTGACCTGGATGGCGATCCGAGGAATGACCCCATGTTCGCTTATGATTCGTCCGGGCGGGTCATCTATGTAAAAAGCTTCTCGAAAGTCATGCTTCCCGGCCTGCGCCTAGGGCTGGCAGTGCTGCCGGTCAAACTGCGGGAAGAGTTCCTGCGGGCGAAGGCTGCGGCAGACGTACATTCGCCCCTGTTGACGCAGGGAGCACTCGAGGTATACCTAGAGAGCGGCATGTTCGCCGCCCACATCGGCCATATGCGGGAGATATATCGCCGCAAAGCGGTGGTGCTGCAGGAAGCATACCGTAAGCATCTACCGCCGGGAACTGCTTACACCAACTCCTTATCCGGATTCTATACCATGATTAGGCTGCCAGCCCCACTCCGGGCGCAGGTAGCGGCCGAACATCTGCTGCAGCGCGGAGTGCTGGTTGATCCGGCCCAGCGCATGTACTTGCCAGAGTTCAAGCAGGAGGATGTTCTCCGGTTGAGCGTCTCACAGGTGGAGGAAGGGCTCATCGAGCCCGGCATCCGGGCTATCGGTGACGGAATTCGGGAGCTGCTCCGGCAGCGCACGGGAGTAAGGTTTGTGGAACGGGGGTAGCTTGCGTACATGATAAGCTAAGCTCAAAAGGGTTTATTTTGCCGAATCTAGCCCTTACTTAAGGCTCCATTTCCTTATTCCCTTCTCCTGTTCGTTATTTGGTTTATGACTGCTCAATCACCTCTTGGATATACCACGGTGATTGGGAGGTTGCACGATTGAATTGGAAAATATAGCTGCCGTTGCGGCGTTGGCCGCTAACCGTATGAATCGTGACGGGCAGCTTTATTTCGGCTGACAGGGCATCGCCAAAGCTGCTGCTCTCCGGCAAGCGTGCCTGTTTTCCTTTGGAAGGCAGCTGCACCCTGATTGAAACCCATTGCTGCATTTGCTGGATAAAGGCTGCTTGCTTTTCTTCTGGAAGCTTATCTGTAAGCAGCTGGATGATTTCATTGTCTTTATGATACAACGCTTCAACGAAAGTGAGCGCGAGCAGCTGCGGGTCAGCCGAATCCAAATACGGATTTAGGAGGCCGGCTGCTTTGTGCACCATCATTTGATGGGCAGGGTCAGGATGATCGGATTTATGCGTTGAGCTGCCGAGAAAATGGATGCAGAAATGCCCGGAGAAGCCGTTCTCTGGAATGCCGTCACCGCCGTGAGGCATGCCGTTCATGGAGGCAGCAAGCCAATGGCCATCCGCACGGATTAGCACCGCTTTTCTTTTCCAGCTCCATTTTCCGTTATAGATTTGCTTCATAATGCGAGAGTCTTCCTTGGTTATGGGCTGAACGTCTGCATGATCGCTGCCCGCACGCCGCTGTACGCGGAAGGTAAGGCCAGATTCGAGCTCTGTCACCGAAAAAATCGCTTTATTAGGCAGTATGTCGGTGGACTGCCGCCAAGTTAGAAGCTTGCCGTAATGCTGCATTCGCAGTCCTTCCGCGAGTGCAGTCAGCTGCTTGGCAAGCTTGGGGGGCAGCTCTAAGCTTACTGCTTGTGCTTCATTCCAGAGCTGGCCGCTGCGCTCAAGCCGGTATTGCGCTCTTGCTGGAGTCAGATGGGTGATATAAATATCGGGGTAGAAGTCCGCTTTTTCAGTCGGCTTATGCTTAGCTTGGCGAATTGCCTGATCGAGCTCGCGGCGCTCCATGTAGAGCTCGCTTACGAAGGCCGCTTGACGTGAGGAGCCTACCGTCATAATTATGCTGCTTACATCGTGTAACCGTTCTGTTTTTTTAGGCTTGTGATGCAGCATGCTGCTGCCTTGCTGCGCATGACCTCGCTCCGAGAGCGGCAGCAACAAGAATGCGATTAGGAAAATGACCATGAAGCTAGTTCTTGCTTGTTTCATATGCGGCCTCCGCCTTTTGTTTGATTTTTTTTATTTTTGGCTAGATGCCGCTTGTTTATGTAAGAAACCTCTTTGCTTATCAAGGAGCCATCCGCATCGACATGTATGCAGGTTCACGAAATGAATCATACTACCACGAATACTGCGGTTTGGGGGAGATTATAGACAATGGGTCTGCACTGGATTATAGCGATTATGATGATGCTTCAACAGGGAGGCTATGCCGATTCGCTTGTGATTGAACAAGGCGGACAAACATTAACCGAGCTCAGGCGCGTGGAATACAGCGATTCGTCTGCCGGCATACCTCTTATTGATCACATCAAGCTGGAGAAAGGCATAGCAGCCATCGATAAAAGGGTGCAAAAGCCGGCAGTGAACGCCACGCTTGACGGAGCGGGAAGAATTATACCAGAGCAAGCAGGCAGCAAGCTGAATCGTCACGCGCTAAAGATACAGTTTTACCGCTTTATCTTTGAAGGCGGATTCGCGCAGCTGGAAGCGCCAATGGAGGTTGTTTATCCGAAAGTCGACAGTGAGCTTCTCTCCGCAATTAAGGTGAAAAAAATCGGTTACTATGCGACCTATTACAATCCGAATAACAAAAACCGCACTCATAATGTCCATTTAGCGGCCCAAGCGATCAATAACTATGTCGTTTTCCCGAATGAACGTTTTTCGTTTAATAAGGTCGTGGGCCAGCGAACCAAAGAAAGCGGATATTTGCGTGCTCCCGTCATAGTGAGAGGGGAGATGTCGGAGGATATCGGCGGAGGCATCTGCCAAATCTCTTCCACGCTTTTTAATGCGGCAGACCGGGCGGGACTGCAAATAGTCGAACGATACTCCCATAGCCGTAACGTCAAATATGTGCCATCCGGGCGTGACGCTACTGTTAGTTGGGATGGCCCGGACTTTGTATTCCAGAACAAATACGATCATCCGGTTCTCATAAGAGCTTACGCTCATGGCGGACAAGTCAGCATCGTCATCTGTTCATCTGATGATATCAAGCTGAAGCCGCGCCAGGTTCCTAGCGCTTCCAAACAACTGCCGGAGGAAGTGCATCCCGAGGTGGGAGCAGGCAGCACGGACGGGAAACGGGAATAGAACATATCTGTCTATAGGCAGCCAGATCAGGCAAATGGATGGAACAGAACTATACATTTTGCATATTAGCAGCGCGCTCCCAAAACTCTAATGCTATAATGAGTGCAAAAGGAGGGGCGCGCCAATGTGGAAGGTTCTGCTCGTAGAGGATGAGGTATTCGTTCGCGAATCCATTCGCGAAATTATTCGTTGGGAAGAAATGGGCTTTACATTGACTGGCGAAGCCGGAGACGGATTGGAAGCGCTCTCCCTGATCAAAGAGAATCCACCCGATCTCGTACTGACTGATATTATCATGCCGCGCATGGATGGAATTGAGCTTCTGAAGGAAGCGAGAATGGCAGGCTGCACGTCCAAGTTCGTCATGCTGACCTGTATGGGAGACTTCGAATACATGCGTCAAGCTATGGAGTTCGGTGCATCCAACTATATATTGAAGCTGTCGATGAGCGTTAAGGACTTGCGGGAAACATTGCTTAAGATCAATGTAGAGCTGCAGAAGGCGAAGGCAGTGGAGCCGTCAGTTGTTGCCGCGACCATTCCCTTCGATAAAACGCCCCATCCTGAAGTACGCAAAATACTTCTCTATATCGAAGAAAACTATGCAAAGGATATTTCGGTCAAGTCGTTATCACAATATGTCATGATGGGTGAGAACTATGTAAGCGCGCTGTTCAAGAAGAAGACAGGCCAGACGCTGATAAGCTATTTGCACGAGTATCGCATTGTAAAGGCAACCGAGTATTTGATGCAAACCGACCTGACCGTGACGGATATTGGTGAGCGGGTAGGCTTTATGAACGATAACTATTTCATCAAAATATTTAAGAGAATCACAGGCACAACGCCAAGCCAGTACCGCAAAAGATAGAACAAAACCGTCATGGCAACCTTGATTGCCGGAAACGGTTATGCATATATCTGTTCCATGAATTCAATCGTTTTGTTCCTTAAAAGAAGAACCTCCGGCTTGCTATTCTTGATATGCAACCAAAATCGAATGAACAATCGGGGGGTCAATGCATTGAAAACAATGAAATGGATAACGCTTTCACTTACATTCGTCATGCTGATCGGGATACTGGGCGCTTGCGCTGGTGGAAGCAATGAAAAAGGAGACAATCAGCAGGGTGACGGCGGGACAAAGGAGAATGGAAGCTCTGCTGCGCCAGTCAAGCTCATGATGTGGGGCGGCGTACCGCCGGAGTCGGGACCGCAGGCAGTCGTTGACGCTTGGAATAAAGAGCATCCTGAGGTACAGGTTGAATACGTGCGTTTCGTTAATGACGATGACGGGAACTTGAAGCTCGATACGGCTTTGCTCACAGGCCAGAACGTCGACTTATTTGTGAATTACACGCTGACGCAAACCCAGAAGCGCATTGATGCGGGGGTTGCGCTCGATTTGAGCGGGTTCACCGACTACAATATATTAGAGAAAATGGGCAGCAACGCGGAAGGCTGGCAGGTGAACGGCAAGTTTTATGGCATGCCTACGACGAGAAGCGCGTTTTTTGTAGCCTTGAACAAGGACGCGCTCGATGCGGCGAACCTTCCTGTACCGAAAGACTGGACATGGGATCAAGCGAGAGAGTATGCCAAAACACTTAAGCCAGCGAATGGCTATGGGCTCGTTCAGCATATGGAGCCGTTTATCGATCCGATCGACGCTGCTCTGACCAAGGAAGGGTACATCAAAGCGGATGGAACATCGAACCTGGACTCGCCTAGCGTAACGAAATGGCTGGAGACGATGAACGGCATGATGACTGCTGATCAAACAACTCCACCGCTTGGCGAGCAAATCACGTCCAAAATTCCGGTCGAAAATGTGTTTCTTGCAGGCGAATCGCCCATGCTTAATATCGGTGCTTGGCTGCTGAGAAGCTCGAATAATTTCACCGATTTCCCGCGTGACTTTAAGATCGCTTTCGCCCCGGTTCCTCGTTTGGTTGAGAATCAAGCAGACTATATCCCTCGCGGCGGGCTGGGCGATTATATATCGATTAATGCCAAATCATCCTACACGAAGGAAGCTTGGGAGTTTCTGAAATGGTACGCAGACGGCGGGATGGCGCCGATGGCTTCAGGAGGCAGGCTGCCAGCGTCCAAGGATGCCGATCAAGCGGAAATGCTCACTAATTTGCTGGGCGATAAAGCGGATACGTATGACAAGGAATCGCTAATGTACGTATTGTTCGAGGACAAGACGCCTACTCATGTTCGCGAGCTTCCACAAGAGGTAACGGACCTGATTACGCAAGAGTACGAGAAGTATTTCTTGGGCAACCAGGATGCCTCGCAGACGACGGCTAATATGGTCAAGCGGCATAATGATTATTTGAAACAAACCCAATAAGCATATAGCTCGTAATAGCTGTCCCTAATCGCCGAATGGCGCTTGGGGACGGTTTTTTGCAAAAGGAGGCACAAGGCAGTATGGGAGAATGGTTACAAAAGCTAATACCGCATAAGCTGAAATACCGTCTGTTTGCGGCTTTTTTTCTGCTTATCCTGCTGCCGTTCGGCATATTGAATGTTTACAACTTCCAACGCATAGAGTCGGTCATTCAAGAGAAAATCAGCGACCAGAGCCATGAGCAGCTTAAGAATCTGCAGCGTACGCTTCAGGATCAGATAAGCATTGCGTTCAAAGCGCTTATTTTTTTGGAACAGGATACAGTCGTCCGGAATTTGCTAAAGACACCTGACGCTAATCGCCTGCTGGAGAACAAGGATGTTATGGAGGAAAAATTCAAAGGCATCAACAACAGCTTTTTCCTGTACAATCCGTCTGTTTATTTCACGCTGCTTGACCTTCAAGGCCATGTATATACCTCTTATCAGCCCAATGCGACACTCGATTACGAGGCGCTGCGGAAAAGCCGCTGGTTCGATGAAACGCTGCAGAAGGGCACGCCTTACCAATGGGTGCCGAACGACGACAATTATTTGTTCTCGGATCTCTCGAGAAGCGCTACCCTGTTGTCACTCTATGGCGTATTGAGAGATTCACAGCATAAGCCCTATGGGCTGGCCAGGGTTAGCATTGATTATTCGTATTGGTTCAAGTCGATCTTGAACAACTCCTCCGGCGGGCAGGAATATTTTCTTATGACTGGCGGCGGCGAGCCTGTCGCGCAAGGTGCTGACAGCGAGCAGCTGTCGGCAGAGGTGATGGAGCAGATTGTTGCGAGCAAGGAGCCGGAAGGTTACCTCATAGATTCCAGCTCAGAAGCATTAATCAATTACAGCTATATGGAGTCGCTCGATTGGTACATCGCCAACCGAATTCCTTCTGCAATATTGTTTGATGATCTGTATACGCTCAAGCAGCAATATTTTCTAACCTTTTTTCTCTTTATAATCGCGTTTATATTAATTGCCTTTATGATTGCCTACGGCTTTACGAGGCCATTATCGCATATGCAGAAGAAAATGCGGGAAGCGGTTCGCATGGATTTGAACATTCGGCTGCCGGAGAAGCGCTATAAGGGCGAGGTGCTTGAGCTCGCAAGCACCTTTAATACGATGCTGGCTGATATGAACGGCTTGATCCGGCGTTTGAAGGCGGAGGAGCGGGAGAAGGACGCGGTCCATTTCCAAATGCTGCTTGCACAGCTGAATCCGCATTTCCTGTTGAATACGCTGAATACGATGAAGTGGATCGCTCTTCGCAATGAGCAGGATGAAATTGCAGAGATGAGCATGTCGCTCGGAAAACTGCTGGAAACGAGCTTGAATGCCGATGTCGATTTGATTCATTTGCGCGATGAAATGGAGCTTATTCGGGCATATATTTATATTCAACAGATGCGCTACAACCATCGTTTCACGATTCAGTACGAATACGATGAATCGATTGAATATGTGCTCGTTCCGAAGCTGGCTCTGCAGCCGTTGATTGAAAATGCGATACAGCACGGCATTGCCCATATGACCGCGGGAGGCAACATCCGGATTCGAATCTATAAGCATGAGCAGCATAGCTTAGTGATTGAGGTACAGGATAATGGAGTTGGCTGCGAGCAGTCTTCGGCTTTGCAGCGCGGCAGGAAACGAAAAGGCATAGGCCTGAAAAACATCAAGGAGAGACTGAGGCTCCTGTTCAAGGATAAAGGCAGCCTGTATATCGAATCTTCGGAGAGCGGTACGCTAGTCCGGCTTCAATTTCCATATTTGCTGTCTAGGCCATTCCAAGCTGAAGATACGGAGCTATAAGCAGGTTATGATGCTTATAGCTCTTTTTTTTATACGCTTTGAGGCGAAGTGGCGTAAGAGGACGGGTGGGGCTGGTTCTGCGCAAATGAGGCTTGTCGCGTATAGTTGAAACAATTCCAGCTCCATGCTATTATATAGAACGAACGGTCAGTATAAATAAATTCGAGTAGGAGTACACCTATGAATAATCAACATTCCCTTAACCCGTTAGATGACCAACCCGTTGGCCGATCCTTTCTCAAGTATTTAATCCCGTCCATGCTGGGCATGCTGCTAGTGGCGCTTAATATTACGATCGATGGCATTATGGTCGGGAATAAGCTCGGTTCTACTGCGCTAGCAGGCATCGGGATCGCAAGCCCTGTATACACGCTGTTTGTGGCGATGTCGCTCTGGGTAGGTCTCGGAGGCGCCACCTTATATTCGCAAAATATGGGGGCAAAGGATACGCAGCAAGCACGCACGGCCTTTTCCTACTCACTAACGATTATTTTTATCGCAACGCTTGCCATTGGCGTCACTGCCTTTGTCTTTCGAGACGCATTGGTATACGCACTTGGCGCAAACGCGGAGACGTATCCGTTTGCTTCAGACTACTTGAACGTTATGCTGTTGTTTGGCTTTGTGTTTACGATAGAGAATGCTTTGAGCGTATTTGTTCGCAATGACGGCAACCCCAATCTGGCGATGATGGCGCAGATCACATTCGCTTTGTCCAATGTGGTTATTAATTTCGTCGTTCTGTACGTGCTTGACCTGGGTGTAGCTGGCGTGGCTTACGGCACGATCCTTGCCGCGTTTCTTGGCCTAATGGTGCTGCTTTCGCATTTCTTCAAGAAATCGAATCGGTTAAAGCTAATCCGTATCCGATGGAATAAAAAAATAGTGGTAGCCATTATTATTATTGGTTTTCCAAGCTTCCTGTCCGAGGTAGGCTTATCGGTATTTACAATATCGCATAACCGGACATTGGAAACGATAGCCGGCACGGATGGAGTATCGGCATTCGCGCTTTTGAATTACGTTCACAGTACAGTGCTGCTGACCTTTCTCGGAATGGGCTCGGCGATCCAGCCGCTCATCAGTTACTATCACGGAGCGAAGCAAGAGGAGAAGAAGCGGCGTACGATTCGAATTGCCACTGCGACAGCTCTCGGAGCGGGAGCCGTATTGCTGTTAATCATGCAGTTGGCAGCCATGCCGATCATAAGCCTGTTTGGGAATTTCAGCGACAGCGTGACGGGGCATGCGGAGAATGGCTTGCGGATATTCGTAATGGCGTACCTATTCATGGGTATTAATTTCGTGATGATGACGTATTACCAATCCATTGGCAAGGTTAAGATGGCAGTATGGATTACGGCAGCGCGTGAAATGATTCTGATGCTGGTTTTCATCGCCGTGCTTCCTAGATTTTTAGGAGTAAACGGTGTTTGGCTGTCCGTCCCGCTCGCTGAATGCATTGTGCTGATTACGATTGTTATTTATTATAAGAAGCAAGCAATGCGGGAGCGTGTGCTGCCCATGAGTAGCTGATGGAGGGAGGAACGTATCAATGAACAAGAAGCAGCTGCAAAGCGAACAGACCAAAAAACGAGTAGCCGATGCGGCAAGAGCGTTGTTCTCGCAAAAAGGTTATGCGGCCACCTCGATCGAGGATATCGTCGCGGCAACCGAAAGCAGTAAAGGCAACATTTATTATCACTTTCAAAGCAAGGAAGGCTTATTCCTCCATCTGCTGGATGAATGGAGCCGTGAATGGGAAAGCCAGTGGCTGGAGCAGGAGAAAAACTATGTGACGTTCGAGGAGAAGCTGAACGGCTATGCCGAGCATCTCGATGCCAATGACTTGAATCATCCGCTTACGAAAGCGATGGATGAATTTTTCTCCAGCGAGTGGGGACGGAGTGAGGTTCAAGAGGAGGTCAGCCGCTATTACGCGGAGCATCTGCAATTTAATGAGAGAATTCTGAAGGAAGCGATGGATTCGGGCGAATTAAATCCAGACGATGCCCGCATGCTCAGTTTTATTCTGGAAGGGCTCTTTATCGGCATTGGTGAAATATCCAAACGCGCGTCTATCCATGAATCGACGCTTGCGATTTATCGGAAAGCGGTTAGCGTGTTTCTTCGCGGCACGACTGCCGCTAACCCAAATAAAAAGCATTAACCACTGCCATGCGATAGATGCGTAAGAATGCCTTATGAGTGCGATAAGAGGACCATTAGAGCGTATGAACTTATGATCGCAAGAACGTAAAGATGTAAGCCCTCAAGACTGCAAGACTGCAAGACTGCAAGACTGCAAGACTGCAAGACTGCAAGACTGCAAGACTGAATGACTGAATGACTGAATGACTGAATGACTGAAAGACTGAAAGACTGAAAGACCGCAAGACCGCAAGACCGCAAGACCGCAAGACCGAAAAACTGAAAGACTGAAAGACTGAAAGACTGAAAGAAAAACAAGCACGCCTGAAGGGGCGGACTCAAAAGGGGTTCGCTCGCGGAAGAAACAGCTCGCACAATCGAAAGAACGAAGAAAATCCCATGAAAAAGCGGTGCAGATAGCTATCTCTGCACCGCTTTTTTCATGGGGTTTTGGTCTCTTGCTGCTTTTCTCAGCAAATGGTGGGCAAGCGAAAGCCACCGGGCCATAAGGCTAACTTTGGGTATGGCTCGAAGCAGGCTTCTGCGGAAAAGGTCCATATTTAGAAAGTCTCTCCGTTGTTGATGGTTGGTCGCACTTCCATGCTAACAAGGACAGTTTTTTTGTTTGAGTATCTAATGAACAGGTTGATGGTAAACGGAGCGTTTAAATGATTCTGGAGAAGCGTCAGCGGTCGTTTTTGTGAAGGGATTTGGGCCTTACCTCGTTGATTCAAAGGAATCCCTGAGCAATGGCGATCGGAAGAACATTTAAATGTGCAGTTTATGTGCTGTTTATGTGTAGTTTATGTACAGTTTGGTGTTTAGCCTAAATACCATAATAGAACATTTCTACGATATTAGCCGAATGCGTACTTCGGGATTGAGTGGTTTTGTGGGATGAAGTCGGTTGTTCTGTTACCTCAAATCCGAATGCCTTGCTGGTAGACTGAACCTATCAACCAACTGTGAGGTGTAACCATGAAACGGAATTGGATGAAGCGGCAGCAGCTTCTCGGTTATTTATTTATTGGTCCCAATATGCTCGGCGTTGTCTTGTTTTTTATTCTGCCAGCTATTTATTCGCTGTACCTTGTTTTCACGGATTATAAATTTATGGCGCCACAAATGAGCTTCATTGGGCTGGATAACATTAAGAGATTGTTTCATGATGATATTTTTTATGTGTCGCTCCAGAACACGGTCGTATTCTTGCTTGCTGTGCCTGTATCTATCGGTCTCGCGTTTCTCGTCGCGCTAGCCTTGAACCGTAAGCTATTCTTCAAAAAAACGCTCAGAGCACTCTATTTCATGCCGTATATTACGAGCGGAGTCGCAGTTGCATTCGTGTGGATGCTGCTGTTTCATCCTAAGCAAGGGCCAATTAATGCGGTATTGATGGCAATTGGTGTCAACAATCCGCCCGGCTGGCTCTCCACAACGGAGTATTCAATGCTGGCAATCGACATCATCTGGATATGGTTTATGCTCGGCTACAACATGATCATTTATCTGGCTGCTTTGCAGGAAATCTCGGGCGAGCTGCTCGAAGCGGCGAAGATCGACGGAGCGAAGTCTTATCAAATCATTTATAAGATCGTATGGCCTTTGGTCAGCCCGACGACCTTCTTGCTGATGATTACGGGGCTGATCATGACGATAAAGACGTTTGGCATCATTCAGGCGATTACGCAAGGAGGACCTGGCAACAGCACGATGATTCTCTCGCTATTCGTATACAAGAACGCGTTCCGCTATTACGAGATGGGCTACGCTGCGACGATATCATGGGCTTTGTTCTTTATTATCATGCTGATAACCCTTGTGCAATGGTGGGGGCAAAAACGCTGGGTTCACTACTGAGGAGGCTAACGCATGCAATTATTAACGAAGACAAGCCGCTGGTGGCTGACGGCGCTTATGGCGTTTTTTGCGATTATTATGATTCTGCCTTTTGTTTGGATGTTCAGTACCTCTTTCAAAACGGCTGCCCAGGTATTCGAATATCCGATTCGCTGGATTCCGTCTCAATGGATATGGGATCACCACATTAAGGTGTGGACGGGTCCGAAAAGCTTTGCCACGTATTATTTGAACTCCCTGAAGGTGTCCTTGATCAGCACGGTAGGTGCAACATTCCTTTCTGCACTTGCGGCATACGGCTTTTCACGAGTCGCATTCAAAGGCAGAAACGCGCTGTTTGTCGTATACCTGTCCATGATGATGGTTCCCCCTCAAGTGCTGTTCGTTCCGAAGTTTCTCATGTTCGACAGCTGGGGCATCTATAACACGCATTGGGCGCTTATATTGCCGGGAATGTTCACGATATTCGGAGTATTCATGATGCGGCAGTTTTTCATGTCGATCCCGCTGGAAATTACGGAATCGGCGTTTATTGATGGAGCGGGACATATTCGGATCTTTTTCCGGCTTATTCTTCCGCTTGCGAAGCCAGCGCTTGCTACCCTTGCCATTATCGACTTCTCATGGCACTGGAATGATTATGAGAACGCGCTTGTCTTTCTAATTGACGAGAGCTTATACACGGTGCCGCTCGGCCTGCAAAATTTCATTCTAGAAAATAATGTGGACTACAACGGGATGATGGCTGCGGCTTCAGCGGGTATCGTGCCGATGCTTCTTGTATTCATAATCGGAGAGCGGTTTATCGTGCAAGGGATTACCAACTCAGCAGTGAAGGGATGATGGGCAGCATGAAAGAAGAGACGGTTTATTCGGATATCACCGTCGTAGGCGGGGGACTAGCCGGCGTATGCGCGGCTGTAGCGGCGGCAAGGCTGGGCAGCAAAGTTGCGCTGATCAACAACCGCGGCGTGCTCGGCGGCAACTCCAGCAGCGAGGTGCGCGTATGGGTATGCGGGGCAACCGCCCACGGGACGAACCGCTATGCCAGAGAGACGGGCATTATGGGTGAATTGTTTTTGGAGAATCAATATCAGAACCCCGATGGCAACCCATACTTGTGGGATCTGGTCGTGCTGGAGCTGGTTAAGGCAGAGCCGAACATCCAGTTGTTTTTGCACACCGATGTGCATGAGGCAGAGGCGAATGGACCAGAGGATGACCGGCTTATTAAGAGCGTAACCGGCTGGATGATGGGCTCGGAGCGTAAAATCCGGTTCGAAAGCCCGATTTATCTCGATTGCACGGGAGATGGCCTTGTTGGTTTTCTAGCTGGCGCGAAATATCGCATTGGCAGGGAAGCAAGGCATGAGCATGATGAGGAATGGGCGCCTGAGATCGCGGATGACATAACGCTTGGCAGCACGCTGCTGTTTTATACGAAGGATGCGGGACATCCAGTGAAGTTCGTGCCGCCGAGCTTTGCCAAGGATATTACGAAGACGCTCATTCCGATTAAACGGGTCATTCGAAGCGGGGATTCTGGCTGCCATTATTGGTGGATTGAATGGGGCGGGGAGCTTGATACGGTTCATGCGAATGAACAGATTCGCGATGAGCTGTGGTCGGTCATATACGGCATCTGGGATTATATTAAAAACTCGGGAGAGTTCGAAGCGGATTCGATGACGCTGGAGTGGGTCGGCTCGCTGCCGGGGAAACGTGAGTATCGTCGATTTCTCGGTGATTATGTGCTGAACCAGAACGATATTATCGCCCAAACGCCGTTTGAGGATCGGATTGCTTTCGGCGGCTGGTCCATCGATCTTCATCCCCCTCAAGGGATGTATGCGGCGGAAAGCGGTTCGAAGCATATGCATGCTGACGGCATCTACCATATTCCTTACCGCTCCTTGTATTCGGCCAATGTTCGCAACATGCTGTTCGCAGGGCGCAATGTCAGCGCAAGTCATGTTGCCTTCGGTACAACGCGCGTGATGGCAACCTGTGCGGTTATGGGCGAGGCAGCAGGAACAGCCGCCGCTTTATGCGTTCGGAGCAGCGTGACGCCGCGGCAACTGCATGCTGAACGGCTGGCAGAGCTTCAGCAAACGCTGCTTAAGCAGGATGCATCGATAATTGGACTCCCGATTGCGGACGGCTTGGATATCGCACAGCAAGCGACTGTGACTGCATCGTCCCATTTCCGGCATATCGCGGCAGTCCAGACAAGCGGTAGTACCGAGTATGCGCTGGTTAATGATGTAGGCATGCTGCTTCCCGTTGATGGGGGCTTGGATAGCGTAGAGCTTCTAGTAGACGCGATTCAGGATACGGAGCTGTGTGTAGAAGTGTGGGATACCGGCCGGATGGAGAACTATGTGCCTGCTAGCAAGCAGCTGGAGGCGCGGGCAGCTTTGAGCAAAGGAGAGAAGCAATGGGTGAGCCTTGAGCTTGGCTGGCTGCCGGAGCTGCCGCAAAATGCTTTTCTAGTCATCTTGCAGAATGAAGCGGTTAAGCTGCATAGCGTACAGCAGACGATACCAGGCGTGCTTGCCTTCGAGCGGAAAGCTGCTCCGAACGCAAGCAAGGATCTGGAGGATCATGATGAGGGGCAGCCTGTCATCGAGTGGAGCATGAAGCATATGGCGGGTCGTTTGTTTAGCTTCAAAGCGAATGCTGAAACGCGCGCTTATGCGCCGGCCAAAGCCGTTGACAGCATCGTGCGTCCATATGGCGGCCCTCATTTATGGATGTCGGAGGAAATAACGGAGCTCGGTGAACAATGGCTGAGACTAGATTGGGAACGGGACCAGCGCATTGCGGAGCTGCGGCTTACTTGGAATGCTGACGTAAACGAGGATTTAATCAATCTGCACCATCACCGCACGCCGTTTGAGGTTTTGCCGGATGTGGTTAAGGCGTACCGGATTGAGGCGATGCTGGCGGGACAATGGGTGACTGTTGCTTCGGAACGGAATAATCGCAGGCGCTTGAATGTGCTGAGGCTGGAACAGGATGTGAGCACAAAGGCGCTGCGAGTCGTCATTATGGAAACGCACGGCGCAAGCTTCGCCCAGCTTGTAAGGGTAAGCGTATATAGCTAATATACACTGCAAGAGGGAACAAGCATCTTAGCAAAAAGACGCTGCAAGTATGAATAAGCATCTTAGCAAAAAGACGCCGTAATACGGAACAGGCATTTTAGCTAAAGACGCCGTAATACGGAACAGGCATCCTAAGCAAAAGGTTGACACCGCCCTGCTTATTCGCAATGATGGAATAGAGTAAGCAGTGGAAGGAGATGACCGCAATGAAATTAGAGGTAGAGGATGCAGCGGGCGGTTTTTATAAACAGGCGATGGGGCTTGTCAATGGCGAGGCGATTCGCATTTACGTCAGACTAGGCGGATGCGGCAGCGTTCATCCGGGATTATCGCTTGGCGTGACGAAGGATGAGCCCATACAGATCGGGCTTCAAACCGTAGTAGACGGCATTACGTATTATATGGAACAAGACAACCTTTGGTATTTGGACAATAAGTCGCTCCGGATTTCGTATGACGAGCAGCATGAAGAAATTAAAATGATCGTGGAATGATAAGAATGATAAATAGCGAATGCCTCTGAGCCAAGCCGGCGAAGAGGCATTTTTTTGCATGCGTCATGGAGAGCTCTTTATTCGTTCTCGCATAAGGGGGATTTTATCGTGTAACGGGCGCTCAGGGAGGTTCCCTATCGCTCAAGCAGACATTACGGATAAACCCTGAGCAATAGTTCAGGGAGAACCCCGACATACAAACGAGTGAGAAGCTTCTACAATAAAGGTATAGAGAGAGCAGCCAAGTGCAGCAGAAAGCAGCGGAAGCGGGAGGGCTGAATAATGGAACATATTCCTTTGAGAAGGGTTGAGCAGCTCGCTTTGAAGAAACAAAAGGTATTTCTTCAAAGCAAGCTGAGATATATATTGCGAGCCATGCTTGCCAGCATGTTTATCGGATTCGGAGTTATCGTGGCTTTCAAGACGGGCAGCTTTTTCTACATCACGCACAGTCCGCTAACGTACCCGATGGCAGCCATTACGTTCGGCGCAGCGATCATCCTCATTTCATACGGCGGAGGAGATTTATTCACAGGCAATACGTTTTACTACACCTTTACGGCGCTGCGGGGCAAGATGCGATGGGCAAATGCCCTGAAGCTATGGTGCGCCAGCTATGCAGGCAATTTCTTGGGCGCAGTCGCGTTCGCGCTTCTCATCTGGTCGACGGGATTGTTCAAGGATGCGTCGGTCAATGGGTTTCTGCTCAGCGTGGTGGAGAAGAAGCTTCACGCTCCGGTTCTGGAATTGTTTTTTCGAGGAGTGCTCTGCAACTGGCTCGTATGCCTAGCTTTCTTTGTACCAATGTCGCTGCGCGGAGACGGTCCTAAGCTGTTCGCCATGATGCTGTTCGTCTTCTGTTTCTTTATCTCGGGCTACGAGCACAGCATTGCCAATCTTTGCACCTTCGCCATTGCGCTCGTTCTTCATCACCCTGGGACGATATCGCTCGGAGGCATGATTCATAATTTGGTGCCGGTAACGCTCGGCAATCTGGTCGGCGGCTCGGTCCTCATGGGTGCTATGTATTATTTCGTAAATAAACCATTTGAAGAGGTGGAATAAACATGAAAAAAACAAAGGTAGTCGTTATAGGCGTAGGCGCGGTAGGATCTACGACAGCATATACGCTGCTGCTGCGCAGCCGGATGGATGAGCTGGTGCTGATTGATGCAAACGCGGGCAAGGCAGTAGGGGATGCGCTCGACATGAATCATGGCATGCCGTTTCTAGGTCATACGAAGGTATGGGCCGGCACCTACGAGGATTGTAAGGATGCGGATATTGTAATTATTACCGCCGGGGCCGCGCAGAAGCCTGGAGAGCCAAGGCTCAACCTGCTAAAGCGCAATGTCGCCATCTATGAAAGCATAGTAACCGAAGTGCTGAAATACAACGACGACGGTATCCTTCTTATTGCAACGAATCCCGTCGATATTATGAGCTACTTCTGCTGGAAAAAGTCGGGCTGGCCGACTAATCGCGTTATTGGCTCCGGCACGCTGCTCGACAGTGCACGGTTCCGTTATTTAATAGGCGAGAAGCTGCAGCTGGATCCGCGCAGCGTTCATGCCCACATTATCGGGGAGCATGGCGATTCTGAGCTTCCGGTGTGGAGTCTGGCGAATGTAGCAGGCTCGTCTATCGCACTGAGCGAGGAAGAAAAGTCGGATATATTTATCCATACGAGAGATGCAGCTTATGAAATCATAGAAGCAAAAGGCGCAACGTACTACGCCATTGCACTCGCTCTGGATCGCATTGTAACGGCCATTCTGCGCAACGAGTCGGCAGTGCTCAACGTATCTACGCTGGTCGAAAACTACCACGGATTGTCCAATGTTTACATGGGCGTGCCTTGCGTTGTAGACCGTCAGGGCGTAAGAGAGGTGCTGGATATCAAGGTTACGGAGGAAGAGAAAGCGCTGCTGCATCGTTCGGCAGGCAAGCTGAAGGATCTAATTGAAACGATTTCGGTCTAGTCAAATGCAAAGGAGCTGATCGTCATGGTAATCAAATGGCTAAGTGAAAACAAGTATGCTGCAGGCTTAATGCTGGTGCTGCGCGTATATCTAGGCTGGCAGTGGCTAAGCGCTGGCTGGCATAAGCTTGGAGGCTTCGATGCCAGCGGTTTCTTGAAAGGCGCCATTGGCAATCCAGTCATAGACAAAGGTACGAATGAACTCATCTATCCAACGTTTACCGCGTTTCTGGAGCATGTCGCATTGCCGAATGCCCAAATTATCAACGTTTTGATTCCCATTGGCGAGTGTTTGGTAGGGTTTGGCCTCATTGTAGGAGCGCTCACGACTGCCGCCGCTTTCTTCGGACTTCTCATGAACTTCATGTTCATGTTTGCCGGAACGGTATCGACAAATCCATGGCTGCTGTTGATCGGGGTGCTCGTTTTCGCCGCAGGAGCCAACGCTGGCAAATTCGGTTTGGATTACTGGGTCATCCCGTACCTGCGGACGCTGATAAGGAAATTAAGAAAAGACGGAAAAGCGCCTGAGATCGGCCACAGCGGATTTCCGCGCTAAGCGTGAGCTTGCAGCAATGGCTTAGACAACAGACGAACATCAATTAACCATAAGGAAACCGGCGCGTGAATGCTGTTCATGCCCGGTTTTTTTATTGCCATTTGACAGAAAGGCCAATCATTTGTTATTTTAAATTAATATATTCTTATTGGATTAGTTGGTTTAAAAGGACGGGGAGGTGTACGAAATCAACATTGAAAATATTGAGGCATTCGTCTACGTCATTCATTGCGGAAGCTTTAACAAAGCTGCCGATGCGTTGTATTTGTCACAGCCTTCTGTAACCGCCCGGATCAAGTCGCTTGAGCAGGAGCTCGACTGCAAGCTCTTTGACCGGCAGGGAAAACAGATCCAAATAACGGAGGATGGCAAACGTTTTTTACCTTATGCGCAGCAGCTGCTGCTTATTTATCAGAAGGGCAAGCTGCATATCAATCAGAAGAAGTCGCTGCCGAATGAGTTCCGGATCGGCTGTACCGTATCCGTCTCCAATTATATCATTCCTGATCTATTGCCCCGTTTGAAGCAGCGATTCCCGAATACGCATTATAAGATCGTTACCGGCACTACGGATGAAATTATGAATAAGGTGCTAGGCAAGGATGCTGATATCGGTTTTGTCCGCAATGTGAACCATCCAAGCCTGCAGTCTAGCAAGTTTTATGAGGATCCGATCAGGCTGTACGCCTATGACGGCCATCCTTTTCTATCGACAAACAACTTAACGATTGAAGCGATAGCGGAGCAGCCGCTCGTTTTCTTTGAATGCGGCTCATTGGATTGGCTGCGTATACACCGTATATTCGAGCATCTCGATTTGCCTCCAAATATCCAAATTCAAACGGATAACTCCGAAATGGCCAAAAAACTGGTCATTCAAAAAGCAGGCATCGGTTTTCTGCCGGACCTATGCGCTCAGCAGGAAATTCATGATGGCAAGCTCTATCAAATTCGAGTGCCGGAAACGGAAGGCATTTCCTTGCAGACCAATCTCATCTCCCATCACGGCGAGCACCTCCCATTCGTTGAAGCCATTACAGAAATAGGCAAGCAGCTAGAAGCTGCCAAGCTCAGCTTATCGGCAAATTGAAAGCATCTATAGAAAAGCTCTATTATCCGAACGGCTGCGGGCATGTTAAAGTTACATGGACAGCAAAGCCGATCGAATTAGTGGGATTAAAAGCCTTTGTCCGCTGCTTCTGCTGAAGCAGCGGTTTTTTATTAGCCGAATGGATCAATCAGACAAATCAATTTGCTTATAGAAGATCTCTATAAGAAATGGGATTGACGGAAATGACAGTCAGGTGGTAAAGTGAATTCAACGCTAATCCTTACTTAACAGGTAGGAATTATAAGGATTTATAAAAATGACTTTATTGGGGGAAATGAACATGAAAAAAGCATTCTTTTTATCCATTGCCATTATATTGACACTTACGCTTGCAGGCTGCGGCAGCAACAAAAATAATACCGGCTCGGAAGCGGCAAGCGGGAACGAATCGAAGGCAGTGACGAAGATCGTCGTGGGCACGGGAACACAATTCCCTAACGTATGCTTTATTGACGAGAATGGCAAGCTGACTGGATTCGACGTAGAGCTGGTCAGAGAAATCGACAAACGTCTGGCTGATTATGAATTTGATATTCAAACGCTTGAATTCACGAACCTGCTGCTTAGCCTTGAAACGAAAAAAATCGATCTCATTGCTCACCAAATGGAGAAAAATCCAGAGCGTGAAGAGAAATACCTGTTCAATACGGAGCCTTACGCACACTGGAGAAACAAAATCATCGTAGCGAAAGACAATGATTCGGTTCAAACGCTTGATGACCTGAAGGGCAAAAAAGTATTGACGACAGCAACGACCGCACAAGCGACGATTCTGGAAAACTACAACAAAGAAAATAACAATGCGATTGAAATCGTGTACCAAAACGGCGGCGCTAACGATACTGTTGCGCAAGTAACCTCGGGGCGCGTTGATGCTTTCCTTGCAGCGGATTTCACGCTATCGCTGGTAGATACGAAGCAAGAGCTGAAAGCGGTAGGGCCAGCGCTTAGCGAAGCGGACATTCTCTTCATGTTCCGCAAGAATGACCCAGACCAGCAGAAATTATCCGATGCAGTAGACGGCGCGATTAAAGAGCTGAAAGCGGATGGTACCTTGGCGAAGCTAAGTTCGGAATGGCTGGGCGATGATTTTACTTCCGAAGAAAAATAAGCGAGTGCAAGAAAGGTGAGATGGCTGGATGGGAGAACCATTTGATATCAGTTATGTGTTCGAGTATCTAGTAAAGCTGCTTCCTACCTTGAAAGTCACTCTTCTTATCGTAGTGAGTTCCATCGTAATTGGGCTGGGCGTCGGGTTTATCGTCGCCCTTCCCCAGCTTTATAAGATTCCGATTCTAAGGCGATTGTCGCAGGTGTATCTCTCTTTTTTCAGGGGAACGCCGATTTTGATCCAGCTTTTTTTGTTTTATTACGGTTTGCCTGAGATTCTGAAGCTCGTAAATGTAGATGTCGCCAAACTGCCGGCCTTGTACTTCGTTATTTTAACTTATGCGCTGCACAGCGGTGCTTACTTGGCGGAAATGATTCGAGCAGCCGTTGGAGCGGTTGACCGAGGTCAGGTTGAAGCGGCTTACTCCGTAGGGATGACCGGCTTTCAAGCCTTCACCCGAATTGTTCTTCCACAAGCAATGGCCATATCAATTCCGGTATTCTCCAATTTGGTCATCGCGAATCTGAAGGACACCTCTCTTGCCTTCTCGCTCGGCATTATGGAGTTAACCGGCAAGTCGCAGACACTCGCTGTTATGTCGAGACATTTCGTCGAAACATACATTTCGCTCGCATTGATCTACTTCGTCATAAGCTTTGGACTCGAGAAGCTGTTCTACCTCATTGAGAAGAAGCTGCTCCGGCATGAACGCCGCCTAGCGGCCGAGGATAAGGAACCGCGCTTGCACAAAGGAAAAACCAAACGATTCAGGTTTATAGCAGGACCGGGCTTTGGCAGAGGAGGAAGGGAAAATGAAGCTTGATTTTGCATTCATATGGACGGCATTCCTGCAGCTTCTGACTGCGATTCCAACGGCGCTTGCGATAACCGTCGTGTCTGTGCTGTGCGGCCTCGTTATTGGTACTGCCGTTGCAATTGTCAGGCTCTACAAGGTTCCAGTCTTGTACCAGATCGCAGCCTCCTATGTCACTTTTATCCGTGGAACACCGATGCTGACGCATTTGCTGCTTATCTACTTTGGTCTTCCGATCATCGTTGACGGTATTGCCGAAGCACTCGGATTATCGTTCCGATCGGTCTCCATTCCAATGATCGGGTTTGCTTACCTGTCATTCTCCATTACCGCGGGAGCCTATATGTCAGAGGTAGTGCGGTCGGGCTTGCTGGCTGTCAATCGCGGACAAATCGAAGCGGCTTACTCTATCGGCATGACAACCTCGCAGGCGATGCGCAGAATCATTCTGCCGCAAGCTTTCTCAGCGAGCCTGCCGAACCTATCGAACATGGTTATTGGAATGCTGCACGGGTCAACGCTTGCTTTTACCGTTTCGGTCGTGGAAATCAACGCGAAGGCGCAGATCGTCGCCACGACGAACTGGAAGTTTTTTGAGGCGTATTTGGCTGCTGCCATTATATTCTGGGGATTAACCTTTATTATCGAGCGGCTTACTGCACTAGCGGAGAAGCGGTTTAACCTTTACAACAGAGGCGGTGTCTCATGATTAAGCTGACGCAGATCAAGAAGAGCTTTGGACGCAACGAGGTGCTTAAAGGCATCGATCTTACTGTGAAGAAGGGCGAGGTCGTAGCCATACTCGGGCCAAGCGGCTCGGGGAAAACGACGCTGCTGCGCTGCCTCAACTATTTGGAGAAGCCAAATGACGGCCAGATTACGATTGATGACTTCACCGTCAATTGCAAGCGTCCGGACAAGAAGGATATCCATACGCTCCGTCAGAAGAGCGCGATGGTATTCCAGCAATACAACCTATTCAAGCATAAAACAGCCGTTGAGAACGTTATGGAAGGGCTCGTTATCGTGAAGAAGCTACCGAAGGATGAAGCGCGCAAAAAAAGCGCAGAGCTGCTGGAGAAGGTGGGGCTTGGCAACAAGTTGGATGCCTATCCGAGCGAGCTGTCTGGCGGACAGCAGCAGCGTGTCGGCATTGCTCGTGCGCTCGCTTTGAATCCGGAGGTCATCCTGTTCGATGAGCCGACCTCCGCGCTGGATCCGGAGCTTGTCGGCGAGGTGCTTAGCGTTATCCGCAAAATCGCCAAGGAAGGCATTACGATGATTATCGTCACGCATGAGATGGGTTTCGCTCAGGATGTAGCGAATCATGTCGTGTTCATGGATGGCGGGGTTATCGTGGAAGAAGGAAAGCCAAATGAGATATTCAATTACCCGAAGGAAGAACGCACCAAGCAATTTTTGAAGCGAATCACGCCAGAGGGTGTTTATTCTATTTAACGCATAGAGGAGCGGATCGATATGTCACTGAAATTCGGCATTCTAGACCAAAGCATTATATTTCCCGGACAGACGGCTGCGGAAGCGCTCGGAAATACCGTCAAGCTGGCGAAGCTCGCAGAGACGCTGGGCTTCGAACGCTTCTGGGTATCCGAGCATCATGATTCCCCAGGCATGGCAGGCTCATCGCCAGAGGTGCTTATCTCTTATTTGCTGGCTCAGACGAAGACGATCCGTATCGGCTCGGGCGGGGTCATGCTCCAACATTATAGTCCATATAAAGTTGCGGAAAATTTCAATGTGCTCGCTTCCTTGGCACCTGGACGGGTGGAGCTTGGCATCGGTCGCGCACCGGGAGGGTTGCCTCGTTCGACTAAAGCTTTGCAAAAAGGTGTAGCGGAGGCTGCGACCTTGGCGGAAAAGCTGACGGAGCTGGAGCAGCTGCTGCATGATAAGACGGGCGAAGACCATCCGCTTGCCGGATTGGAAGCAAGTCCGCTGCCGGTTCAACCGGCTGACATTTATTTGCTCGGCACGAGCATATCCAGTGCGGAGCTGGCTGCCGAGAAGGGATATCCGTATGCATTCGCGTTATTTATCAACAATGATCCGGAAACGGCCCGCAAGGCGATAGAAACGTACCGAAACAACTTTAACCGCTCGCTTGGGAGAGAGCCCAAAACGATTCTGGCGTTGTCCGTTATTGCTTCGGATTCGGAGGAGGAAGCGAATGCGCTGGCAGGCCACTTTAAGAGCGTCCGGGTTACGCTTGCGAGCGGCAAAACCGTCAATGTTGGCTCGCTTGACCAGGCAAAGGAGTTTGCCCGCCAAGCAGGTGAGACCTTCACGGCGGAAGAGAGAGACGCCGACATTACGCGAGGAACCAAAGAGACGGTTCGCAAGCGGCTCCTTGAAATTCAAGCGCAATACGGCGTGGATGAATTCGTATTTACGACGATTATTCCCGATTTCGCGAAACGAATCCGTTCGTTCGAGCTGCTGAAGGAAGCGTTCGAAGGGGAATTGGTATGAGCGGCTTCTCGGCGGGAGCAATCGAGGCGAGGCTGGTGGAGATCCGCAGGCAGCTTCACGAGCATCCGGAGCTCTCCCATGAGGAATTCGAGACAACGGCTGCCATCCACGGCTGGCTGTCCGAAGCAGGTATCCGTATTGTCGATTACGGACTAAAGACCGGCGTCATTGCGGAGGTTGGAGGACTGCACGGAGGACCGATTGTTGCAGTAAGGGCGGATATAGACGCACTGCCGATTCAGGAGGAAACGGGACTTTCTTTTGCATCCAAAACCCCCGGGAAAATGCATGCCTGCGGCCACGATTTCCATACCGCTTCGATTCTTGGAACGGCCTTTCTGCTCAAGGAGCGCGAGCAGGAGCTGCGCGGAACCGTACGGTTTCTATTCCAACCCGCAGAGGAAAAGGCGAAAGGTGCAGGCCAGATTATTGCGAGCGGTGCGCTTGAAGGCGTAGAAGCCGTGTTCGGCATGCACAATAAGCCTGACCTGCCGGTCGGGACGATCGGCATCAAGGATGGCCCGCTCATGGCGGCCGCGGACGGCTTCGTTGTCGAAGTAGAAGGACGCGGAACCCATGCTGCTGTACCGGAAGCAGGTCTCGATCCCATTGTGACGGCTGCGCATATCATTACGGCGCTGCAATCGATCGTGAGCCGCAGCGTAAGCGCGCTGGACAGTGCGGTCATCAGCGTTACCAGGCTTCATGCCGGTTCGGCATGGAACGTTATTTCGGATAAAGCGGTATTTGATGGAACGCTAAGGACGTTCGACGAGCAGGTACGCCTTACGGTGCGGGAGCGCTTCGAGCAGGTTGTGAACGGAGTCGCCTCTGCTTTCGCGACGAAGGCGAGCGTGAAATGGATAGAAGGACCGCCGGCGGTCGTCAATGACGAGAGCTGGGCGGAGCAGGCAGCTGTAACGGCAGAAGCGTTGGGACTTACCGTCGTGAAGCCAAAGCCGTCTCCGGCTGGCGAGGATTTCGCCTTTTATTTGAAGGAAACCGCTGGGGTTTTCGTATTTCTCGGTACGGCGGGGCCGCAGGAATGGCATCATCCAGCCTTTGATTTGGATGAGGCAGCATTGCCGATCGCAGCGTCGTTCTTCGCAGCACTTGCTTCAGACGCTTTGCGCAAGCTGGCGGATGAACGCTTGCCGGGAGGACGAGAGCATCTCGAAATCATATGATGTCATCGTCGTAGGAGCGGGCTCCATGGGGATGAGTGCCGGTTATGAGCTTGCGGTCCGCGGTGCGAAGACGCTGCTCATCGATGCTTTCAATCCGCCTCATAACATGGGCAGCCATCATGGGGAGCCGCGCTTAATCCGGCATGCTTACCATGGAGGAGACACTTATGTGAAGATGGCGCTAAGAGCGGACGAGAAGTGGCTGGCACTGGAGCGGGCCACCGGCGAGAAGCTGTTGGAGCGATCAGGTGTGCTGAACATGGCAGAAACGAGCTTTTACCAGTATGAGGGCAGGCTTGACGATGCAATTAGGAATGGCGTACAGGTGGAGCTGCTGCAAGCGGATGAGATCAATCGCCGATTTCCGGGCATTCGGCTGGACGATTCGTTCCAAGGGATGTATGAGCCGAACGCCGGCTACTTATACAGCGAGAAATGTGTAGCGGCACTTAAGCAGCAGGCGCTGCTCGCTGGGGCGGAGCTGCTCGTCGATACCTTTGTGACAGATATCAAGGCCAATGAAGGTGGCGTTACTGTATATACGAAGGAAGCAGCCTATACGGCTTCACAGGTTGTCATTACCGTAGGGGCTTGGTTCCATATGCTGTCCAATCATGTAAAGCTACCGATCCGTGCCGTACGCAAGGTTGTCGGATGGTTTGAAACAAGCTCGACTGCATTCGACGCGGGTACGTTCCCCGGCTTCACATGGGGAGGAGCATTAGGCGGGTATTACGGCTTCCCGAGCATTAGCGGCGCGGGAATTAAGATCGGCAGGCATGATACGGGTGTAGAATGGTTGCCCGGAGAGCCCATCGCGCCGTTCGGCGCTTACCCGGAGGACGAGGAGGACCTGCGCCGGGCATTGCAAGCTTTTGTGCCAGGCGCAGCAGGCAAGCTCCTTCAGAGCGCAGTGTGCAAATACGAGTTCACACCTGATGAGGATTTCATTATCGATGCACATCCGGAGCATCCGAATGTGCTGCTTGCTGGAGGCTTCTCCGGCCATGGCTTTAAGTTTGCCAGCGTGGTCGGCGAGATTTTGGCTAATAAACTAGAAAAAAAACAAACGGGCTATGATTTGCGCCTATTCGAGCTTAGCCGGTTCACCAATCAATAACGAGGAACCATTTGGCCCCATTCACAAGGAGGAGCTTACATGAGCCAGTCAACTGTCAATGTTCAAGCGTATGTACAGGCGTATGATCAAATCGAGCAAGAAATAGAAGGACTAACCGAGCAGCAGCTTAAATGGAAGGCTGCGCCGGAATCGTGGAGCATAACCGAGGTTCTTACTCATCTCGTGGATCACAGCATCGTCGTTTCCTTCCGCGTTCGTGAAATATTGTCGGGCTCAGAAGCGAGATTGCCCCTCTTCAATCAGGATGCATGGGTGAGTGGCCAGAAGGCAAACGAGGGCGACGCAAAAGATATTCTGACAGCGGCCCGTGCGCTTGTTCAATATAACAGCCTGCTGTTCAACCGTCTTACTGACGAGGAATGGAGCAGAACAGGCGTTAACTTCAAAGGCGAGCATGTCGCGATTGCGGCTATCGTTCCGGCATTCGTTGCTCATATTCAAGGCCATTTGGGACAAATTCGACGGGTAAAGCAAAGCGAGGCAGAGTCGGCAAAAGCGAACCGCGCCATTTAAACGGTTGACGCTTGTAATCATAGTTAAAGGAAGCAGGTGATTGTGCATGTCGGACAATGCAGTTGTGATAAGGGATACCGAACCCGCGGATCGCGAGGCACTCCGGGAGGTGCTGCTGGATGCTTACGGGCAATATGAGCAGGTATTGCCTGAGGAAGCGTGGAGCCGTTACAAAGAAAGCATTCTCGAAGCAATCGACGGAGCAGCGACAAAGGCTCGGCTGGCAGCCGTGCTGAACGGTGAGGTAGTCGGCAGCGTATTTTTGTTTGATTCCTCTGAAGCGGCATACGGATTGCCTGATCTGAATATTCATTCACCGATTATTCGCCTCCTTGCCGTGTCGAGGAAGGCACGCGGTTACGGTGTCGCGACCGAGCTCATTCGTGCAAGCGCCAAGCTTGCGACAGAATGGGGAGCCGAAACGCTGCATCTCCATACCTCGGATATGATGGATTCTGCCGTTAGGCTCTATGAGCGGCTTGGCTTTGAGCGGGCGTTCGATAAGGATCTCCAGAACGGGGATACACTCGTAAAGAGCTATCGTCTTGCGTTAAAAGAAACGTCGCTGCTGCAGGTGCAGTAGCGTGCGCTGGAAATATAAAACAATGTGAACAGGGAGGACGTTTATTATGGCAAATCGCAAACAAATTAAGTTCGGTGCATTGATTCATGGCGTGGGAGGCAACGTATCGGCATGGCGGCATCCGGAGGTCCCGGCAGATGCAAGCGTTAATTTCAAGTTTTACACCCAGCAAGCCCAGACTGCCGAAGCAGGCAAATTCGATCTTGTATTCATAGCAGACGGCCTTTATATTAATGAAAAATCGATTCCTCATTTCCTCAATCGCTTCGAGCCTTTAACGATTTTGTCGGCGCTTGCTGCCGTTACGTCCAAGATCGGGCTGGTAGGCACGTTATCGAGCTCGTACAGCGAGCCGTTTACGGTTGCGCGCCAGTTCGGATCGCTTGACCATATTAGCGGCGGACGCGCAGGCTGGAATGTCGTGACGTCACCGCTCGAAGGCTCGGCAAGCAATTTCAGCAAAACCGACCATCCGACGCATGACGAGCGCTACAAAATCGCTGAAGAATATTTGGAAGTCACACGCGGCCTATGGGATTCATGGGAGGATGACGCATTCGTAAGAAATAAAGAAACGGGAGTATTCTTTGATCCTACCAAGCTTCATACGCTTAACCATAAAGGCGAGTATTTCGCTGTGCAAGGTCCGCTTAATATTGCGCGCTCCAAGCAGGGCCATCCGGTTATCTTCCAAGCCGGCTCATCGGAGAGCGGCAAGAAGCTGGCTGGCAAAGCGGCGGATGCGGTATTCACGGGCCATGAGAGCATCGAGGATGCAAAGGCGTTCTATAAGGATGTAAAGGATCGGGCGGTTGCAGAAGGACGCTCGGTAGATGATATTGTGATTCTCCCAGGCATCGGACCGATAATCGGCCGCACGGAAGAAGAAGCCGAGGCTAAGTATCAGGAGCTTGCGGCTCTCGTAACGATCGAGAATGCGTTGAACTACTTGGGACGCTTCTTCGAGCATCATGATTTCAGCCAATATCCGCTTGACGAGCCGTTTCCTGAGCTAGGTGATCTCGGACATAACAGCTTCCGCAGCGGTACGGATAAAATAAAACAAACGGCCAAAGAGCACAATTTGACGCTTCGCCAGGTTGCGCTGCAATCGGCTACGCCGCGAGGTCAATTCATCGGCACGCCGGAGAAGGTAGCGGATCTGATCCAGCAGTGGCATGAAGAGGGAGCAGCAGACGGCTTCATTATTCATTCTTCCATTCCAAGCGGCTTGAATGACTTTGTTGAGCTGGTCGTTCCTATTCTTCAGGAGCGAGGCGTGTATCGTACGGAGTATGAAGCGGATACGCTTCGCGGCAACCTAGGATTGCCGATTCCTGCCAACCGTTACTCAAAGGAAGCCGAGAAAGTAAACAGCTGATCGGATGGATACGAATCCGATTTATAAGCTGCTCGACGAAAGGGAAGAGGAATGGATTGCGCTTAGAAGGGAATTCCATCGCCAGCCTGAGCTGATGTATGACGTAGCTCGGACCTCTGAACGAGTCGCTGAGCTTCTGGAGCAGTATGGCCTGGAGGTTCAGCGGAGTGTCGGCAACCATTTCGGCAAAGGCGTCATCGGTGAGCTGCGCGGACATTTGCCGGGAAAAAGCTTGCTGCTGCGCGCTGATATGGATGCTCTTCCCATCCAGGAGCGGAATGATGCGGAGTACCGTTCAAGCATTGATGGATTGATGCATGCCTGCGGCCATGACGCCCATATGACGATGCTGCTGGCCGCAGCTTATGGCTTAAGCCGGCATCGGGACCAGCTTGCGGGAACGGTGCGCTTCGTGTTTCAGCCTGCTGAGGAGGGAGCGGCCGAAAGTCCGCTTGACGGCCGATTGTTAAGCGGGGGCCGTGATATGGTAGAGAGCGGGGCGGCGGATGATATGTCCGCTGTCTTTGCGTTCCACGTCTGGCCGGAGCTGGCTGCCGGACAAATCGCGGTTCACCGTCATTATGCTATGGCTGCATCGACGCATTTCCGTGTATCGTTTCAAGGCCGTTCGGGTCATCACGGCGCGCAGCATCTTGCCGCAGACGCGCTGCTGATGGCCGCACACTTTGCAATAGAGTCTCGCGCTGCAGTAGCAAGCGCAGTTAACCCATTCGAGCCGACCGCGTTTGTGTTTGGCAGACTGCAGGCTGGCACCGTTATTAATGCAATCGCTGAAACGAGTGAAATTGAAGGAACATATCGTGCTTTTGAGGCGCAAACGGTCGAACGAATACGGGAGATTATTGAAAGCTGTGCTGCAGCATGCGCCGCAAGGTTCGGAGGTGAATGCGAGGTAAGGTTCCGAATGGGGAAAGCATTGATCAATGACGCTAAGGCGGTACAGCTCGCATGGCATGCCGGTGAAAAAGTAGCCGGCAAGGGCAGGTCCATTCTGCTGGATAAGCCTAGCCTTGCCGGTGAGGATTTCAGCTACTATTTGGATCATGCGCCTGGAGCAATGGTACTGATCGGCGTAGGCAGCAAGGAGAAGGGGATTATACATCCGCTTCATCACCCGGAGTTTGATCTGGATGAGAGCACACTTGTCATTGGCGCGAAGCTGTTTGTACAAATTGTGGCAGATACGCTTGCCGGCGGCATAGAGGATGAATGGCTGAACACTGACATCTGAGCGATAGCAGCACCAACCGTATTTAGGCTATATAGGATGGATTAAACATGAGTATGCCGGTATCGCTGCGTGACAAAAGTCATTCTACGCGATTATACGAGAGAATACTGTGGTCATGGTTTCGGAGTATCTGGCCTAATTGGCCTAATCCGGTCCAAGGCTTGATCGGCCTCTAGCGCTTCCATTTCAGACGCTGTCTGCGCACTAGGCCTGCTGCCGTGCTCCTGCGTCTGCTTCGCTTCTTTTTCTTCGACCGCCTCCCTGTTAAAATAGCCGTATCAACGTCTTCTTCGCTTGATACGGTTTCTTCAGTTCCGGATGCGGTTTCCTCGGCCTGCTCTTCTACGTTCGTCTCCAAAATTTTTGCATTGCCAAAATTAACGCTACCTTCGTTTTTTATAATAATGACATACCCGATGCAGCAGCCCATAGATGCCTCAGCGTCCCTTCATAGCGAAAAACCAGTACATCTATTTATATGATTGGCTTGTTCCCTATGCATCGGCGCTTTCAGGGGTAACAACTGCCTTTTTCTATTTTTTCAAAGAAAGCAGAAAGGGAGAGAGAATCTGCGGTCGGTATACAAGTTATTTTAACTGAGCCATACCTTTATTAATCGCTGCCCAACGGTCAGGATCTAGACCGCTATTTTCGAGGTCAAGCGTCCCCATATCCTCCATGTATTCCGTGCCCCAACCAAGCAGCAGCTGCAGAATCGGCATTAATTTGTCACCAATCGGGGTGAGCGAATATTCAACCTTCGGCGGTACTTGGCGATAAACCTCGCGATGAATCAATCCGTCTTTCTCCAGATCACGAAGCGTGTTCGTAAGCATCGATTGGGTTACCTCTGGCAGAAGTCTCTGCATTTCGCTGAACCTCTTTGGACCGTCATGCAGCGCCCATAAAAGAAAAACCTTCCATTTCCCGCCGATCAGGCTTTGCGCCGTGAACATCGGGCATTTCATGAAATCTTCTCCATACTTAGCCATGTGTGAGTATGCCTCCAATAGTATGTTTTTTAGTACTATATACGAAAAATAAGCGTACTTGTTAATATCCTTAGTATCTAATATATTTAGAGTCTAACAAAAAACTGCCGAGCCGTATATCTTTATTGTGCTTGGCATTCCAATCCATACATGAAGGGATGATTCATCTATGTCAATTGTTATCACGGGTGCTACTGGACAACTAGGAGGTCTCGTTATCAAGCATTTGCTTGCCCGGCAGGTTCCTGCAAGCCAAATTATAGCTGTTGCAAGAAACGTGGAGAAAGCTTCTGCCCTAGCCGAGCTTGGAGTAGAGGTTCGCTATGGTGATTACAATGACCGCCAATCACTTGAAAAGGCTTTTGCAGGCGCGTCCAAGCTGCTATTCGTACCGAGCCCGGATGCTCATGACGAAACCCTTCGAATACTTCAGCATGCGAATGTTGCTAAAGCGGCAAAGGACGCTCGCGTGGGCCATATTGCGTATTATGGATATGCATTCGCTGAGACTTCAAAGCTTTCACTCGCTGCGACCCATTTGCTTACGGAGGGCATCATCCGTACGACGGGCATTCCGTTTACGTTCCTGAGAAATCCACTTTATACGGATGTTTTCGTAAGTCCGCAAAGCGTGGGTGCCGCGGTTCAATTCGGAGCGTTAGTTGCGAATGCAGGAGCTGGTCGCGTACATACAGCAAGCCGTGACGATTTAGCACTTGCAGGCGCAGTTGTGTTGACGGAAGAAGGACATGAGAATCAAATCTATAACCTTGCAACGGATACGACATGGAGCTTTGAAGAGCTTGCTGCAGCAATTGCTAAGGTATCTGGCAAGGCTGTCGTTTATAATCCGATCTCATTCGATGAGCAGAAAGCTCTTTTTCTTCAGGCAGGTTTGCCAGAGGGCGTAGCCATCATGGTAGCTGCCATCAATCAAAGCGTAGCGGATGGGGAGACGTCACAAACTTCGGATGACTTGAGGGAGCTGGTCGGAACATTCACCCCGCTTGAGGATATTGTGAGACAATCGCTTCAAGCTTAATCCCAATTGGTTAGCAGAAGCTTTCATGACCAAATAAAACAAGGGCCTAGCTCCAATTAGAGCTGAGCCCTTGTTTTATTTGGATGATTATGTAAGCATATGATTGGGTGCTGGAATAAGGCATTAATCATTTAGCGACAGCCTTGCTAGCGCACAAGTCTAATTACGGCTGTCGCAGTGACATGATTGCTAGTACAGCTTCATGTATTTAGCGCCCGAGCAGTTGCTCAGCGATCCAATCTGCGGCAGCTGCTGTAGATATTCCTTGCGCATCTGACGTATGGAACACATGCGTAAGGGTATCGCCAATTCGCTCAACTATCTTTTGTGCTGCAGCCGAATTGCCGCCTTCGAGCTCAACGGAGGTGACGATTATGCCTCCCGCGTTAATGACATAATCGGGAGCATACAAAATATCCATATCATGCAGGAGCTTGCCGTGCCGGGCCTCCAGCAGTTGATTGTTGGCAGCGCCTGCAATGATCGTACATTTAAGCTTACTAATAGTAGTATCATTCAGAATGCCGCCGAGCGCGCAAGGGGCTAACACATCGCAAGGCACAGATAGGATGTCGCCGGGCTTGCGCGGATCTGCGCCGAACTCTTCAACGGCTTTCCGCAACCTTGCAGGATTAATATCCGAGACAATGAGCTTGGCCCCGGCATGCTTCAAAAAGCGGCAAAGCTGGAACCCTACTTTCCCGAGACCTTGCACGGCAATGATTTTGTGTTGAATGGATTCGCTGCCATAAGCACGCTTAAGGGATGCTTGTATGCCTAGGAACACGCCATATGCTGTCATTTTGGCGGTAAGCTCGTTCACTGCGCCGAGTGAGCCGGATGTATCCGTAACGAACGAGGTTTCAAAGCGAACCCAGTCCATGTCGGAGACGGTCGTCCCCAAATCCATGCCTGTAATATAAGTGCCCTGCAGCTCGTCGATTTTGTGTCCTAATGCCCGAAACAGCATTTGCCGAGGTCCTTGATCGAAGTGGGAGAGAATGACAGCTTTGCCGCCCCCGTATGGAATGCCGGATACGGCAGATTTATATGTCATGCCTCGTGCAAGCCGAAGCGCATCCAAGACAGCGGCTTCGTCGCTTGCGTAATGCCACATCCTGCAGCCGCCGAGGGCAGGGCCAAGCGTCGTATTGTCAATAGCGATAATGGCTTTAAATCCGATTGAACGGTCTTGGAGGAAGATGAGCTGCTCATAATTTTGATTCATTAGGTTCAAGTTGACTCCTCCTTTGAAGCAGGTTTGCCGTGCTTCCTGCTCTCAGCATATTCAAGCCTAGCGGTCGATGGCACATGATAGACGACCTGCGTTATCGCAGGCTGTTAGGAGGAGCAAGCATTCTGAGAGGGGGCTGCGAATATGGTTAAGGGAGAACGTATAGGCAAGGGAATGACCGCTGAGGTGTTTGGGATGGGGAGAGAAATTGGAATAATGCGACTAGCGGTCAACCAGCCAGTAATGTCGCGCGAACGAGCTTAATGCTGCGTTCACCTTTCGTGTCTGAAATAGCAGGCGAAGGGATAAAAGCTGTGCAACATGAGATGCACCGAGCCTACATCAAACAATATATGGAGCTGTCTGTCATTTCATTGGCTGAGGTAGAGGCATGAATGATGCCTGTTGCTGCCGCAAGGCTTCGAGAAAATATACTAGGCGAGCAAGCCTGGCTGTTAGGCATGATTGAGGAAATGCTGCAAGGCAAAGGTTAAAACTAAGGAGTGAGAGGAGTGTATATATGGACTACTTGAGGGATTATGCTATGTATGCGGCGATCTTCGGCATGTTTGGTTTTTGCTGGTTTGGCTGGGCGCAGGAGAACCCAAGAAGCAGCTGGCGCAAGTATATTGGAATCGCGTCTGCATTGCCGTTGTTAGTCAGTCTGGCAGGTATCTATTTGAGCGTGACAAACTGGCAGGAGGCTACGGCATTATCCGGGTCCGACACATTCAGGAGCTATTTAATATTCGTGTTCATCGAGTTCTTTTTAGCTGCAATTGGCGCTGTTCTTTTGATTAAGCTCAAAAAAACCGATTATGTAGCGCCATGGATTCTATTTATCGTCGGCATTCATTTTTTCTGGTTAAAGGATGTATTCAAGGATTCAAGCCTGTACGTATTAGGTACCCTTCTTGTGGTAATATCCATCTTATCTTTATGGTTAGCCAAAAGACTTGGTGTGGCTCCGAGCGCCATTACAGGAATCGGCGGCGGTACCGTGCTCCTTGGCTTTGCGATTCTTGGACTCGTTCGTTTTTTTTCGATATAGCTCGCTTTTTCACCAATGGCAAGAAAAGAGATTGCCCCAAAAGTCAATCCAAATTGACGTGGGATGCTCTTCTTTCTTTCAGTCCATTCCTTAAGTATCAACTGCGCAAGGAATATTTTTCCGATCGCTGTCGTGTCCAGATTCCTTGAACCATTTCCATAGGGTGGAATCCGGATACAAAGGCGACCGCTGTCGCTACTGTAGAACATACAAAACAGAAACGGGATGGAGCAGCAATAACACCTGATTCATCCCATTTTCATTTATTAAGCGATTGTTTTTGTGTCTGGGACTATTTATTCCATGCTTACTTCTGGGACGGCCCCTTCACAGTGTCGCTAGCGTTTCCGTACTGCTGCACGGAGCTCCATGCGTCGGCTTCATCGAAGTGGCCCGCTGCCTGCTGCCTTCCCGCCCCAGCACCGGCTGGTGGCGGGGTCATGACTTGCTCTTCCACCGGCCTAGCGTCTGTAATTCCAGGATGTTCGGCATGCTCTATGCAGCGTGTCGTGGTAGGAACGGCTTGCAGCCGCTCGAAAGGAATAGCTGATTCGCATACGTCGCAGTTGCCATATTGCTCCTCTTCTATCCGCTCGAGTGCACGGTTCACCTCTTCAAGCTGTCCGCTAAGCGTCTCATCAATGGCCATATCCCTGCTTTTCTCGAACGTCTCGGTTCCAAGGTCGGCAGGGTGATTGTCATAGGATGAGAGCTCGCCTGTATCATCGGCAGACAAGCCGTTGATGCTGCCCCCTGTTCCGTCATTTCCTGCGAAATGAGCAGACAGCTCGTTTTTTTCTTCCATGAGCATATGCTTCAAATCTCTCAATTGCTTATCTGTCAGTAGTTCCATTTGAATCGCTCCCTTCAAGCTTCATTCTCTTACTTACCACGGACGCCGAGAAATGAAGCAGGGGATGGGGATTAGGTGACACCTATATAATCAACCAACCTGCAAAAATAGCGGAGCTTGATGCTAAACGGAATCCTGGCCTTACAGCAGATCCATTGCTTGAACAGTTCTCGCACTAACAATCGGAGACTTAATCTCTTGGGGGAAGTTAGCTGTATAATGGTAGAATGGAATGTAGGACTAGCTTTACAACGGCGGTCACCTTTATTATGATGGGAATATATGTTCTTACAAAGGGGGTGGCAATGTGTTGCTTAGAAGTAGGGAGGATATTATTCGTCTTATTCGTGCTGATGAGTGGATGATGGATATCCTGAGGGCATCACAATCGTTGAACCTACCTGATTGGTGGGTTTGTGCAGGTTTTGTGCGTTCTAAAATATGGGATACACTTCACGGATTCTCTGAACGTACGCCACTCTCAGATGTGGATTTCATTTATTATGATGCTTCCAATATAGACAAAGCTGCCGAGAAACAACTTGAAATCCAATTGAAACGAATGCTGCCTTACGTGCCTTGGTCCGTCAAAAACCAGGCGCGCATGCATCTAATCAACCATATCCCGCCTTATTTGTCTTCTGTTGATGCGATTTCAAAGTTCCCCGAGACAGCAACAGCATTAGGCCTTAAGCTGGACGATCAAGATCATATTGTGCTGACTGCACCGCATGGGATAGACGATGTGCTTCAAATGATTATTAAACCGACCCCTTTTTTCTCGGCGTGCAAGGATCGTTTAGCTATTTATGAGAAACGAATCATTCAAAAGAAGTTGAAAGACAAATGGAATAGGGTAACGATCATCTAGCTCCAGATTACAAATGAGTCTGGTGAATGGCGTATGGAAGCACTTAAGCGCTCAATTGTTCTATCGCTGACTAGGGCGAGACGTACATAGGCCGACTCGAAGAAAATACGAAGCTCGGTGTCCGTTTCCAGGTCATCACGGGATACGTATGGGAGACGAGCTGGAGGAATAGGATGATTGCGGGTGCGAAGCGTAGCTTCAACGTCTTCTAAGAATGAGACGAATTCGAGAGCTCCAAGCTCGCGTATCTTCTCATTAAGCGCAGTCCATCTCGCCTCGTGAGCGAGAAAATAAGCGCTCCACCAGTATAGCTCTTGAACCGACTCTATCACATGGCTGTAATAGGTTTTGAAAATAAATAAGGTTTGTTGACCGGAAGTCAATCTATTGTAAAAGTCGGCTATATCCTCATTTTTGCTGCTTACTTCTTTGTATGTGTGAATCAGTGGTGTAAAGCAGGCAGTTAGTAATGATTGATCATCCATCTTATCAAAAACCTCGCGTTGCATGGTTGCTAACATGTTTCAACCGCTCCTTTATTCCGAAAGTAGACGTCTAACTTCTTTATCGTCAAGTTAATCAGGGAAATGCAACAAATGTACGCGGAATTCGTCTACTAAAGTAGGTTTACTGAAAATTTCAGTTGCGAAGCGGAGTGTAAATCATGCGAAAATTAACGATAGGAGCAGCTACCGTACTTGCCATATGCCTGCTGAGTGGTTGCAGTGTTTCGTCCGAAGCCAAAAAGGGGAATTATATTATTTCGAAGGAAGATCAAAGAGTCTTAGTAGCGAATCAGATCTCTCAAAAGGATTCTGAAACGAAGACCTTTGCTGCCCTCAAAAAGAATAACGTCGAATTAATCAACTATATTGTTGAAGATATCAAGCTCTATAATGAACTTAAAGAAGGCGACAGAGTCATAGTAACGCCGGAAACGGATGATACAGGTGTATATGTTGTGATGCAATCATATCCGCCTCAGATTGTAGCTGGTGAAATAGAAGTACAAAAGGAATGATGCGCTTATGACTATCGATGCTTATTGCTCCATAATTCAAATAAAGGACCGACCGTTCCATATACGGGGTCAAGGTCAGGAAGCGGCACCTTTTCGATTTCGATTAAGTCAGCAGAGCGTTCCGCAAGCGTCCCTCGCCTGGTATTGTAACTCATTCCATTCGGGTAAGCACCAATGACTTTAAAGTCACTACTCGCTTTCAATCTCTTATGGCCAGTCCCGGCTGGAAGCAGAATAATATCTCCTGCTTGCACGGCAAAGGTCCGGCCTTGCTCGCCGCCTATGAGAAGATCAGCATTGCCGCTATATATGCCGAGCACTTCATGGCAGTTGCTATGATAGTGGTGGAAGTCATACACGCCATTGATCCAGCTGTTTCTCCAGTTGTTTCTGTTGAAAATAGCTTCTATTTCATCGGTCTGATCGGTTAGAGCGCCTCTATAAACAACAAGCGGCAAGCTCGGATGGTTCGGTATGCGTCCGTCATCTTCGAAATAATACGCGGCATGGCTTATTTCAGGCATAGCGCTTCCTCCTCTTCCTCAATGCGATAATCAAAGAGCTTACAGCAGATAGAGCAGCATCCCATAGCCTTTGCTCGCCGCGCTTCTATAGTAGTCAGCGACCGCTGCGTAGTAGCTGAGCACATACTCTTTATCATCCTCATCATTCCAGTCCGAGTTGGATGGATAAACGGATTCGGCGCTAAGTTCCGCGGGATCAAAACGCGATTCAAGCTCATCGCTGCTTAGCTGTGCGAGAGCTTCCGAGACATCCTTCACTTGCTCTGCCGTTAAAAACCGAGCTGGTCCGTAGCCCTCGTCCGCTCCTATAGGAGCGCCTCCGAGTATGACATTCTCGTAGGGTTCTTTTCCCCCGAAAGAGCTGCCATTAAGCAGAAAATGAATGCCGTGCCAAGCTTTGTCGATGTCGAGCACTTCTTCCTCGAACGTCTCGTGTATGATGACGCCTCCAAGCTCGTCAACCCGAGCAATAAGCGAATTCAGCTGTGTGACTGGAAGCTGCTGCAAGTATCCTATCATTCCCATTTCAAATACCTCTCTTTCAAAAATGGATCCATTTATTAATATCCGAATTATACCATATTGAATCTAGTCGCTTATCGTATAATAGACCTAAATGAAGGAGGGATAGCTGGACATGAGGCTAACGGATGTTGAAATAGAGGAAGGCTTGTCGGCAAACGAAGGATGGAAGCGTGAGGATGGCAAGTGGATAACGAAGAAATATCGTTTTACCGCATTCATGGACGCCATTGCGTTTGTAGATAGGGTAGCGAAAGCTTCCGAGCTGCTCAACCACCACCCCTTTATTGCCATCGATTATAAAATAGTTACGCTTCGTCTGACAACATGGCGCGGAGGCGGGCTAACAGCGCTGGATTTCCAGGCTGCTGAAGCTTTCAACAACGCCTATGCCTGGGAATAAGTGATTAGAGTTGCTTATTTCATATCCCTAATCAGCAGCGGAGCGATCAATTCACGGAACACATTGGATGGATGCCGATCCTTCTTCCGTTTATCGTCGGTGAGAACGACAACGATATCCAAGCTGGGGATATTATAAATGAACTGACCGGCATATCCTCTAGCGTAATAGCAGTCAAAAGAATTCGACGGTGAGGAGCTGGCAATTGCTTCGTCCATTCCCGCGCTAATGGTTTCTGTCCACCAATGCCACCCGTAAAAACATGGGTTTAGCGAACTTACGAGTATGGATGGCTGCACGGAACGAATGACACGGGTACTGGAAATCAGCTGCCGTTGTCCCCAACGTCCCTGCTGCAAGTATAACTGCCCGAAGCTGAGCATGTCCGCGGGACGCAGCCGTAATCCGTAACCGCCTGTATGAATGCCCTGGGGATCGGCTTCCCACTGATAGTCTACGATGCCCAGCGGGGAAAACAGATGCTCCTCGGCAAAACGGGCAGTAGGCATGCCAGATCTCTGCACAAGGATGGCAGACAGCAGCTGGGATGCACCGGAACTGTACTCCATGTGCGTTCCAGGAGAGTAGGCCATAGGCTGCTGTAATACAAAATCAACCCAATCATCGGACCTTGTCATTCGTGGAAACGAATTTTGGCCGCCGAACTCGGTCCAATTCATGCCAGATGTCATCGTCAAAAGATGCTCCAGCGTAATTTCCCGTTTCCTTGGATCGGAATCCGCGAGAAGCTGCGGGAAAAACTCGGTGACCTTAGTTTGTGGTTCTGGTATGATCCCAAGATCCATAGCGATACAAACCAAGGCGGACAAAAAGCTTTTGGTGCAGGAGTTAATTTTGGCGATTTCTGCCGGAATGGATGAATTTCGATAATGCTCAAACAGCATCCGGTCGTTTTGGGTGATCAGGCAGCTTCTTAAGTTTATAGGCTCAAGCGCAGATGATAGTTCTGATAAATTCATGCATGCCATTCCTTTAATCTCGTTTTATATAAAAGTAAATTAAGAATAGCTTAAAGGAGATATAGGATCAAGTTCTTTGGGGGAGCGTTATGCGAATGCCTGCACGAAAGGGAGGCTTGTGTGGTCCTTATTTATTCGAATGGAAGTAACATACTTACAATAAAACTGCGGAAGCCAAAGGCTTTCATTTCAAGTCTAGGGCTACCGCTGTTCGTCATGCTTAGACGCCGGAATAAGCTAGAAACCCGCCGTCGACGGGAATGGTTGTCCCCGTTACGAATCCGGACGTCGTTTCGTCTGCGAGCCATAGCAATGCGCCAAGAAGATCCTCGGGCTTGCCGAAGCGGCGCATAGGCGTATGGGAAATGATTTTATCCGAGCGTTCGGTCAATGAGCCGTCTTCGTTCAAGAGCAGCTTGCGATTCTGCTCCGTTAGAAAGAAGCCAGGCGCAATGGCATTGACGCGAATGCCCGATTCCGCGAAATGCACAGACAGCCACTGGGTAAAATTGACGATGGCTGCTTTGGCTGCGCTGTAGGCCGGCACTTTGGTCATTGGAGAAGGAGCGCTCATGGAAGATATGTTGATGACAACCGCTCCTTGTCGACCCAGCATCTGCTCTGCGAATACCTGGGTTGGTATAAGCGTGCCGACGAAGTTTAAATCCATGACGCTGCGGAAACCTTCCACGCTGAGATTGAAAAAAGTAGTCGTATTCGCAGCATGAAGCTGTTCGGGCTTGAAGGTTTCATTCGTCGTATTCGCACTCGGATGGTTGCCGCCGGCGCCATTGATCAATATATCGCAAGGGCCAAGCTGGTCCAAAACGGCAGCACCAGCTGCTTGGGTGCTTTCTGTGCTCGTTACATCGCATGCCACAGCGATTGCTGTACCGCCGGCTGCTTTAATTTCCTCGGCAACTGCCGCGCCCTTCTCCAACGTACGGTTTAGAATCGCAATGCTTGCTCCCTGACGGGCAAGCTCAAGCGCCATAACCCGGCATAACACGCCAGCGCCGCCGGTAATGACAACAACTTTTCCCTTGTAGGACTCATGCTTCGGAAATAGGGTCATGAACGTGCCTCCTTGTCGCCGCACGAAGCGGCTGCATGCACATAACCGTCCCATAATCCCCACAAATACATAATTCCTAGCGCACGGTCGTAAAGACCGTAGCCAGGACGGCATTGCTCATCCCAAATATGGCGGCCGTGATCAGGCCGTGCATAACCGGTAAAACCGATGTCGTGATAAGCCTTTACAATGCCGGCGATGTCGACTGTTCCGTCCTGCGTACGATGCGAGGTTTCAATAAAATCGCCGTTTTCATATACCCGCACGTTGCGAATATGGGCAAAGGGTATGCGATCCCCGAATTCATGAATCATCGAGACAATATCGTTGCTCGGATTGGCGCCAAGCGAGCCGCTGCACAGTGTAATTCCATTGTAAGGGCTGTCATAAAGCTTCAAAAAGGCTCTGAAGTTTTCTTGGCAGGTCATGATTCGCGGCAAGCCGAACACAGGCCATGGCGGATCGTCCGGGTGAATGGCCATTCGAATGCCGCAGCGTGCAGCGACGGGTATAATTTCATTCAGGAAATAACGTAGATTTTCCCATAAATGCGCCTCTGTTACGCCTTTATACGCTTCGAATAGACTAGTCAGATGCTGCAGCCGCTCAGGCTCCCAGCCTGGCATCGTAAGGGCGGAGTTCGCATTGATTTCCTCTACTAATTGAAAAGGGTCGGCGTTAGCAATACGGCTGTTCTCATAAAATAATGCCGTAGCGCCGTTGCCCATCGGCTTATGAAGATCAGTTCGCAGCCAATCGAAAATCGGCATGAAGTTGTAGCAGATCACTTTGACTCCGACGCTTCCGAGCTTCTCAATCGTCCGTTTATAGTTGTCGATATACATGTCGCGGGAGGGAAGCCCAAGCTTAATATCTTCATGTACGTTAACGCTTTCAACGACATCGATATGCAATCCTGCTTGCTCGGCTTGCTGCTTTACTTCCATAATTCGCTCAAGCGGCCATTCCTCGCCTGCCGGTACATCATGCAGCGACCAGACGATGCCGTCCGTTCCGGGAATTTGCTTAATGTAGCTGAGCGGTACAGTATCATTGCCTTCGCCAAACCATCTGAACGTCATTTGCATGCTTGGTGATCCTCCTAGTGGTTACTTATAATAGCCCGGATATTTCTCTTTCAGCAGTGCTTGATCGGCGATGTTCAAACTGAGATGCTCGACCATTAATTTCTGCGCTTCCATGCCGTCCTGCTTCTTAATGGCTTCAGCCATCCGGACATGCTGCTCGAAGAGATCCTTCCAATCGTGGTCGTCAACGAGCCTTAGCATGCGGCTGCGGTTCAAATGCGCGTTCATTTGCTGCATAATCGACCAAATATTCATTTTACTGCACCCTTCAAACATAATGCGGTGGAAAGCCTCATCAAGCTCGAACATGCTCTTGTCATCCTTGCTGCTGATGCATGCCTGCTGCTCAAGCAGGTTTTGTTCAAGGGCATCCAGAGAAGCCGGTGGAAAATGGCTGCAAGCAAGAAGGATAACAGCTTTCTCCAGCTGCTCCCTCATAAAGCGCGCTTCCTCTACGAGCGCCGTATCAATCAGCGAAACGAAGGTACCGCGCTGTGGAAGCACCTGTACAAGGCCTTCTTGGGCAAGCCTAAGAAAGCTTTCCCTGACAGGCGTGCGGCTAACCTTGAACAAAAGCGAGGTTTCATTCTCCGAAAGGGGCGTGCCGGGTGGCAGCTGAAGCTTTAAAATTTGTTCCTTGAGCTCCATATAGACAGCATCTCTTGTAGAAACCGGCTGAGGGCGATGATTGAAATTCATGTACTCATTCCTTTCGGATTTACACTACCATACTACCATACAAGTTAGGGCTGGGAAATAGAAAACAAATAAAATATTCATAAAAACGAAGGAAGGGCCGCCCTGAAAGTAGAATTTCTACTCTTTGGGCAGCCCTTCAATATCGTTCATTTCCGTTATTTAACGCTAATTGGCATTACTCCAATTTGTTTCATTACCGCTAATAGGACAAGCAGGGAATCTTTCTCCCTCTTGCAGCTTATTTTCCTTGCCTGATTCTGAAATGTAAGTCCCAGCATGCTTTACAATTTCTCCCGTTCGATAAGAAGTATCTGTACTATTCTTTGTCTGGCTCATAGTATCTAGCACCTCCAGTTATTTGGTAGCGGATAGATAGGGGGTTATCCGTACATTGTTATTTACCCTTTAATTGCGATTATGAAACAGGACAGTAGTTTCATTTCCTTTATTTCTCCGTTTGCAGCTCTTTTTTTCCTTCGGTTCTCGTCTTTTCACGCTCATCCAATGTTTTCAAATAAGTGGACATGACCCGGGCAAGCTGATCGGATACCTCGACTAAGCTCATATGCGCCACATCCTCGAAGGTTGTTTCGAGAATATGGGGATATTTGTAGGTGGTTTCGGGCTGATCAAGGCTCGTCACCGTGAACGTATCGTCGGGCTTAATGACGGCATCCTCGGCACCTGCGACAAGCAGTACCGGATATTTAGCTTCTGCCAGCACATGGCTTCGGTCGGGACGCTGCATCATGCCCTCTAATGTCGCAATGACGGCGCGAGCTTCCATCTCTTGGCCTACGCCAATGAGATCGTTGACCTCGCTGCGCAGTTCGGCAAGCTTTTCGTCCGTAAAGAGATTAGGGATGATGCCATAAAGGTATTTGGAAATGCCTTTCTCGCGAATCGCTTCAATATCAGCCAAGCGCTTCTCTTTCGTTTCCTCGGAATCCGGCATGACGGTGGAATGAATAAGGCCGAAGCCGGAAAGCTTGTCTGGATATTTTTCGGCAAAGGCAGCCGTGACATAACCGCCCAAGGAGTGGCCGAACATGACTACCTTCTCGATATGAAGCGCTGCCAAGAGCTCTGCAATGTCATCAGCCATTAGATCCATGGTGTACGTTCCTTCGGGTGCCGAGGAACCGCCGTGACCGCGAAGGTCCGGTATAATGACGTGATATTGCTCGCTAAGCAAAGGACATATTTTTGACCAGTACCCCGATGAGCCGCAAAAGCCGTGGAGCAATACGATCGCTTTCCCATTACTACTTCCACATTCTTCATAGACTAAATCGATGCCGTTAACGTGAACACGTTGCTTTTCCATCGATCATCACCAGCCTTTTCTATTATCGATTTGTTTGGTGTAGTTTCTTAACCTCATCCAAGGCATCTGAAACAGTATAAAAAAACATATATTTATTTCTTCATTAATAGCTGTGCATAAGCATGTGAAGCTTGCTATTAGGCTGTTTCAAAGGTACTGGCACTGGTTAATAACATGACAAGTTAGCAAAAAACACAATGAAGAGGGAAGGATGATTCCAATGTTAGGATGGGCATTATTATTTTTTATCTTTGCAATTGTCGCTGGCATATTCGGCTTTCTCGGAATTGCTTCCGCGTTAGCTGGTATAGCGAAAATATTGTTTGTCGTGTTTATCGTACTCTTTATCGTATCGCTTATCGTAGGCAGAAGACGAGTCAGTTAACGACGCTCCTGAAATGAAGTAAACGCAATAATAATATGATAATAATAGGAGGAATTAACATGAATAATCTATCCAATACGAAGGTGCACACTGTAAATAATGTCGTTGAGGTACAGGAACAGGTTTATAAATTCCAAACGGAGGGTTACCACAAGGACAAAATCTTTGTTCTCACTCATGACAAGGATCGGACGAAACGGATCGTGGAAAACACGGATGCCGAAAAAATAGGGGTAGCTGAGGAAGGCTTCGGTTCGGCGATTGCGAACATTTTCCGATCCAATGGGGATGAGCTCCGCGCTAAGATGAGGTCGCTCGGCATTTCTGAGCAAGAATCGCAGCGGCTTGAACGCGAGCTGGATCAAGATAAAATTCTCGTTATCGCATGGGGCGGCAAGGAGTATACGGGCGAAGAGTTCGACCCGGCCGTATACTACTATCCTCATTACGTTGTTTAAGAGCTAGAAACGCTGCTTGAATAACGACAATTCAAGACCTATCCGCGAGGGTAGGTCTTTATTGGTCTATTTTCCTATAAAAAGTTGACTCTCCTTGCAGTTACGCTCAAAATATGAGTAGATGGTATTGGAGTTAAAGGAGCCTAGATATGAGTATTATAATCGTAGATGATAACACTACCAACCAGATTATTATTAAAGCCATATTGAACAAAGAGGGCTATAAGGATTTGAAAATCGCCTCCTCGGCAATGGAACTTTACGATATGCTGGACATAGAAAGCGCAAGTACGGCAGAAACTAACGTTGATCTTATTCTCATGGATATGATGATGCCTGAGATCGACGGTCTGGAGGCATGCAAGCGCATATTGCAGGTAGAGAGATATAAAGATGTACCCATTATATTTGTTACCGCGCTGGGCGATTCGAACAAGATGGCAGAAGCGCTCGATGCTGGGGCAAGCGACTATGTCATGAAACCGATCAATAAGATGGAGCTCTTAGCCCGTATTCGTTCCTCTCTTCGGCTGAAGAGGGAGATTGATTGGCACAAAGAGAGAGACATGCAGATGAAGACGAAGCTGGAGCTTGCCAAAAAAGTTCAGCGGAATGTATTGAGCCAGCCTATCAATGACGACCAAATAACGGTAAGCGCGGTCTACCAGCCCTCCTCAGAGCTGGCCGGCGATTTTTATGCATGGTACCGCATCGATGAGAGCCGATATGGTGTCATCCTACTCGACATGATGGGCCATGGCATTTCTTCTTCACTTGTATGCATGTACATATCGTCGGTGCTCAAAGATACGATTATGCGCATTACGGAGCCTGACCTAGTCATGCATGAGCTGAACCGCTACATGAACCAGCTCTATAAAAAGGAAGAGCTGCTGAACTATTATTTCACAGCTATTTATATGGTTATCGATACGGATAAGAAAGTGATCGAGTACGTTAATGCGGGACACCCGCCAGGAAAAGTGCTAGCGGGCGGCGATGAGGTTTTGCTGACGGAGGGCTGTTGTGCGATTGGGTTATTCGAGAATATTGACATCAGTAAAGGGACCTTTGCGTACGAAGGGCAAATGAAGCTATTTCTATACACGGATGGATTAAGTGAAGCGCTTGGGGATAATGAAGAGGTTAAGCTTCATATGCTCGTTGAACGGTTGCGCGGAGAAGAAGTGTGTGAGCATACGGCAATTGTAAGTGATTTTCTTTCGGAATTTAACAATGAAAGCCAGAAGGATGATATTTGCGTCGTCATGATTACAACCAAAGAAGGATGAGCCTGCTCAGCGGGTTCATCTTTCTATTTAATTAAATATCAATTTCCTGTTTCAAACTCTTCGGATTGGTTTATACATAAATAAGTGAAACAATAAGGATATTCCCGCATAGGAGGGAGACCATATGAAGAATTTTATTTTAATTGGCTGTTTGATTGGAGGAATTGTTGCTTACTCAGGTAACTTGGCCCCAATTGCTTCGAGTTATAAGCAAGCGATGGTTACGAACGCCGTTGAAGCGCCGTCCTCTGTGCAGTCAGTTCATGAAATAGAAATAGCTTCTATGCCTCCCGCAACCGTAGCTAATACGACCTATTCGGAAGAAGCAACGAAGGTCAAGGAAGCAGTGAAACCAAGCTTTAAGCTTCAAAGTGTAAATGATATTACTCTCTTTGATGACCCTAGCGCAGTAATCAAGAAGCTGGGGAAGCCTGAGCAAATCGTAGAGGATCCTTATCTCAATGAATTGTACACGTACCAGTATCCGAATATGGCGATTGTCTTCAGCGACGGAATGCTTTATTCGCTAGAAATTCCGGAAAATGCCCAGACAATAATCATTGATGGCATCCAGCTTGCTGCGACGATTAAAGCGTTAGAAGAAGCACTGGGACAACCGGATTATGAGACGGAGGATGGAATCGTATTTGAACGCGGCGATGCTTTGTTGAAGCTATTCATCGATGTCGATTCGAATAAGCTGACGTCCATTCATTATTTCCATCGTGCCTCGATGTAGGTATTCGTTTGTACAGCTTGTACAATCAGCAGGAACTTGATAAGCTATTTATTAAACAAACGCGAGCGGAGTGAATGAAAATGAAGGCTGAGCAATTTCAAGTCGTACAGGAAGAATCATTAGACCAATTTATTCTACATGTCAGCGGTGAGTTGGATTTGTCCATGGTTCCGCAGCTGCGAATGGCTTTGGAACCGGTTATGAACCGCACGGACAAAGCATTGATCCTAAATCTCAAACATTTAAAATATATCGACAGTACGGGTATCGGCATTATCGTTTCGGTGCTGAAGCTGCGCGATGAGCTGAAGGCTCCTTTTTTCGTACGCGAAATACCGCCTTCCGTCAAACGGTTATTTGATTTGACAGGGATTTCACGATATCTAATAGAGGGGACAGAGGCCCAAGCATGAATGCCATTCGCTTACAAATACCGGCCCATGCAGACTATATCGATATGGTCAGAATCTGTCTTTTTGGCATCGCATCAAAAATGAACTATCCATATGAGGAAATGGAAGATATGAAGGTTGCTGTGTCGGAAGCCTGTAACAATGCAGTCATTCACGGAGAATTTCGTGAAACGGACAATGTGATCGACATCAGCTTCGAGCCTATGGATTCCGGCCTTACCATAAAAGTGAAAAACAACGGTGTCTCTACGTGTGTCGGTGAAGCGCTTGAGAAAGCATCGCCGCTTCCAGACGTTGATGTTAGCGGGCTCCGCGTAGGCGGGTTAGGTATCTATCTTATGCAGGCGCTGATGGATGAGGTGGAGGTAAACGCCTCAGAGAGCGGCACCGAGGTCGTTCTAACCAAATATTTGGATGTTGCGGCAGAGCATTAGACCATGCATTGCTGTTTATTTTAACAAAAGGGAAATGACGCTATTACGTCATTTCCCTTTTGTTGTTTAAGCATATTTGAGTTTATCCAATCATTTTCCTGAAAATGCGTTCTGAGGTGTTGATATCCTCATACTGCGATTTGTGGAGGGAGATAATCGATTCCATATTGCCTAAAGCTAAGAAGCCTTGGGCAGATAAGCTTTCAAAAAACAAATCATGAACGCGGCTTTGCAATTGCGAATCAAAATAAATAAGGACATTGCGGCATAAAATAACGTGGAATTCATTAAACGATCGATCCGTAGCCAAATTATGCTGTGCGAACATCATGTTCTGTTTGATAGATGCGTGGAACATCGCATGCTCTGCATCTGTCGTATAGTAAGAGGAAAACTCCTTGCTGCCGCCAGCCTGCAAATAGTTTTTCGTAAAGGTTTGCATGCGTTTAAGCGGGAACTTGCCTGTCTTTGCACTCTGAATGACCTGCTCGTTCATGTCTGTCGCGTAAATTTTTGTCTTCTCCAGCAAGCCTTCTTCCAGCAGCAGGATAGCCATCGAATAAACCTCTTCTCCGGTCGCACAGCCGGCATGCCATATACGGATTTCAGGCAGGTCTCGTAGAAAAGGGACAACCTGGCTGCGAAAAGCGGAAAAAAAACTTGGATCTCGGAACATTTCCGTTACTTTAATGGAGAAATCATTTTGTAGTTTTTCGATAAAACCCGGTACATGAAGAACCTTTTCCAGCAAGGAGGTAATCGTACTCAGGCCTTCTAGGTTCATTCGGTGCTGGATGCGCCTCCTTAGCGAAGAACGCAAGTAATTCCTGAAATCGAAGCCATACACTTGGTATATGCCATCGAGGAGCAGACCGATTTCGATTTGCTCCAATTCGCTATAAGATAAATCCTCTATTCCTTCTGTATCTTCATGTGATGCTTGATTCAATGTTCCACCTGCTTCGTCAGCCAAACTCGCATAAGCGAGAAGAGCTGGTCCATATTTAGAGGCTTGCTAATATAATCGGATGCTCCGGCTTCCAAGCATTTCTCACGATCGCTCTTCATGGCTTTGGCTGTGAGCGCGATAATAGGCGTATGTTTGATTGCTGAATCAAGACGTATAGCTTTCATCGTCTCATAACCATCCATAATCGGCATCATAATATCCATAAGAATCAAGTCAAAATCGGTCTGCTTGCTAATTAATTCCAAGCACTGTTTGCCGTTATTGGCTACAGTTACGTTCATGCCCTTGTTCTCTAATGCTTTCACAAGCGCGAATATATTGCGTGAATCATCCTCAACGAGCAGGATTTTTTTGGCTTTGAACAATTGGCCTTCATATTCAGTAGCTTCCGTCACGGTATAATCCACAATATCCGGTGCAGATACAACTGCTGGACGTTCAAGCTTAGTCTCCACAGCCGCTGCAACCTCTTGATTAAGAGTAACGAGCTGCTCCTTCTCCATATCGGGAAGACTTGGGACAAAGAGCGTAAAGACGCTTCCCTTGTCCGGGGTGCTGTCCAGAATAATGCGTCCGCGCAGAAGCTTCGTAAACTCGTTGCAGATGGACAAGCCGAGACCGGTGCCGCCATATTGGCGATTCGTTTCGCCGTCTACTTGCTGGAAGGCTTCGAATATAAGCTGCTGCTTGTCCAGCGGAATGCCTATTCCCGTGTCGGAAACGGAAATTGCTAATACAGTCTTGTCGATTTGATCCGGGATATACTTCTGTATGTCCTTACGGTCAGCGTTTTGAATATTCATGGCTACTGAGCCTGTTTCCGTAAATTTAATTGCATTGGACAATAGGTTTTTCAGAATCTGCTGCAGTCGCTGACCGTCCGTATAGAGAACCGGTGGTACGTTGGCGTCTACATGGATATCAAATGATAAGTTTTTATTATCAGCTACGGGATTAAAGAGAAGATGCATATGCTCAGGTATTTCACTGATATTCACTTCGTCCATCGTCAATATCATCTTACCTGCCTCGACCTTAGATAAATCAAGGATATCGTCGATAAGCGCTAATAAGTCATTGCCTGACGTATTGATTACTTTAGCATACCCTGCTTCATCCGAATTAAGCGTGTTGTTCCCATTCTCGGCAAGCATTTGGGATAGTATTAGAATACTGTTCAACGGCGTACGAAGCTCATGCGACATATTGGCAAGGAAGTTCGATTTGTATTGCGAGCTGCGTCGCAGCTGCTCCGAATACGTTTCAAGCTCTTCCTTCGCTTTTTCCAATTCCTTTGTTTTCTGCTCGGCGAATAGGTTTTGCTCCTCCAAATGTTCGGTAGTCATGCGCATTTCCTCTTGCTGCATCTGGAGCTCCTCGGACTGTGTTTGGAGCTCCTCCGTTTGGGTTTGAAGCTCCTCCGTAAGCACTTGCGACTCGCTAAGCAGCCTCTCGACCTCCATACGGCCTTGTACGTTGTTGATCGCAACGCCGAAATGGCTTTCGAGCTGCTCAAGCAGCTTCAAATGCTGTGAGGTGAACGATTCCACAGATGCAAACTCAACGATTGCCACCACTTTTCCTTCGAACTCAAAAGGGATGATGAGAATGCTCTTTGGCTCTAGCTTGCCGAGCCCAGATTGTAAGCTTACCTTATGATCAGGAGCAGCATTTAATAAAAATGTCCGTTTCTCAAGTGCTGCTTGACCGATTAAGCCCTCACCTAGCCGGAAGCTTGCATGTCCGGTCTCGTCACCGAACGCGGCGTAGGAAGCGGATTTCACGAGCCGCTGCTGATCACCCGTGCCTGTACGGATATAAAACACGCCATAGGCAGCATCAAGCATAGGAGCAAGCTTAGTCAGGAAGGATTTCGCTAATGTTGGAATATCATTGATGCCTTGGTTCATCGTGGCCACTTCAGCCACTTTTTCCTGAATCCAATATTGGTCGTTTAGGTTGCTAAGCAGATGGTTGGTTGCTTCGGCAAGATCCTTAATTTCATCTCGTGTGTTAACCTTTATCCTCGTTGACAAATCACCGCTTGAGGAGGCAATTTCGGAAATGGTCTTTACGACATCCTTAATGGTTTTGACAATCGTGCCGGAAACGTACGACACGATAATAAAAGAAATAATGGAAACGATAATCAACATCAGATATAAGCTAATGATTAACATATCATTGCGGTTCTTCAGGTCGAGAATATGGTTTTTAGTTGATGTTATTTCCTTTTGTCGCAGAGTCTCCAATTGAATACGAAGGTCATCAACTTGCTGTTTGCCTGTGTCTTCATTGAAAAAGTCGATGATACCCTGCGTATTATTCGCTTTTCTCATGGCAATCGTCGGCTCTCCGGCCTCGGAAATCCAATTTTGTATCGTAATCTTGATTTCCTCCAAGCTTTTGCGAGAGCTCGGGTCATCTGAGAGATATTGGTAGAGCGTATTATAGTTGGCTTCCCATTCTGCTTTCCCCCGGGTATAAGGTTCGAGGTAATTCTCGGTTCCGGTGATGACAAATCCGCGCTGGCTTGTCTCCATACTCACTGCATTGTATCTGAGGGTAGTAATAAGATTGTGAACTTCTATGTCCCGGCTGGTAATGGTCTCAATCTCGAGCTGCAACGAAGAAATTCGGTTGCTGACGACTAGGATTGAAGCGCCGACGCAGCATATGATCAAGAAATAGCCGATTAATATTTTCCACCTAATATTTAACCGTAGATTGCGCAATTTAATAGGCTCCTTTTGTATGATTGAATATCAATTTTGCTATCTCTATCATTATACCATGAATAAGAGAAAGGACAATTTTCGTCCCAATAAAACGATAATCGACCTGGTTGTTTCAAACGGCCCAGGAGCGGGTAACTAATGAAAAAAAGAAAGTAAGGAAGTGATGAGAATGGATTTGTTAATGCAAATCAGTATTGCAGTCATAGCAGTTGCTTTTCTAGTTCTTCTATACTCTCTCATTCAAACGTTGAAGGTTCTTCGTGGAGCACTGGATGAGATGCGCCAGACAGTAGGCTCACTCCGGACAGAGGTAACTCAAATTAGTGTTGAAGTAAAGGAGGCTATTCATAATACGAACGCAATGACGCTGGATGTGCGGACAAAGCTAAGCTCGTTGGATATATTGTTTGCTTCGGTTAACGATCTGGGACATGCTCTTCATTCGTTTACGGGCGCTGCGAAAGAATCGGCTGCAAGCGTAGTTGCTACGATCAAGGGACATGGCAAAAAACCAGCAGGCGAGCCCAGCATGATTAGTTCTTTGTACGATGGTGTCATATCAACGATTAGGGTGTGGAATAAAGTTAAAAAAATATGAGGTATAATAGGAACATACAAGAGAGGACAGAAGAAACTATGAACTCATTTATTCATTTGACGATACCGGCAAGAGCCGAATTTATCGATATTGTCAGACTTACATTGTTTGGCATCGCAAACAAAGCAGGTTTCTCCTACGAGGAGATCGAAGATATGAAGGTAGCGGTAACGGAGGCTTGCACGAATGTTGTGCTTCATGCCTACAGTAATGCACAGCCCGGCGTAATCGATTTGAGCTTCGAGCTTGAGCATAACGGAATCTCCATCCGCATCAAGGATGAGGGAAGCAGCTTTAACTATAAGCCTGCCGATAGCAAAGGCGCTACGCTCCATGACAAGGAGCTAAGCGAAGTAACAGCAGGCGGACTCGGCCTCTTCATGATGCACGCATTGATGGACAAGGTGGAAGTGTTCTCTGAGAGAGGTACAGAGGTGATTCTCACCAAGCTATTTGGTAGGAAAGAGGAGATGGCATGAACGCGAATTCATCCTTCCTGGATCCGAAAGAAACAATTGTCAAGATGAAGATCTATCAAGAAACGAATTGCAATGATATCGCAACGGAGCTGCTGCAGCATTATGAACCGATCGTAAAGATGGCAGCCTCCAAAATGTCACGCAGCCGTCCCGACCTGTACGAGGACTTGTATCAGGTCGGCCAGCTGTCCATGCTGCGCTTATTCAGGCAGTTTGACAGCTCGCGGGAAATCCCGTTTGAGGGCTATGCGATGAAGAGTATCATTGGGCATCTGAAAAACTATTTGCGAGATAAATCTTGGTATATCCAGGTACCTAGACGCATCAAAGAAAAGGGCCTGCTCATCCAGCAGGCTATCGATCACTTAACCGTTGAGCTTGGGCATTCGCCTAAGATGGAAGAGATTGCTGCTCATCTAGGACTCTCGGTGGAAGAGACGATTGAAGTGCTTTCTTGCCGTGAATCCTATCACTATGTTTCGCTTGATACGCCGCTGTCGAGCGAAGGGGAAAGCGCCGCTACGATAGGCGATCTTATCGGCTCAGACAAAGACGATTATCAGAACGTTGATAATCGTCTTGATCTGGAGGAGGCGCTCGACCAATTGAAGTCGGAAGAGAAGACGGTGCTGCTGCTGGCCTATCACAATGGCAAGTCGCAGCGTGATATCGCTGACCAGCTAGGGGTATCGCAGATGAGTGTTTCTCGTATCCAAAAGCGCGCAATCGAGAAGCTTAAACTTCTGCTGGCCGATCATCAGCCGGAATTTGGAACGTAAACGTTCATTTTGTTCTAATAGGTTTCAAAAAAGCACCCTCTCCATCTTGATGATGGAGAGGGTGCTTTACTGTGTATTTATTGAGCCGGGTCAGGAACCAACCCTTTCTCGATAACCTCAGCGTTTGTGTCCATGTTGTCCATATCCTCGCCGAGCTTAATCATTTCTTCCTCTGTGGGGGCCATCGTGTTTGTCGTTGCATCAAGATCGGCTTTCATCTCATTACCTCCCAGTGGTGGCAAGTTCGTCCTTGACATCTTCCTTCTTAGAGGAGAAGTTGTCCATGATTGTTTGATTCGATTGTTTGGCATGGTCGATTAGATCGCCCGCCTCATCCTTAATGTTGGTTGCCAGATCCTTCGTATTCTGTCCGACAGTGGCTGCCAGGTCTTTGGTCGTATGACCGACCGTAGTGGCGATATCCCTTGTTTTCTCGCTAATCGCCTTAAACTTGCTTGCAAGATCCTCGCGAAGATCCGTGCCTGTTTTTGGCGCAAAAAGCAGAGCCGAAATGGCACCGATTGCACCTCCTACAATTGCGCCTACCAATACGCCGTTACTAGAGTTTTCTCGTGACATTTGTCATCTCTCCTCAATTTTTATTTGTCGATCTGAATGATCAACGTTTATGGATTTCTTAGTTATATATAAACGAAAGGTCGATTTTTGAAACAAAGTAAACAGGAAATTATTGACAACTAACTAATGGGAATGTTACGATCTGTTTCAAATTCTCACTTTTTCACTAGGAATAATAAGGGGAGCTCCATATGTTATTTCTGTGAAAATGGTAAATTATTGCGTATGTTATTCCGATAAAAAGGTTGCCTACATCTAATTTAACTTCTAGAAACCTGCGAGAAATTAGAGAGATAAAGGAGAAAAATCATGTTTAAAAAAGTGGAGAACGAGCTGGAGTTGGCTATGTTTAACGGCATCTGGACTACGGTCTGGATGGAGAAGGGCTTTGAACTTGAATTTTCCGAGCAGACTCTTGAGAAATTCATCGTTGTGACGGCAGAAGGACATTATGTAGGGACGTCTGAGATTAAGCCGTACAGCTTAACCTCGAGCGTTATTAATGAGGCATGGCCTTTCCAAAAGAACCAAAAGGTTATCGATGCTGGCAGTGCCGTCGCGGAAATTGACAAATTGGCGCTGCTCAGACCATACCGCGGTCATTATCTTTCGGATTTGCTTTCTTCGGCTGTTTATATCGCCGAGAAGCTGCAGCTGAAATATTTCGTTTCGCTGCTTGAGCCGATATTTCTGCGGGCGCTTCGCATTTCTTACCAGGTTCCTTTAGAGAAGGTGGGAGAGAAAATATTTTATAAGGGCGATGACGTTGTTCCGGTTTTATTCGACATGGAGCAGATGTATCGCAACAAACAACGCTACGAGTGGCTTGTTTATCCGCAAGAGGCTGTCCTTGCTGCAAATGGAGCAGGAGGAGCAGGGCACAGATAGGCGGTTAAGCTTGCGCAACAAATAGTTTAATCAGAAAAGGCGGAAATGTCGTGAAAAGAGAATTGACAGAACTAGACAAACGCAATCGATTGTTAATCAAAATTCTATGGAGCCTTCTAGCTCTTGGAATCGCAACGGATCTTGCTATCGGGCTTGGGGCAAACATGGTTCTCTTGCTTGCCGGAGTCGGTACATTTTTGTGCGGGGCAGCCACTTTCATGACATACCGGGGCATTCTGACGGCCTACATCAAGTTTTTCGTGCCGATAATTCTAACCATAATCGTAAGTCTATTAATTTTGTCTGATCCGAACCCGATCGTAAGCACCTATTTCTTAGTTTATGTGAATCTAGCCATTATTACGTTATATGCCGATCATAGGCCTATCATTTTTACAGGCATACTCGGAGCGGCGCTGAGCACCTATTTATTTCTAGAGCCAGTGCTTCAACCGAAGCTCTTCCCTAACGAATCACTCGTTTATTTGTTTTTGTATTTAATATTCGCTACGGTTGCGCTTGCCTTCTCAGCCGGCTTCAGCGGAAAGCTCCAACGCCAGGTAACAGATAAGCAGCGAGAGGCGCTGGCCTCGAAAGATATGGCGGAGGCTTTGCTGGCTAAACTCAATTCTTCGATTGCCGTGTTATCGGAGTTCAGCAGCAGCCAACAATCGACCGTACGCTCCACAGGTGAAATTTCTAAGGAAGTTACGGTTACGTTCTCCGAGATGTCGGCAGCGATTGAGAAGCAAACCGGCACCATACTGAACATTAGCGAATCCTCGCAGATTATTGATGCTTCAGTCAAGCAGCTTCTAGAGGGAACCGAGCTGCTGCAGCAATACTCGGCTGACAACGCTGGGTTGACCGTGCAAAATCGTGAGCAGATGTCAACGCTGTCCAAAGAGGTGGAGAGCGTCCGCACCATCATTACACATACCGTTGAGATGATGAAGCAGCTTAACGAACAAAATGACAAGGTTAGCTCCATCGTGAGCACAATAAGCGATATTGCCGAGCAAACCAACCTGCTTGCACTTAATGCGGCTATTGAAGCCGCTCGCGCCGGTGAGCATGGCCGCGGGTTCGCAGTCGTATCCGGCGAGGTCCGGAAGCTGGCGGACAACTCGAGAATTGCCACAAAGGAGATAACGGATATTTTAACCGATATCCGTTACCAAATCAGCGCCGTGCATGAGCAAGTAGAGAATGGACAAGCAGCAGTCACGACAAGCCGTGACGTATCGAATCAAGTGGAGCAGCTCATTGATCGCATTAACGAAAACACAGAGCTTGTGAAACGACACTCTGACGCGGTAGGCAGCTCTGCCAACGAGCTTCACAGCCGTTATTCCAGCATGGCGGATGAAATGGTCAATATTGCTGCTACTACCGAGCAAAACATGGCTTCCGTGCAAGAGGTGCATGCGAGCATGGAAACGCAGGATATCAAAATTCATACGATGGTAGAAGAGTATGAGCAGCTTGATCAATTGCTGATAGAGCTTAAGCAGCTGGCAGGCACCAAATCATAGAAGCATGAAGGAAAGCGCCAAGGGCGACGCGAGACTGCTTAAGCATACAGCAGCCTCACTTCGCAGCACTGGCGCTTTTTTGTTTTGTTTTAAGGAAATGCCCGCTAAAAAAAGTTGGATAAGTGTTGACGAATGAAAAACATCATGTTAAATTTAATTTATCCTATTGAATTAGTCGGAAATAAATATTATTGCTTGCATAAGCCTTTATGGCATAACGAACGCTATAGGCTCTGCAAGTTGCGCCCGCTAGAAAACTGGAGGCGCATGCCAATCGAAGCTACATTCGTTTGACGTGCGCCTCCTTTATTTTCTATAAGCTTCACCCATTACTTTAGAGAGGATGTTGATTATGTCCCGAACGGTTGAGGTTGCTGATGAATGGCTGCAACGGATTAAAGAGCAATTGGTAGGCGTTCAGTATGGCGTTGTTCAGATCACGATTCACAATGGTCAAATCGTGCAAATCGATCGGACCGAGCGCAGCCGCTTTGATACGGAGAAATCCCCTTCCTCCGTTAAGCGGCACAAATCCTAATCATCGATTCCCATTTCCCGGAAAAACGAGAGGTAGCGTATGAAGGATAACCTGAGTATGAGCTTGTATGAATGGCCTGATCTAGCCTTTCATCATTATTGCTTGCAGATGTATCGCTTGAACCGCGGCACTTACAATACGATCGATCAGTGGCTGTATGATAACGGCTATCCTGAAATTAAACGCAGGAGGAGGATGATTATCCGTTTCCTCGATGTGATGGCTGCCGAGCAGGCGAAGGGAGAAAGTAAATTTCTATCCTTCGGCAGGGGAAACCTCGTTGCGGAGTTAAGCCGCTTCGTTGCCCAATATGACAAAGAAGCAAGTGCCGTATTGGCAGCTTACTAATTGTATATGGCTATATTCTAGACCGACCGGATAACCGGAGACATGCTTGGAGAGATGTCTCTGTTTTTTTTTGCCAATAAACCAAACTATCGGAGGGAAAAGCTATGAAATATCGCAAATTAGGAAGAACCGGACTTCAAGTATCGGAGGTAAGCTTAGGCACGATGGCATTTGGGCGCTGGATTAATGAAGAGGCATCCGCAACGATATTGGATTTGGCTTTGGACAACGGAATTAATCTGGTAGATACGGCAAATGTATACGGAGCCGGCGAATCGGAACGTATTCTTGGCAATTTGCTGAAAGAGAGGCGCCAGCAGATCGTGCTGGCTACGAAGGTACACGGCCGAGTAGGAGAAGGGATTAACGATGCGGGACAAAGCCGCTACCACATTTTCAAAGCGGTTGAGGACAGCTTGAAGCGTTTGAAAACCGATTATTTGGATCTATATCAGGTGCATCGCTTTGATCCGAATACGCCGCTCGACGAAACGCTCCGCGCGCTCGATGATTTGGTCACGCAAGGCAAGGTCAGATACATAGGGGCATCCAATTTCGCCGCATGGCAGCTGGCTAAGGCGCATGGGGTCAGCGCTTTGCACGGGCTGCATCGCTTTGAGAGCTTGCAGCCGGAATACAGCATCATATCGAGGGAAATTGAAAAGGAGATTATTCCTTTCGTACAATCGGAGAATGTGGGCGTGATCGTCTACAGCCCGCTTGGAAGAGGCGTGCTATCTGGCAAATACCGTGCGGGAGAAGCGCCGCCGGAGGGCTCCCGTCTTGCGGCAGGAGAGCCAAGGCTGGAGGAGCTGCTGAAGAAAAACGCGATTCAGCTGGCTGAAGCCATTAGGCCGCTAGCGGAGGAGCGCGGTCTATCGCAGGCGCAATATGCACTTGCTTGGGTGCTTAGCCGACCAGGCATCACATCGGCTATACTTGGTGCATCCAAGCCGGAGCATATTACGGAAGCCGCGCGAAGCTGGCATGAGCGCTTGAGCGCCGAGGAGCTGGCGAAGGTCGATGCAGCAACCTCCAGCCTGTTATCAACGAGGGAGCCGGTGCTAAGCTAAAGCGACAGCTTCATACATTCTACCGTATCAATGGAGGATATCAGAGCAGCACATGATATCCTCGTTTTTTTTACGCAGGTCAAGACGGGAGGTTATATTGTGGCAGCAGTAACCATTAACCATTTGTATAAACGGTACGGCAAAGATAAGCACGCGGTTGTGCAGGACTTCCAGCTGGAAATCAAGGATAAGGAATTTATCGTATTCGTTGGCCCCTCCGGCTGCGGTAAATCGACGACGCTGCGGATGATTGCCGGACTTGAGGACATATCGGAGGGTGAAATCTATATTGGGGAACAATTGGTCAACAAGCTTCCTCCAAAAGACCGGGATATTTCCATGGTGTTTCAAAACTATGCGCTGTACCCGAATTTGAGCGTGTATGAGAATATTGCCTTCGGGCTCCGCATGCGGAAGCTGCCCAAGCATGAGATTGATCTGGCGGTTAAGAACGCAAGCCGCATTCTGGAGATCGAGCCTTATTTGAACCGGAAGCCAAAGGAGCTCTCAGGCGGCCAGCGCCAGCGGGTAGCTCTTGGAAGAGCGATCGTGCGCGATCCGAAGCTATTCTTAATGGATGAGCCGTTATCGAATCTAGACGCGAAGCTTCGGGTGACGATGCGGATGGAAATTACGAAGCTGCACAAAAAACTCGGCACGACTTTTATTTTCGTGACGCATGACCAAGTGGAAGCGATGACGATGGCTGATCGCATCGTCGTGATGAAAGGCGGCGTCATTCAGCAATGCGACACGCCTGAGGTGATTTACTCCAAGCCTGCGAATACGTTCGTGGCAAGCTTTATCGGCTCACCGCAAATTAATTTCATCCAAGGCCGAATTGAGGAAAATCCTCAGGGCAGGCTGGTGTTCCAAACGAATCGTTTTAGTCTGAAGATTAATGAGGCAATGGAGGATATTTTGCGCGCAAATAACCAAGTAAACAAGTTGGTTATATTAGGTATACGGCCGGAGAACGTGAAGCTGGAGGGATTGTTCTCCGAAACGATTATTACCGGCACATATAAGGACAATGAGCTGATGGGTGCGGACCGCTTCCTGTATTTGGACATCGGTCAGGAAAAGCTGCTAATTGCGCGTGTCGATCCGGATAATCGGTTTGCGGAGAATGAGAAGGTTAAAGTTGAGCTGGACATTTCGAAAGCCCATTTCTTTCATAAGGATACAGGCGTGCGATTTGCTGAATAACGGAATATGTGCAAAGGAGGGAGGCGGCTGCTCGTTATGAAAAAGAAAACCAAATGGTTCGTTTACAGCAGCAGTATCGTAATCGCTGCATGGCTGCTCTCATCAGGCACAGCGGTCACTTCCGTATCGGGAGAAGAAACGGCTGACGTGGACTATGCGGATCTGATTGCTACATTCGATTACGAGGTTGATCCTTATTTCAGCGAGGCGCTCGCGGTATGGCTGGAGCAGGGGATTGGAAATGCCTCTTCAGCCATACAGGTGAATGGAGCGCAGCCGTCCAATGTATCGGATGCGGCAGCGATTCAGAGCGGTGATTATGAAGGGAGAGAGGATGTGCTGCTATGGAAGTCCGGCAGCTCGGGGTGGGTTGAATACGAGGTTGACGTTGCAGAGAGTGCGCTGTATGAGATCTACGTTTCCTATAATCCACTGAAGGGTGAAGGGAGCAAGGGACCGATCAGGTGGGCAGTAACCATAGACGGCAAAAGGCCGTTCAGAGAGGCATCCTCTATCGCGCTTTACCGTACCTGGGAGGATGCCAGGCCTATTCTGAGAAACTCGGATGGCGATGAAATCCGCCCTCGGTCAATTGATGTATCAGGCTGGAGCGAGCAGCCTTTCATTGATTCAGGAGGGGCATATGCGCAGCCTTTGCAATGGCATTTCGCGAAAGGGACGCACTCGATTCGGCTGGAAGGCTTCGATCCGGTTGCGATTGAGCGGATCGAGCTTCGCCCTAGCAAGACGATACCGGCGTATGAGGAGACTATCCTAGACAATAGCGGCGTGGCGGAAATAGAAGGCGATACGCTAACGCTGCAGGCGGAGGATTTCGCAATGAAAAACGATACGGCGATTAAGCTGTTTTCGGACAAAAACGCCCGCACGCTTCCGCGTTACAAAGGCAGAATTATATACAATACGGTAGGCGGACTGCGCTGGCTGGAGCAGAATCAGGAAATTACCTGGTCATTCGACGTGCCGAAGACTGGTCTTTACAAAATCGGCTTCCGTGCTTTGCAGAATACGATTGCTCAGAAAACCTCCTACCGTACTATACGGGTAGACGGAGAGGTGCCTTTTCAAGAGCTGCTTGCATACGGCTTCCCTTATTCAACAGGCTGGAACGGCATGATCCTGCAAAATAAAAGCAAGGAGCCGTATTTGCTCAAGCTGGAGAAAGGAACGCATACGTTATCGCTGGCTGTGACGCAGTCGCCAGTCAAGCCCATTATCGTCGACCTAGAGAAGCTGATTGCCCACCTTGACGCAATTGATTGGGATCTGCGCACGATTACCGGAGCCAGCACCAAAAAAATGATCGACCGCAATCGTACTTGGGATATGGATCGAGACTTCCCGGGTCTTACAGATCAGATGGAGCTGGCGGCAGCGGTTATGAACGATTTGTCCAAACGGGTCGTTCAGGCCAATGGGAACAAGGACTCCATCAGTCAAGGATTGGATACGTCCGCAAAGGATTTGCGGTCGCTGCTCCGCAAGCCGGAGGAGATCCCCTACCAGGTCGAGGAAATCGCTTCTATGAGAGAAAAGTTCGCGACATTTATTGATACGCTCGTGAAGCAGTCGCTTCAGCTCGACGAGGTGTACATCATTCCGGAGAAATCGGATGCTCCCGATATGGAGGCTGGTTTTTTCAATCGCGTATGGGGCGGAGCCCAAAACTTTGTGTATTCGTTCGACGCAAGAGACAGCCTGAAGGAGCTGGATGACAAGAAGCTGAACATCTGGGTGCAGCGGGGGCGGGATTACGTGGATCAGCTCCAGCAGCTAGCCGATGAGTCCTTCACGTCGGATACGGGCATCGAGGTGAAAGTAAACTTGCTGCCGAATCCGGAGCTTCTGCTGATGTCCAACGCCGCGGGCGTTCAACCGGATATTGCGCTTGGGTTAACCCAGGATCTGCCTGTTGATTACGCGATTCGCGGGTCACTGCAAAACTTGAGTGAATTCGAAGATTTCAAACAGCTCTATCCGCAGTTCAGCCCAGGCTCATGGCTTCCGCTTCATTATAATGGCGGATACTATGGCGTGCCGGAAACGCAGTCGTTCCAAGTGCTTTATTATAGAAAGGATATTTTGGATCGCCTCGGAATCGGCATTCCGCAAACCTGGGATGAGGTGTATCAGCTTCTGCCGACGCTGCAGCAGAACTTCATGAACTTCTATGTGAATCCGAAGGAGTTCACCCATTACTTCTATCAAAACGGCGTGGATTTCTATGAGCCTGGCGGCATGAAGTCCGGACTGGATACACCGGAAGCGTATCTGGCTTTCAAGCAATGGACGGATTTGTTCAATACATATGCCGTTGAGCGGGAGGTTCCTAGCTTCTACCAGCATTTCCGCACGGGAACGATGCCGATCGGCATCTCGGATTACAATATGTACGTGCAGCTTTCGGCAGCTGCTCCCGAGCTTAACGGGCGGTGGGGCATTGCGCTTATTCCGGGAACGAAGCAAGCAGACGGCAGGATCAACCGCTGGGCTGGCGGAGGCCAGCGCACTGGCGTTATTTTTGAGAAGTCGAACAAAAAGGATGAAGCGTGGCAATTTCTAAAATGGTGGCTTTCAACCGAAACGCAGGAGCAATATGGCTCTGATCTCGAAGCCATTAACGGAGTCGCTTTCCGCTGGAATACGTCCAATGTGGAGGCGTTCACGCAGCTCCCATGGAAAAGTGAAGATGCGGCTACCATATTGAACCAATGGAAGTGGTACAAGGACATTCCGAACGTCCCCGGAGGTTATTTCCTTGAGCGCGAGATCAACAATGCATGGATTCGCTCCGTGGTTAAGACGACGAATTATATGTCCTCGCTGGAGCAGGCCGTAAGGGATATTAACCGCGAGCTGCTCAGAAAGCAGCAGGAATTCGGTTTTATTGACGAGCAGGGGAAACAGGTTCAGAAATTGGAGATTCCAGTTGTGGATCAGCCTTGGGAAGGGATTGACCGCTATGTGGACTAAAATCTGGGCATTTCGAATTTCGTACTTATTCATCGCGCCATTCCTGATATGCTTCGCGCTGTTTATCGTCATCCCGATCATCTCTGCGGTCGGATTAAGCTTTACTTATTACAACGGTATTGAGCCGCCGCGGTTTATCGGCTGGAGCAACTTTCAATATTTGATCGCACAGGATTTGCTGTTCTTGAAATATGCGCTGCCGAACACGTTCAAATTTGCCGTTATCGTAGGTCCGGGCGGTTATGCCGCGGCATTTCTGCTGGCATGGCTGATCTCACGGCTGCGGGGCGGCTAMCGCAAATGGGTGGCGCTTGCGATGTATACGCCCTCGCTTACGGTAGGAATTGCGATGACGATTATATGGCTGCCGCTGTTATCGGGCGACCGGATCGGCTATTTGAACAGCTTTCTTCTAAAGCTGGGGTTAATCGACATTCCAAAGCTGTGGGTGACCAGTCCGGACTATCTGATGAATGCGATGATTGCCGTTACTCTTTGGTCGAGTATGGGAGTAGGCTTCCTAGCAATGCTTGCTGGCATTCTTAACGTGGATACCACTTTATATGAAGCAGGGAAAATAGACGGCATCAAAAACAACCTGCAGGAGCTATGGTTCATAACGATTCCGTCCATGAAGCCGCAAATGCTTTTCGGTGCTGTAATGGCGATCGTTACGACCTTCAAGACGGGATCGATCGGCGTGGAGCTCTCCGGGCAAAACCCTACGCCGGAGTATGCCGGCCATTTGATCGTCAACCATATTAACGACTATGGCCTAATCCGTTTCGAGATGGGGTACGCGGCGACGGTTTCCGTGTTTCTTCTTATACTCATTTATTTCGCGAACAAGCTTAGCTGGGGATTGTTCGGGACGAAGGAGGAATAACACCTGAAACAATCAAGCCTTGCTGTGAGAATCAGCTTTAACATGTTCATGCTTGCGCTGTCTATTGTCATGATTCTTCCAATCATTTATATTTTCAATCATGCCTTTAAGCCTTACCATGAGCTGTTCATTTATCCGCCGAGGTTTTTTGTACAAGAGCCGAACGTCCAAAATTTCGTAGAGCTGTTCTGGGTAACCTCGAACTCTATCGTTCCGGTGTCCCGCTATTTGTTCAACAGCCTGTTCATATCGGCCGTGAGCGTGGCGGGCGTTACGATTGTGAGTGCGCTTTGCGCCTATCCGTTGTCGAAGCATCCGTTCCCGGGCCGCAAGCTCATATTCGCAACGATTATTCTAATGCTGATGTTCACGCCGGAGGTCATTCAAATTCCAAGGTATTTGGTCGTCAGCCAGCTTGGCATTATGAACACGTATTGGGGACACTTGCTCCCGGTGCTGGCACTGCCTGTCGGTGTATTCCTGCTTAAGCAGTTCGTCGATCAAATTCCTGATTCGCTGCTGGAGGCATCGAGAATTGACGGCGCGAATGAATTTATTGTGTTTGCCAGAATCGTTATTCCGATGTGTATGCCGGCGATTGCGACAGTGGCGATTCTGTCCTTCCAGAACTCATGGAGCAATACGGAGACCTCTATGCTGTTCATGCAGGACGATGAGATGAAGAACTTTCCGTTTTTCCTCTCCACACTAACGAGCAATCTGGCGAATAACGTGGCGCGTCAAGGCGCTGCTGCCGTAGCGGCACTAATTATGCTCGTCCCTAATTTGATTTTCTTTATTATTCTTCAAAGCAAGGTCATTTCTACAATGGCGCACTCAGGTATCAAATAAGGAAGGGGGAAGTCGTTTGAAGAACAGGAGGCTGCGGATTGTTCCGATCATCATAGTCCTGATTACGGCGATTTACATCGCGTGGCCCAGCTTGCAGGCTGCAGCCTCGCGGCTTCCGTACGAGACCTATTATAAGGATGGATTCGGACAGCTGGTCAAAACGCAGGCGGCGTATATACCTTCCGGCGTAATCGGCACGAACGTGCATATTCCCATGGATCGCCAAGCGTCCAACACAGAGAAGGCGGAGAAGCTGCAGCTTAATCAGCCTAAGGATATATTTGTAGACGGCAAGGATCAGATCTATATTGCCGATACGGGCAATAACCGTATCGTCCACTTGAATGAGCAAGGACAATACATCCGCGAAATAAAGGTGGAGGAAAGCCCGCTCAAGAAGCCCGGCGGCTTATATGTGGATGATGCGGGCGAGATCTATGTTGCGGACACGGGAAACAACCGCGTTGTGCGGCTGGATAAGGAAGGCAAGCTGCTTAAGGCTTTTGCCCGTCCTGAATCCAGCTATCTGCCTGCGGATTTCAAATACGACCCGGTTAATCTTATCGTGGATAAGCGGGGATTCATCTATGTGACTACGCTGGGAGCGTTCCAAGGCTTGGTCCAGCTGGATCCCGAAGGAAAGTTCATTAGTTTCTTCGGGCCTAACCGCGTTGCTTTCTCCTTATTTGATTCTTTCAAGCGATTCGTCTATACGAGGGAAATGTACCAAAGGGAGCTTAAGAAGCTTCCTGGAGCGATTGCGAACTCGACGATCGACAGAAACGGTTTTATTTATACCGTTACGAAGGAGATACAGTCGGATCAGGTCAAGAAGCTCAACATTGCCGGACTGGACCAGCTAAAGGGCAAAGGGGAATTTGCGGCGCTGCAGCCCGTTAAATCATACGGCGAGCTGTTTCATTACTCGTCGAAGCAGGGCATAAGCCCCCAGTTGAATGACATAACGGTGGACGTCGCGGGCAATATCACGATCATTGATTCGGTATCAAATATTATCAGCCAATATGATTTGAATGGGAATTTACTGTTCTTCTGGGGCGGGGATGTGATAACGGCGACCTCGAAGACGGGCGTCGTGAAGACGCCTGCTGCCATCGCGAATAATTCGAAGGGCGACCTGCTCGTGCTCGATAGCGTCAACAACTTCATTCAAGTGCTTAGGCTGTCAGAGTTCGGAGCCTTAGTGCATGAAGCGAACCAATTGACCCAGGAAGGCAGATATGAACAGAGCGAGCCGCTTTGGAGCGAGGTTCACCGCTTGAATGCGCAGTATACGCCGGCCATTATCGGACTGGCAAAGGCTGCGTACAAGAAAGAGGATTACGAGAGAGCGGAAAAGCTATTCTATCAGGCAGGGGTCGTAAACGGCTACTCGGAATCCTTCTGGCAAAATAGGTTGAAATGGTTCCAATCCCACTTCGGCTTAATTATGAATATCGCATTTGCTGCCGGCATCGTCTATCTGCTCTGGAATACGCTGGCGAAGAGGCTCAGGCGGGATGGAGAGCACCGCGTGAAGCGAGTTCCGAAGCATCTCCTGCTTGAGCAGCTCGGTCATGTTTGGTATTTGATCAAGCATCCGGTCGACGGCTTCTATGCGATCAGGTATGAGTATAAAGCAGGCTGGCTAAGCAGCTTAATTGTATTTATGGCGGCGCTGGCATCCTTTGCTTACATGCAGGCGGGCACGAGCTTTATATTTAATCCATCCGTGCTTGTCGGCATTGACTTGTTTCCGATTACGATTCAATTTACCGGCATATGGCTCGGCTGGGTCGTTGCCAACTATTTGATCAGCTCGCTGCTCCGAGGGGAAGGACGCTTCCGTGACGTTTTTTATGGCAGCTCCTACGCCTTATTTCCGATTATTCTGATTGGAATACCAGTTACACTTCTTTCTCATGCATTGACGCTGAATGAGTTGGCCATTTTTAATTTTTTAAAGCTGCTGATCTTGGTATGGGCCGCTTTGCTGTTCGTTTGGATGGTTCAAGGCATACATAACTATACCTTTATTGAAGCGTTATTTATTATCGTTCTGTCTTTAATCGCGCTGGCCATCATTATTGTATTAATTTTCATTTTAATCAGCCTGAGCATTGAGCTCATTAACTTTATCAATTCCTTGTATCAGGAGGTGGTCATCCGATGACGATCCGTTTACGCAATAAAAAGCTTCTAGCGAAGCTCGTATTCTTCGCCGCTTTGCTGGCGGGACTCGGATGGATCGTCCTGTTGATCGGGGGGGGCATTGGAAGTCCGGTGCCTAATTCGACAGCTGTCTCCACACTGTTCGAGCCAAGCGGCAAGACGCTTTACAAAGCTGGATTGCCCGCGGATGCCGGCTTCGAGCAGGTTGCAGATTCGGGCGCGCTCAAGCTGCTGGTTGACAAAACGACCGCACACTTTCAGGTGGTGGACAAAACGACCGGCAAGTTGTGGCGCTCGTATCCGGACCCAGCGTATTGGCAGGAGGAGACCGTTCCGAATACATGGAAAAATAATTTGACATCGCCGCTTATGGTGGAGTTTGTGAATGCCAAAAACTACAAATCCTCCTCCGTAACGGCTGGTTTGATTGAAAACCAAGGCTATCTGGAAAATTATCAACCGGTCGACGACGGCTTCAATGTGACCTTTGTACTGCCAAAGGTGGAATTCAAAATCCCGATTGAAGTGAGGCTTCGCGAAAATTACGTGGAGACCCGGATCGTGGATTCGGGCATCGTAGAGGGTGCATTAAGTTTGCTGAACATCAAGCTGTATCCCTTGTTCGGGGCGCAGCCTTCTGTCGGGCAGGATGGCTATATTCTCTTGCCCGATGGATCGGGATCGCTTATCCGCTTCGCGGCGGATAGGACGATGCAGCAGCTTACTTATAACGAGAGCGTATACGGCCAGGATCTTTCCTATTATAACGAGAATACGGGCAGGCAAAGAATCGCTATGCCCGTATATGGCATCAAATCGGGCGATCAGGGCTTTCTTGCCATTATCTCGGAAGGCGAGCCGTTCGCAAATGTGTATGCGGCGCCATCTGGCGCAGTTGGTCGATCGAACTGGGCAACGACGGAGTGGCAGTACCGCAAGCGGTTTTTTCAAAGCGTAAGCAAGAGCACGGGCGAGGGATTCTATACCTACAGCGGCGAGAAGTTTCTGACGGATGCACGCGCGACCCGCTATTATCCGCTGATTGCGGAGGAAAGCGACTATGCGGGCATGGCGAAGGTGTATAGGGATTATTTGATCCATGAGCAGGGTGTTAAACCGCTGGAGACGGTGGAAAAGGATGTGCCGCTGTTCGTGGATATCGTAGGTGCCGACATCGAGAAGGGGCTATTTGCCGACTCTTACCTAAAAGCGACGACGACGTCGGAGGCGGAGAGACTTATTCGTGAGCTTTATAATCAGGGCATCCACCGAATGCAGGTTCATTTCTCAGGCTGGCAGCAGGATGGATTCAGTACGCACGGGGGATATTTCCCGGTGGACAAACGCCTTGGCGGCAACGACGGCATGAAGACATTTATCGCTTTTGCCCATAGCCTGGACATTCCCGTCTACTTGACGGCCAAATACACGCTGAACACGAACGGAGATGATCGCTTCTGGTGGAGACGGGACGGCTTGCGCAATTTGGCGGGAACGGTGCTCGAGGAACAGAAGAATGACGGTCAGGATGCAGCCTCCTTCGTAAGCCCAAGGTTCTATGAGAAGGTTGTGACAAGCGACCTGCAGAATTACAAAAGCTTGGGAGCGGACGGCATTTATTTCGAAGACGGCATTGGACAGCAGGTAAATACCGACTTTAACGGCCGCTATAAAGCGAGCCGAAGCGACGTTGTCGGCATTCAGTCCCGCATATTGGAGCAATCGAAAACGGAGCTTGGATCTGCCGCTGCGAATAACGTCAATTTCTACGCGCTGGACCAAATCGATCATGTTCACCGCTTAACCGATGACTATTCGTATGACGTTTTTATCAGCGAGGCGATACCCTTTGCGCAAATCGTCCTGCACGGCTTGCGTACTTACACGCTTGATTGGTCCAATCTGCGCGATGAATTCGGCGATGAATTGCTGCGGAGCATCGAGTATGGCGCATACCCGGCGTATGTGCTCAGCAGCGACAAGTCGGACAATTTGAAGCGATCGTATTCGTTATGGTACTACAGCTTGAATTACAAGGAATGGCAAGGCGACATACGCGAGGAGTATGCCAGAAGCAACGAGGCGCTTGCCCCCGTGCAGCAGCAATATATTACAGGGCACCGGACGATCGCGCCAAACGTGAAGGAAACGACTTATGGCAACGATTATCGAATCGTTGTCAACTATAACGACACGGATTACAACAAGGATGGTATTTTCGTTCCAGCCAAAGACTTTGCCGTCATCAAAGGGGGAACGAAGCCATGAAGCTGGGCAGGAAGCTTGAGAGTACGACTATACGTAAGCTGGAAGGCTCGCTCTTCATCGCGCCATGGGTGTTTGGATTTCTTGTATTTGTGGCGTTTCCGCTTGGATACTCGCTCTATATGAGCTTTCATCAGGTCAAAATCACGGTGAACAGCGTCAATTATACGTTTATCGGTCTTAATCATTACCGAGAAATACTGGTCGCGAACGGAAGCCTGCTTTATGAGGAGCTGTTTCCGTTTTTGCGGGAGTCCGCGATGATGATTCCGATCATACTCGTTTTTTCCTTGCTTGTAGCCATCCTGCTTAATTTGCGGTTTCCTGGGAGAACGCTGTTCAGGGTTATCTTTTTTCTTCCGGTTATTTTCTCTTCCGGGCAAATCGTGCAGGAGTTTATCGCGCAGGGGGAGGGCTCGCTTAGCATTATGGAGACGCTGCGCATCGACTATTATTTGCGGGAATACGTGCCGGGAGCCTGGGTGACTCCGATTCAAAAGGTGATGAGCTCTTTCGTGCTCGTGCTCTGGTATTCAGGCGTTCAAATTCTCATATTTCTTGCGGGCAGGCAGACACTACCCGCCTCTGTCTATGAGGCTTCCCGCATCGACGGTTCTGGACCATGGAACACCTTCTGGAAAATTACGCTGCCGGGCCTTGTTCCCTATATCTTCTTGAATCTCATGTATACGGTCGTCGATTTGTTCACTTTCCCGTCCAATCCGATTATCAGCCGAGTGAATACGAGCAACTACGGCAGCTCCAGCGCGCTAGCCTGGATTTATTTCTCGATTATATTAACTTTTGTGCTCTTGACCTTATTTATTTACAGCAGAGTAGACAAATCGCTTTCAGGCAAACGATAACCATAGTGAGGAGGATGCTGAAATGAAGTTGGCCAAAAGAGGCACCGAAGCCGTTGCTAGAGTTTATTCGGATGACCGGGTTCGGAAGAGCCTGCTCGCACTGAAATACAGGCTGCTGGGAGCGGAAATAGACAAGGGCTTGGTGTTTAAGCTGTTTGTTTACGTCATCCTGATCAATGTCGCATTTATTTATATAAAACCGATTCTGTATATGGTGACGACGATGGTCAAGGATGCTAGAAACATTCTAGATCCGACGGTCATTTGGGTACCGAAAACGCTGTTCTGGGGTCATCTGCAGCAAGCGAGCGAAATGCTGAACTATGGCAAAAGCTTTCTAATCAGCGTATCGCTTGCTTCATCAGTGGCGGTGCTGCAGGTCTTCTCCTGCGCGATTGCGGGCTATGCGTTCGCAAGGCTGGATTTCCCGTTCAAGAAGGTCTGGGGAGCGCTGCTGCTGTTCACGTTTATTATGCCGCCGCAAATTACGATTCTTCCTTCAATCATGCTTTTCAAGGAATTCGGTTGGCTGAATACGTTTCTGCCAATGGTCGTGCCCGCAATATTTGGCCATGGCCTGAAGGGGGCCATGTTCGTCATTATTTACCGATCCTTCTACTCTACGCTGCCGAAGGAGCTGGATGAGGCAGCGCGAATGGACGGAGCAGGGCCTTTCCGAATGTTCTTCCGTGTGATGTTCCCCATCTCTCGCTCAGCTACGGTCGTGGTCGTACTGTTCTCTTTCGTATGGAACTGGAATGATTTCTACTTCCCGTCGCTGTTCATGTTCACGGCGGAGAATGTCCCCTTATCCATCACGCTGGCTAGAATGGCAGGCGAGATGAAGCTTGCCGAGGGCGCGGGTGAAATTACCGTGTATGCGGAGGCTATCAAAATGGCGGCATCCTTCCTCATCATTATGCCGCTACTGGCGGTATACCTGTTCGCCCAGCGCTGGTTTATCGAAGGGGTGGAGCGCACCGGCTTGGTGGAATAGGCAGAAAAATGAATTGACAGATGAAATAGATGATGATAAATTCATGAAACAGAAAATATATTGTTATAAACCAATAAGAATACTTGGTTATTATCGACCGGATAGCCGGAGATTGCCTTAGGGCAGCTCCGGCTATTTTTTATGTCTCGATTGTGCTGCAGGCTGCAGCACACAGCGGAAATGGAGCGCTGAACAAAACCGTAAAGGAGCTTGGCGATGGGCGTAACAGGACGAAAACTGAATCTTAATGCATTTTTGGCAGCATCAGGGCATCACGAGGCATCTTGGCGGCATGCGGACACGAGCCCGGAACGGGGAGTCGACATTAAGCATTATTTGAAGCTTGCCCGGATTGCCGAGCGCGGCTTGCTCGATTCTGTGTTTCTGGCAGATGGGTATTGGGCGCATTCCGGTTCACTCGAACCGTTTACCTTGCTGTCCGCGCTGGCTGCGGCAACGAAGAGAATCGGGCTTATCGCAACGGTGGAGACGACCTATAACGAGCCTTACCATGTCGCACGGAAGTTCGCTTCCCTCGACCATATAAGCAAAGGGCGAGCAGGCTGGAACATCGTGACGGGGGCGGGACCTGCCGCTGAGCAGTTCAGCCGCTCGAATCATCCCGAGCATCACGAGCGATATGAATCGGCAGAGGAATTCGTTGCCGTCGTGAAGCGGCTTTGGGACAGCTGGGAGGATGATGCGGTTCGCAATGACAAGGGAAGCGGAGTGCTTGTTGATGCCGCCAAGGTCCACGAAATTGATTTCATAGGGAAACACTTCGCGGTTAAAGGTCCTTTGAACATTGCAAGGCCGCCGCAGGGCTATCCGGTGCTGGTGCAGGCGGGCTCATCAGAGACCGGCAAGGCGTTTGCCGCGCAATTAGCAGAGGTTATCTTCACTGCCCAGCTGACATTTGAAGAGGCGCAGACATTCTACACGGATGTAAAGTCACGGCTTCCGCAGTATGGCAGGGAAGCTAATGAGCTGAAGATACTGCCGGGATTAAGCCCGGTGCTGGCAGATACGGAGGCTGAAGCCAAAGATATTGAGGATGAGCTATTCCAGCTGATCGACCATCAGGGCGCGATTAACCGGTTGTCCTCGCGGCTCGGCATCGATTTATCCAGCCATGGGCTGGATGATTTCGTCAGTCTGGACGGAGCTCAAACAACGGACCAGGTCAGCGGAATGAAAAGCCGCCATCAGCTGATACTCGACCTGATCGAAAGGGAGCGGCCGACGGTCAGGCAATTAATCAACCGGCTGGCAGGAGCCAGAGGACATTTTACCTTTACGGGTACACCGCTGCAGCTGGCGGATGTCATTGAAAAGTGGTTTTTAAACGGCGCTGCCGATGGCTTTAACATTATGCCGCAAATTTATCCAAGCGGCTTGGAACGGTTCGTCGACAAGGTAATTCCCGAGCTGCAAAACCGAGGCTTGTTCCGCACCTCCTACGAGGAGCAGACGCTGCGCGGCAATCTGGGGCTGGCTCGCCCAGAGAATGCATTTATCAACCCAAATCCAGAAAAAGAGGTGCATATTTCATGAGTGAAGCTAATCGCAAGGTTCATTTAAACGTATTTCTACGCGCAACCGGGCATCATGCAGGCGCATGGCGGCATGCGGATTCGCATCCGGAGCTCGAACTTGATATCGAGTATTTAGGCAAGCTGGCTCAAATTGCGGAGCGCGGCAAGCTGGATTCCATCTTCCTAGCCGATGGCTATGCAGGCGGAGGGAGCAAGCTTGAGCCGTTCACGCTGCTGTCAGCGCTCGCGTCCCTTACGGAGCATATCGGCTTGATCGCGACGGTAGGGACCGTGTACAATGACCCGTTTCACGTTGCAAGGCAATTCGCGTCGTTAGATCACATAAGCGGAGGCAGAGCAGGCTGGAACATCGTAACAGGCGCTGGCTCCGCAGCCCATAATTTCAGCAGGGATGAGCATCCAGAGCATGCCGAGCGCTATGAGACGGGTGAGGAATTCGTGGAGGTCGTGAAGCAGCTGTGGGACAGCTGGGAGGATGACGCGCTCATCTTCGATAAAGCAGCTGGCAAGCTCGTCGATACGAGCAAGGTGCACGAGATTAACTTCAAAGGACATACGTATTCGGTAAAAGGGCCGCTCAATATCCCGCGGCCGCCTCAAGGCTATCCGGTACTCGTTCAAGCGGGCTCCTCGGAGCAAGGGAAGGAGCTGGCAGCAAAAACCGCCGAGGTCATCTTTACGGCCCAGCAGACATTCGATGCCGGACGCGAATTTTACAGCGATGTGAAGGGCCGCTTAGCGAAGTACGGCAGAACGGCCGATCAGCTGGTTATCCTTCCAGGTCTTGCGCCTATCGTGGCTGACACGGAGGCGGAAGCGCGCGAGCTTGAAGCGGAGCTTCATTCCTTTGTCGATACGAAACGCGCGCTAGACGGCTTATCCGATAGATTCACCGTTAATTTGAATGATTATGATCTGGATGCACCGGTACCGCTTGATAAAGCGAAGCCTTCTGAGCAGTTTAACGGCATTCGCAGCAGGCAGGAGGTCGTGCTGGACGCGGCTCGCCGCGAAGGCTTCACAATTCGCCAGCTGCTGTACCGCAGCAATGGGGGACATGGCCATATTACATTTACGGGGTCTGTGCTGCAGACGGCGGACCTCATCGAGAAATGGTTCAGGAACCATGCGGCTGATGGATTCAACGTATTGCCGCAGCTCTTCCCGACGGGTCTTGAAATCTTTGTCGACAAGGTCATTCCTGAATTGCAGAACCGCGGCTTGTTCCGCACCGAGTATGAAGGCAGCACGCTGCGAGAAAGCTTGGGCCTTGTGCGGCCGGCCAACACACGCCAATTCCAAAAGATCTAAGGACGGATTGAGCCAACTTTAAAGAGAAATGAGAGGGAATCATATGAAAAAGCTGGAGTCTACCGTTATTATCCTATTCATCGTTTTGCTCGTTACTGCCTGCGGAAGCGGGAACAACGCGCCGGCAGCAGAGACTGCTGCATCCAATACGCCCGCTAAGACGGATAGCGCATCGGAGCAGGCAAGCTTCAAGAAGCTTGGCGACGAGCCGCTTAAGCTCAGCTTCTACTCCACAGGGGCAACCTTTACCGACGTAGAATTCGAGGCGATGATTGCTGGCCCGATCCACGCCAAATATCCGAATGTCACGATTGAACGCATTACGCCGGCTGCCACGACTACCCCAGAAGAAGTGCTGTCTACGCATGTGCCCGACATTATATTCGGCAGCGTGCAGCAGCGCGTAATCCGCACCGGCGTCTATCAGGATTTAAGAGAGCTGATTAAACGCCATCAATTCGACGAGAGCCGCCTGAAGCCGATCGGCTACGACTATATTAAGGATATTACGAAAGGAAAAGGGGATGCCGTCCTCGCCTTGCCGTTTAATATCAATCAGCATGTACTTTATTACAACAAGGATATTTTCGATAAATTCGGCGTTCCTTACCCGGACGAGAAGCAGCTGACATGGGATGAAGCTTTAGAGCTGGGGACGAAGCTGACTCGTACGGAAAACGGCGTGAACTATATCGGCCTTGTCGTTGACAACCTGACCGGCTTATCCAAATCGCTGGGCTTGCCGTATTTGGACAGGGAGAGCGGCCAAGCCGCGCTGGATTCACCGGAATGGCTGCGCGTGTTCGAGCTGCAGAAGAAAATTTATGAAATACCGGGTTATATTACGCCTGACGGAACTTGGAACTGGACACGGGACCATTTTATGAAGGACCAGAACGTTGCGATCCGCGTCTCTTGGCTTGCGAACATGGTTGGACCGCTTGAAGAGCTGCGCCAGCAAGGCGTGGAATTCAACTGGGACATCGCTCCAGCACCAAACTTTAGCGACAATCTTGGCAACACAAGAGAGGCACAAATTCATTCCATTGCGATTAACAGCCAAAGCCCTCATCAGGACGAGGCGTTCCAGGTTATCGCGGAAATTTTATCGGATGACGGGCAGCGCATCATTGCCAAGAATGGACGCGTCCCTTCGATTATCAACCCGGAGCTGGAGAAGGACTACGGTGCGGAGATCCCCGTGCTGCAAGGGAAAACCGTGCAGAACGTGTTTATCGGGGAACCCATTCAAGAGCACTACATTCATCCTTATGAATCAAGTATTTCGATCAGGCTGACCGAGGCTGCCGAGGATCTGGCGATTCATGGACTGGACGTGAATTCGGCTATCCGCAAAGCGACAGATGCAATCAATAAGGATGTCGAGACATTAAAAACGACGATCGGGGAATAACGAGCCGATACGAGAGGGGATATAAGATGAATCAATCTCAGCGTAAATTGAACCTGAATGCCTTTTTGTTCGGGACCGGCCACCATGAGGCATCATGGCGGCTCCCTGCGGCCGAGCCGGAGCGCAATCTCGATTTCCGGCATGTGCTCGAGATCGTTCAGACGGCGGAGCGCGGGCTGATGGATTCCGTGTTTCTGGCGGATGGCTACTCAGGGCGCTCGAACAAGCTGGAGCCGTTCACGGAGCTGGCCGCATTGGCAAGCCGAACCAAGCATATTGGGCTTATCGCGACGGTCGGCACCACCTATAACGAGCCGTTCCACATTGCACGGAAATTCGCGTCTCTTGACCATATCAGCAAGGGGAGGGCCGGCTGGAATATCGTGACGGGAGCGGGATCGGCCGCACATAATTTCGGCCGCGAGGAGCATCCGGACCATGCTCTTCGCTACGAAGAAGCGGATGAGTTCGTGGAGGTCGTCAAACAGCTATGGGACAGCTGGGAGGACGGCGCTGTTCTCAGCGATAAAACGGCAGGTGCCCTTATCGATAAAGCGAAGGTGCACGAAATTGATTTCAAAGGGAACTATTACTCCGTAAAGGGGCCGCTTAACATCGCCCGCCCGCCGCAGGGCTACCCCGTGCTCGTGCAGGCTGGCTCGTCGGAGAGCGGCAAGGAATTTGCCGCCAAGGTGGCGGAGGTAATATTCACGGCACATCAGAGCATCGAAAGCGCGCAGTCTTTCTACAAGGATGTTAAATCCAGACTGCTGAAATACGGAAGAGGCGCCGAGCAGTTGAAAATATTGCCAGGCATTAGCCCTATTCTTGCCGATACGCTTGCGGAAGCGCAGGAAATCGAGAATGAGCTGTTCGAATACGTCAATCACGAAGGCGCGGTTAGACGGCTTTCCGAGCGGCTTGGCATTGATTTGTCGGAGCATCCGCTGGATCAGCCGCTCCATCTTGACGGAGCAAAAGAAACCGCTGAGGTAAACGGTAACAAAAGCAGGCACCAGCTTATACTGGACCTCGTCCRCCATGAGCATTTGACGCTGAAGCAGCTGATTAACCGATTGGCGGGAGCCAGAGGTCATTTTACCTTTACGGGTACGCCGCTGCAGCTGGCGGATACGATTGGGGAATGGTTCCATGGGGGAGCTGCAGACGGGTTTAATGTGATGCCCCAAATTTACCCGAGCGGACTTGAAGCCTTCGTGAACAAGGTCATACCTGAGCTGCAAAACCGAGGCTTGTTCCGTACGGAGTATGAGGGCAGCACGCTGCGTGAAAACCTAGGATTAAAGCGGCCAGCGAATGTTCGCCATGAGGCGAATGCTGTTTTGTAAAAGATTGGGATGCATGCTAACGCTTCAGCAACGGCGCGTCGTAGGCTGACTATTGCTCGCAAAGGGAGAGAAAAGAAAAATGAGAAAGTTAAGTTTGAGCATAGTCGTATTAACCGTATTTACATTATTAGCAGCATGCGCGAGCGCTGGCAATAAACCGGCTGACAATCAAGCTGGCGCAAGTCAGGAGGCGGCAGCCAATGTTAAGGCGGATAACGTGCAGCCGGAGTTTAAGAAGCTGGGCGAGGAGCCGCTTACGCTGACCTTCTTCAGTACGAGCGGTACGTTCCCAGACGTCGAGTTCAATACGCTGATCGCGGATCCGATTAAGAAGAAATTTCCGAATGTAACGATTGAACGCATTACGCCGGCTGCCACAACGACCAACGAAGAAGTGCTGTCCACTCATGTGCCGGACATCATCTACTCTTCCTCTTCCTCGCATCAGCGAATTATTCGAACAGGCGCGTATGAGGACTTAAGGGACCTGATTAAACGCCATAACTTCGACGAGAGCCGCATTAAACCGATATTATACGATTACATCAAAGACATAACGAAGGATAAGAACGGAGAGATCTACGCGATTCCTTTCAACGCCAATCAGCATGTACTCTATTACAATAAGGATATCTTCGATAAGTTCGGCGTTCCGTATCCGACCGAGAAGCAATTGACGTGGGATGAGACGCTGGAAATCGCGGCGAAGCTGACACGTACCGAAAACGGCGTGAATTATATCGGCCTGTCCGTTGATAATCTTACCGGATTGGCGAAAGGACTTGGCCTGCCGTATGTGGATCGTGAAACCGGCAATGCCGCGCTCGATACGCCGGATTGGCTGCGCGTGTTCGAGCTGAACAAGCGGATTTTTGAGATCCCAGGTTATGTGACGCCGGAAAATACATGGAACTGGGGACGCGATCAGTTCATGAAGGATCAAGTCATCGGCATGCGCGTCACATGGCTGGCGAACATGGTCGGACCGCTGGAGGAGCTGCGTCAGCAAGGGGTAGAGTTTAACTGGGACATCGCACCAGCGCCGAACTTCAGTGACCTGCTGGGTAAAACAAGGGAAGCCCAAATCCATTCCCTATCCGTCAATAGTCAAAGCGAGCATAAGGATGAGGCTTTTCAGGTCATCGCGGAAATTCTGTCCGATGAGGGACAGAAGATTCTAGCCCGCAACGGGCGTGTTCCTGCCGTTATCAACCCCGAGCTGGAGAAGGAATACGGGCTTGATATTCCGGTGCTGCAGGGCAAGTCGGTTCAGAACGTATTCATTGGGGAGCCGCTGCAGGAGCACTATATCCATCCGTACGAGCTGGAAATTACGACTAGGCTGACGGAGGCTGCCGAGGATTTGGCCGTTAACGGTCTTGACGTGAATTCCGCAATTCGCAAAGCGACGGAAGCGATTAATAAAGATGTCGAAACGCTGAGAACGACGATCGGCGATAAATAGCAGGTGAGGAGGCGGCGGCTGGGTTCGCTGCCGCTTTCTTGGGCAAGCAGAGCTAGCAAAGCAAGCACAAGCAAAGCAGGCAGGGTATGCTGAGTAAGCCACAGCAGCAGAGCAAGCAAAGCAGGTAGGGCAAGCAGAGCAAGGCAAAGCAAGCAGGGAATGCCGAGCAAGCGGAGCGAGAAGAGCAAGTACAAGCAGAGCAAGGCAAAGCAGGGCAAAGCAAGCAGGAAGCTTAGCATAGCGAGCGGAACAAACAGAGCGAGGCAAAGGTGCAGCAGTCCAAGCGGCCCCTTTGCTTTGTGCTGCGCTCTTGTTATGCTTTGACTCTAATAAAAGCAGGAGCGGGGACTGTCAGGTCCCCTGCTCCTGCTTGTTGTGTTTATTTTTTTTAACGTCCGGGATGATCGTTCTGCAAGCTTGGCGAATACCTGCAACAAAACCAAAGGCGGGTCCGTGGGTGTGCGAAGCTAATGGTCCAGCGAAATAAAGGCCGGGGACGCTGCTTTCGAACCGAGACCCGAGAAGAGGGAAACCATCAAACGGAGCTTGCTCGCGCTTGAGGGCTAGCAATAATGAGAGAGGCAGGAACGGAATCCTATCCAGTGAAATCCGGTAGCCCGTTGCCGAAATGATATGATCGACGAGCCGTATTTGCTTATTCGCCAAGGTGAGTTTAGCTTTTCCATCTTCGGTAGGCTCGGCCCGCTCAATGACCGAATTCCCGGTTGCGGTTACCTTGCCCTCTACGTACGGCCTTAAAAATGCGGCGACGCTGCCTTGACGCGGCGTGTTCCACCGTTCTAGCTTGAGCTCGATCGGTTGGGAATAGAATTGCTCCGAGGAGTCGATCAGTCTTTGACCAGAGGCGGTATTGTCCTCGCCCGCAAACATGATGGTTTCCCGCCTATAGAGGAGCTCAGGCTTGCTGCCAGCCAAGTGAAGCAGCGCCGCGGCTTCCCAGGCGCTTTGGCCGCTGCCGATAACAGCAACTTGCTTGCCTGCGAAACGGTGGAAATTCGTTTGTCCGAAGGTATGCGTGACTAGCTCCGGCGAGAGCTCACGGAGAACGGCGGGGATGTAGCTGTAATGCTGCAGGCCCGTCGCGACAATAACATGTTTAGCCAAATAACGTTTGTTATTATCCGTCGTGACGAGGAAACAGCCATTTGCGTGGTCAAGCGACGCCACAAGCTCAGTCGTGAAGGAAACAGAGGTATGCTCGGCGAACCAAAAGGCGTAATCGACGAAAGCCGGCCTAGGAAAAGGCGATGCTAACGGTGTACCTGATTCGCTGCTGTATCGTTCAATTGTGTAGCGATCCTCTGGATCTGAGAGACTGATATAACGTGGATTCGTTCGGATGAACATGTTCTGAGGCATTTGAGCCTTCCAGAACTTCATGGGATCGCCTAGAAGAACATAGGACAGCCCGCAGGCAGCCGCATGGGCAGCGAGCGAAATACCGTAAGGTCCAGCGCCGACAATGACAAGATCAACCAATGAAATAACCTCCTTATCGTACAATTCAATTTATACCGAGCATTATACTGGGAAAAATAGGTATTGCAAATGCAAGTTTTATGGAATGAACTTCGATATGATACTCGGAAAGATCTTCGGAACAATCGAACATTGACAAATAAAAAATTACATGTTAAATTTTCAGTGATCTTTTACTTACTAAGTTTCTTGGAATAGTATGAATTAACTCTACCGGACGACCGGAGACAACAGCTTGCTGTGTCTCCGGTTTTTTTTATGCCCCAAACAGAACGAAGGAGATGATGGAAATGAACGACGTGATTGACTTATTGAAAAAGCACCGCTCTATTCGCAAATACAAAGAGACTGCTGTGCCGGACGCGCACCTGGAGCAAATTATTTTGTCCGCGCAAGCTGCGCCAACCTCCTCGAATATTCAGGCTTACAGCGTCATAGCGGTTACTGACCCCGAGCGCAAGCACAAATTCGCTGAGCTAGCCGGCAACCAGCAGCATATCGCAGAAAGCCCGGTATTTCTCGTATGGTGTGCGGACTTGAATAAAATTACGCTCGCAACTAATTTGCATGAGGAGACGGAGCTGCAGCAGAACGTTGAGCTGTTTCTGCTTGGTACGATAGATGCGACCTTGGCAGCCCAGAATGCGACGATCGCCGCGGAATCGCTCGGTTACGGAACGGTCTATATCGGCGGCATTCGCAATAATCCGCAAGGCGTTACCGACCTGTTGGAGCTGCCGCCACTCGTTTACCCGGTATTCGGACTCTGTGTCGGCATTCCGGATCAGGAGCCCGATATCCGTCCTCGCCTGCCGATCGGTGCTGTCTATCACAAAGAGGTATACAGGGGAGATGGCTTGGTAGACGAAATTAAAGCCTATGACGATATTACCCGCGTTTACTATGCTTCTCGGAAGGGTGGAGGCAAGGGGGGCGAACAGGAAACAAAATGGTCTCGCGAAATGCTTAGAAGATTCAGCTCGGGCCGGCTGCGCGGGCATTTGCATGATTTTCTTACTTCGCAGGGCTTTCGGTTGAAATGATTTCGTTCAGGGCGTGCACGGGGAAAATCAAGGTATTCGAAACGCTCTGGAGGGGGATGAGCCAGCGAGGGGAAATAGAGTCGGAGTTCGGCTAGTATATGCCAACTAGGAGAGACAGGCCCTACACCGATATCGGAGTAACCTCGTTTATCCTATCCGGCTATCCGAATTTGGAGGAAACCAGCATACCGGGAAAGGTGCTGCTGCCGGTGTTTCGCGCAAAGTGGGAGCAGCGGAGAAATGCGTCAGCCGTTGGAATCTGAATTGACGGATTGACATTGGCTAATGGCCGTATTAGTATTAATTCATAGTAAACAACTAAAAATAATTGGTATTATACGACCGGACCACCGGAGATTTAGCGCAATTTAGCTAAGTCTCCTTTTTTTATGGGCAAATATGAAGCAGGAGGGAAAGCGATGAGCGGTACAAGAGAGGACAAGAAAGCGCATTTCAACGTATTCCTGCGCGGAGCGGGGCATCATGCAGCGGCGTGGAAGCATCCGTCCTCGGCACCCAAAGAGGATCTGGATCTTGATTATTATGCGAACATTGCAAGAATCGCAGAAAGAGGGCTATTCGACTCCTTATTCACCGCGGACAATTATTCGGGACTTGGCAGACGGTTGGAGCCGTTCACGCTGCTCGCGGGGCTGGCCGCGCTGACGAAGCATGTCGGACTCATTGCGACGGTCAGCACAACCTATAACGATCCCTATCACGTCGCTCGCAAATTCGCTTCGCTCGATCATATTAGCAAAGGCAGAGCTGCATGGAATATCGTAACTGGGCATTCCAAAGCAGATGCGGAAAACTTTAATAAATCCGAGCATCCCGAGGTAACCAAGCGTTATGAAATCGGTGATGAGTTCGTCGAAGTGACGAAGCAGCTGTGGGATAGCTGGGAAGAGGATGCGCTCATTTACGATAGAACCTCCGAGGTGACGCTGGATACGAGCAAGGTCTACGAAATTAATTTCAAGGGTAAATTTCATTCCGTGAAGGGACCGCTTAACATTCCCCGTCCGCCGCAGGGCTACCCCGTATTGGTTCAGGCAGGCTCCTCGGAGAGCGGGAAGGAGCTTGCTGCCAAATCGGCAGACGTGATCTTCACCGCGCAGCAGACGCTTGCGGCGGCTCAAGCTTTTTATGCGGATGTGAAGGTACGCTTGAATAAGTATGGCCGAGCGCCGGAGCAGCTGCTGATTATGCCGGGACTAAGCCCGATCGTTGCGGATACGGAGGCAGAGGCGAGGGATATCGAGGATGAATTCAATGCGCTGCTGAACACAAAGCAGTCTTTAAAGCGTCTGTCGAATTACTTTACGGTGGATTTATCCGAATATCCGCTCGATGGTCCCGTGCCGATCGACAAGGCAAAGCCTTACGGAACGATAACGACCGGTATTACGAGCAGGCAGGAGGTTGTCGTCGACGCGGCGATACGCGACAAAATGACGATTAGGCAGTTTCTGGCCCGCAGCGCCGCCGCCCATGGACATGTATCCTTCACTGGCTCGGTGCTGCAGACGGCGGATTTCATTGAGAGCTGGATACGGAATAACGGCGCGGACGGCTTTAATATATTGCCGCATATCTATTACAGCGGCTTTGAAACATTTGTAGATAAAGTCATTCCCGAGCTGCAGAACCGGGGTTTGTTCCGTACCGCATACGAGGGGAAGACGCTGCGTGAGAACCTCGGGCTTGTTAGGCCGGAGAACCAGCATAAAGCAATATGGGCACTCAGAAGCGAGGAAACAGAGAAGCTAAAGGCGCAAAACGGTTAGCGCTGTGCGCAAGCCATGCTAGCAATCCATGCTAGCAAGCAGTGATAACAAGCAGTGATAACAAGCAGTGATAACAAGCAGTGATAACAAGCAGTGATAACAAGCAGTGATAACAAGCAGTGACAACAAGCAGTGATAACAAGCAATGTTATCAACCCATGCATCATTCATTCGTTTTTACCATACAGAGGAGGTTTTTGATATGTCCGTTCAATATCGGAATTTAGGTGCCAGCGGGTTAAAGGTCAGCGAGATCAGCTTAGGCAGCTGGCTTACTTACGGAGGTTACGTCGAGCGGGAAAATGCGGTGAAGTCCATTCAAACAGCGTATGACCTAGGCATAAACTTTTTTGACACAGCTAACGTGTACGCGAAGGGTGAGGCGGAGAAGGTAGTCGGCGAGACACTGCGCGCTTACCCGCGCGAATCGTACGTGCTGGCGACAAAGGTATATGGCAAGATCGGCGATGGGCCGAATGACCGCGGCTTGTCCCGCAAGCATGTCATTGAATCGGCGAACGCCAGCTTGAAGCGTCTAGGCCTCGAATATGTCGACGTTTTTTACAGCCATCGCTTTGATACAGAGACGCCGCTTGAAGAAACGCTTCGCGCCTTCGAGGATTTAGTCCGGCAGGGCAAGGTGCATTATGTCGGCGTCAGCGAATGGACGGCTGCCCAAATTACGGAGGCTTACGCGATTGCGGACAAATATTTGCTCGACCGAATCGTAGTCAACCAACCCATCTATAACCTGTTCGAGCGTTACATAGAGAAGGAAATCATCCCGCTTGGCCTCAAGAAAGGATTCGGACAGGTCGTGTTCTCGCCGCTTGCACAGGGGCTGCTAACAGGTAAATATGCAGCAGACAACGAAGTGCCGGGTGAATCACGCGCGGCGAAGCATGAGAACTTCAAAAACAAAATTACGGAGGATAAGCTTGCTAAAGTGGAGCAGCTGAAGGGAATCGCCTCAGAAGTAGGCATTACCGTTGGCCAGCTCTCGCTTGCGTGGATATTACGGCAGAATAATGTATCAAGCGCTTTGGTCGGTGCAAGCCGGCCTGAGCAGGTGGAGGAAAACGTCAAGGCCTCGGGCATTAAGCTGGAGGAAGAGACGCTGGCACGTATCGCCGCTGTCATTGATAATGATCCCGCAGCTGCCAAAGGCAGGTTCTAAGCAAGACTCAGCCAACTCAGCTAAAGCAAGCAGAATCCAGTAAAGTACGATTATTTACTGGATTTTGCCATGTGTAAATGACGGGACTCGCCGCGTTTTCCGCCTTTCATGAAATAGGAAATGGTTTCTTCTGCAAGTCGATATTGCAAGTTAACGATATATCGTATAGAATTTAAAACAATACGATATATCGTTAACGAAGGAGATATCACAATGACGGATGAATGGCAGCAAGAGGAACGATTATTTCTACATCATGGTCACGGAAGAGAAGCAAACGGCTCCGGCAGACGTTTTTTTAGCCGCGGCGGGGTGAAATATGCGCTGCTAGAGCTGCTTGAGCAGGAGAGCATGCACGGCTACCAGATGATGAAGGCGCTGGAGGAGCAGTCGGGAGGAACCTATAAGCCGAGCGCCGGCTCGATTTATCCGACGCTTCAGATGCTGCGCGATCAAGGCCTGGTGGAATCCTCGAAGCAGGACGGCAAGAAAATATTCGAAATTACCGATAATGGCCGCGATTATTTGCTTGAGGAGAAGGAAAATGCAATCCCTTCGCCGGATCGGCGCGAGCATATCTTTCCGGATGAGGAAGGCGTACCATGCGAGCAGCGCAAACCGAACCGCCGTCTAACACCAGCAGGCAAGGAGCTGCTGCATTTGCTGAAGGCGGCGGAGCGCGCTGTCGTCAGCGACAGCAGAAAGGCAGCCCAGCTACGTACCGTGCTAGACCATTTGCGCGTATCGCTTCGGCAAATCGCGGTTGACACGGAAGGTGACAGCGTAGAAGGTGACGGCTCATGAGCGATCCATACACCCCGGCACCTACCTTTAGACCAGGAGGCGGAGCAAGAAGATTCGGGACCGGGGAAAAGGCGAAGCCGGCCAGCATATACAATATGTTCGCCCGGATATATACGCATGCAAGGACGCAGCTCCCGCTGCTCATCGGTGCAGTCCTTTGCGTAATCGCCATCTCGCTCCTCGAGTTCATCGTCCCGCAATTAACACGCTATACGATTGACCATATCATCCCGAATCTGTTGTTTAACAAGCTGCTGCTTATCGGCGGCGGCGTATTAGGTGCTGCGGTTGCGCTGGGCGCTCTTCGTTATGCAAGCACCTCGCTGATGGCCTCCATCGGCCAGCGCGTGCTTTATAATCTTCGCAATGATTTATACCGTCATATGCAAAGCTTGGATGTATCCTTCTTCGACCGCAACCGAACGGGAGATCTCATGTCGCGCGTTACGAACGACGTGAGCATACTTCAGCAGATGATCTCCTCGAGCATGATGCAATTATTTACTGACTTCTTCACCTTTACCGCTATTGCCGTATACATGCTGTGGATCGATTGGAAGCTCACACTTATGCTGCTTGCAACCTTTCCGTTCATGCTGCTCACGACGAAGGTGTTTGGCAAAAGGATGCGCTCCTCCTTCCGTACGGTACAGGAGTCAGTGGCAGACGTCAGCGATCATCTCCAGAATACGTTGACCGGTATCCGGCTTATTAAAGCGTTTACTGCCGAAGAGTACGAATCGGAACGTTTCTCGGAACGGACCCAAAAGAATATGGATGCGAACATTCAAGTGACTCGCTTGCGGGCAGCTTATGAACCTATTATTGATTTTTTAAACTTTCTCGGCCTTGCGATCGTGCTCGTGTTCGGCGCGTGGCTCGCGATGAAGGATCAAATGACAGTCGGCACAATCGTCGCGTTCATCGCGTATTTGCGCCTACTACAGAATCCGATCCGCCACTTCAGCCGCATCATGAATACGGTCCAGCAATCAGCAGCCGCGTATGAGCGAATAATGGAGGTCATGAACACCAAAGCGGAAATCGTGGAGAAGCAGCACGCAGCCATCCTCCCGCCGGTGAACGGACATATCGTTTTCGATCATATCGACTTCGCCTATTCCAGTGATTCAACCTTGCTTGAGCGTTTTTACTTGGAGCTTGAAGCTGGTAAAGTAACGGCGCTTGTCGGCTCATCGGGTTCAGGCAAAACGACAATTGCACATCTTATCGCTAGATTCTATGATCCGCAGAACGGAGAAATAACGATTGACGGCTATTCGATCAAAGATATTACCTTGGCTTCATTAAGGGAACAGATCGGAATCGTCTCGCAGGATATCGTGCTGTTCAACGGTAGCATCGCGGAGAACATCCGTTATGGCAGCCTGCAGGCGACGGACGAGGAAGTCATGGCAGCGGCCGAAGCGGCGAATGCCGCAAGCTTTATCGAAAGCTTCCCTCACGGCTATGGGACGCAGATCGGCGAACGGGGAGTAAAGCTGTCCGGCGGGCAGAAGCAGCGGCTGTCGATAGCTAGGGCCATTTTGAAAAATCCGCGCATCATCATTCTGGATGAAGCGACCGCCTCGCTGGATACAGAATCGGAGCAGCATATTCAAGACGCTTTGGCATTGCTGCTTAAGGGGCGTACCTGCATGGTTATTGCCCATCGTTTGTCTACGATTCAGAAGGCAGACCGGATCTATGTGCTGGAGAAGGGGCAAATCGTCGAGTTTGGCGCGCATGACGAACTGCTGCGGCTGGAAGGGCGCTACAGCCAGCTGTATGAGCTGCAGTTCCCGCAAACGGATGTATCTTAAGACAAATCCTTCATTGTAGGAAGTGATCGTTTTTTGAAACCAAAACGGATACTGGCAGACTTTTTTCGGAAAACGTGGCCGATTTACCTGATCTCTATTACATTTCATTTGCTATCTAATTTAATCAATGTTTTTTATCCGAAGGTATTGGGACAGTTTACGGATAAGCTGCAGGTGAACGGGCTGACAAGCAGCCTGATTGTTGACTATAGCTTGCTGCTGCTTGTCATCGGGATAGGCCATGTACTGTTCAACGGCATTGCGATGTATTTGATTATGTATGTCGGCAGAAAGTTCGAGTTTCTTGTACGCAGAGGCCTATTCAAGCATTTCACTGAAATGGGCGAGCGGTTCTATTCGAAGAACGGTGTCGGCAAGCTGCTGAGCTACTTTATGAATGACGTAACGGCAGTCCGAGAGTCGATCTCGATGGGCTTCAACGCAACTGCGAATGCTACCATGCTGCTTATTGCGGCGGTCACCATGATGCTGCTGAGCCATATTCCCTATTATCTAATATTGGCATCGGTATTCCCGCTGCTCCTCATCCCGATTATCGTCGTATACCTAGGCCCGGTTATCCGCAGAAGATCGCTGGAGGTGCAGGAGGCGCTTGGCAAAATGACGGAAACCGCCGAGGAGCAATTCGGCGGCATTCGGGTTACCAAGAAGTTCGCGGTAGAAACGATTATGAACGAGCGGTTCGGCAAAACCGTCGATCAAATCAGGCATCACCAATTACGGCTGGTGCGGGTCTCTTCCTTCTTCCAAGCGTTGATTCCGTTTCTTGGCGCGATTGCGCTGGTCGTGGCGCTTGCTTTCGGCGGATATTTAACGATTACGAAGCAAATTACGCTGGGGAACTTCGTCGCTTTGACGCTATATATCCGAATGCTGATGAATCCGCTGCAGCAAATTGGCAACGTGATCAATACGATCCAGCGCTCGCGAGCTTCTCTTGAGCGATTGAATGGACTGCTCTCGCAGCAATCGGATATCGCTGAGCTGGAGAATGCCAAGGAAATGGATTTGGCTGAAGCCAGCATTTCGATTCAAGGTCTTACGTTCGCATATGAGCAAGGCTCGAATCCGGTATTGAAGGATATTAACCTGAACGTCAATGCAGGCGCTACGCTCGGTATCATCGGACGAACGGGCAGCGGGAAAACGACCTTGATGAAGCTGCTGCTGCGCACGATCGATCCTCCTCAAGGATCGATTCGGTACGGAAAAACAGATGTAAGAGAGCTTACGCTTGCGAGCTTGCGCAGTCAGCTTGCCTATGTTCCACAGGACGGATTCCTGTTCAGTACGACGATTAGAGAAAATATCGCTTTTTCCAATCGGGAGCTTCCGCTCGGCACCGTTGAAGCCGCCGCGAAGCATGCACAAATCTATGACAATATTGCCGAGCTGCCGAATCAATTCGAAACGAGGCTTGGAGAGCGAGGATTAACGCTATCAGGTGGTCAACGCCAGCGAACGAGCCTTGCGAGAGGGATCATTAAGGATGCCCCGATTATGATTTTGGATGACAGCGTTAGTGCGGTAGATGCCGTGACCGAAAAGGATATCATCGATGCGCTCCAAAAGCAGCGGAAGGATAAAACGACGATTATCATCGCCCATCGCATTAGTGCGATCAAGCATGCGGATGAGATCGTCGTGCTCGATGACGGTGTTATCGTGCAGCGCGGCACGCATGCCGAACTGCTTACGCAGCAGGGACTCTATGCGACACTTCATGCGATACAGGAGGAGGGGAGTCAACATGCGACCGGCACAAGCCATTCATAATTGGCAGGCGGATCAGAAGGGCGATCCGAACCTGCCTGAACAGAAACCGGAATACGTATCGGCGTTTCGAACACTTTACGGCTACGCGAAGCCTCATATGTGGGGTTTTATCGGCGTGTTCTGCTGTACGCTGATCGCGATTCTTTCTGATTTGCTTCAGCCTTTTTTGATGAAAATCGCGATTGACGATAATCTATTATCCGGTAAAAACGATTATAAAGGGCTGCTCACGATTTGCGCGGTTTATTTGGGGCTATCGCTGTCAAGCCTGCTTTTTACTTATTTGCAAAGCAATATGCTGCAAAATATTGGGCAAAGCATCGTTTCACGCATTCGCAAACAGCTTTTCGGCCATATTCTGAAGCAATCGATGCGCTATTTCGACCGTATGTCGAGCGGAAGTCTCATCACTCATGTCTCAAGCGACACCGAGGCGCTGAATCAGTTTTTCAATCAGGTGCTGCTAAGCCTGTTCCGCGACGGCTTGACTCTCATTTTCATTATCATATTGATGTTCCAGCTGGATACGCAGCTTGCGCTGTACTGCTTGATACTGCTGCCGATAATATGGGCCATTGCCATTGCGTTTCGTTCTTTCATGCGCACGACCTATCAATTAGCGAGAACGAGATTGTCGCGATTGGTCGCGTTTGTGGCAGAAAACTTGTCGGGCATGAATTTGGTGCAGGTTTTCCATCAGCAGAAGGAGCAGGAGAAGCAGTTCAATGAACGCAATAGCCAATACTTTCAAGCGAATCTCAGAGAAATTCGCACGAATGTCGTGTTTGGCCGGACCTTTGATATTTTGAGCAATTTATCGATTGCATTTGTGACTTGGATCGGCGGAAACGCGGTGCTGGGCCAGCATCTGGAGTTCGGGGTGCTGTACGCGTTCATTACGTATATTCGTCAGTTTTTCCAGCCGATTAATACGATTACGCAGCAATGGAATACCTTGCAATCCGCAACGGTTGCGATTACGAGAATATGGAGCGTATTCGCCAACAAGCCCGATGTAACGGATCGCGAGCTGGCGCATGTCGATCTTCGCAAAGATGACCTGAACGAAGATGAGGATGAGCGCCAAGCCTCGCTGTCCAGCTTCAGCCTGGAGCAGGTAAAGGGCCGAATCGACTTCAACCGCATTTCCTTCTCTTATGAAGAGGGAATTCCGATTATTCGCGACCTGGACCTGCACATTAATTCCGGCGAGCTGATTGGCGTGGTGGGGACGACCGGAGCAGGCAAAAGCTCGCTGATCAGCCTGCTGTGCCGATTCTACGATGTAAAAGCAGGCAGCATTCTGATCGACGAGACGGATGTGCGAGATATTCCGCAAGCGACACTGCACCGGCTTGTGGGGCTGGTGCAGCAGGAGCCTTATCTCTATTCGGGCAGCATTATCGAAAACATTAGGATGTTCGACAAGTCGATATCCCGCGAGGATGTTATTCGCGCATGCGAGTTCGTCGGAGCGGATACGATTATCAATAAGCTAAAGGACGGCTACGAGACAAAGCTGTCGGAGCGGGGAAGCGGGCTATCAGCAGGCGAGCGGCAGCTCATATCCTTCGCCAGAATTATCGTGTTTAAGCCTAAGGTGCTCATATTGGATGAAGCGAGCGCGAATTTGGATTCGCATACGGAGCAGCTGATACAGAATGCGCTGCAGGTCGTCTCGCAGGACCGGACGACGATTGTGATTGCGCATCGACTGTCCACCATTATGCAAGCCGACCGCATCATCGTCATGAGTCACGGCGAGATCGTGGAGCAAGGCAACCATCAGGAGCTGCTGGAGCATGACGGGCATTACAAAGAGCTGTATGAGCATTCCCAGGGCAACGTCGCAGTTTAGATCGAAGGATCGGCTGCATCTTACTTCATCGGCACGAGCCGCAAGGCCATTATAATAGCAGGAGGTAGATCGTTATGAGTCTAGTGGTAAGCAACATTACTGAACTGATAGGAAGTACGCCGCTTGTTCGCCTGAATAAGGTCGTGCCGGAGGGCAGCGCAGAAATTTACTTGAAGCTGGAGTTTTTCAATCCTGGCAGCAGCGTAAAGGATCGAATTGCGATCAGTATCATTGAAGAGGCGGAGCGTGAAGGCAAGCTGAAGCCCGGCGATACGATTATAGAAGCAACCAGCGGCAACACGGGCATCGGCATTGCGCTAGTCGCAGCGGCAAGAGGGTATAAGGCGATTCTTGTCATGCCGGAAACGATGAGCCTCGAGCGCCGCAATCTGCTGCGGGCATACGGTGCCGAGCTGGTGCTGACGCCAGGTCCGGAAGGAATGAAAGGCGCCATTCGGACAGCCCAGGAGCTTCAGGAGAAGCACCCGGAATATTTCCCGGCTTTGCAATTCGATAACCCCGCGAATGTAAAGATTCACCGCGAAACAACAGGTCCCGAGATCGTAAGAGCGATTGAATCGCTGGATGGCAAGCTGGACGGCTTCGTTGCAGGTGTGGGCACGGGCGGCACCATTACGGGAGCAGGCGAAATATTGCGTGAGCGCTTCCCCGGCATCCATATCGCGGCAGTAGAGCCTTCTACTTCGCCCGTACTCTCTGGAGGGCAGCCTGGACTCCATAAAATTCAAGGCATCGGAGCAGGTTTTGTACCGTCGATTCTGGATACCCAGGTTTATGATGAAATTATTCAGGTGACCAATGAGGATGCGTTCGAAACCGCAAGAAGAGTGGCCAAGGAGGAAGGTATCCTAGGCGGAATCTCTTCAGGAGCAGCGGTATTCGCCGCGATTCAATTAGCCAAGAAGCTAGGCACAGGCAAACGCGTCGTTGCGGTCATTCCGAGCAATGGGGAGCGCTATCTGTCCACTGTGCTATATCAACAGGAGCAGCAGCTCTAGTAAAAGCGAAAAACGAACAGCCTTCCGGGGTATCATGCCGCGAGCTGTTCGTTTTTGCTTTTAAAGCAAGCATGCCATGCGAAAGTAAACGATGCGCGTGCTTGCCTAATGAATCCATATCCTATTAAAATGGGTGAAGCGATAGTAGGAGGCGTTCTTCTAGGCTCACACTATATAATAGAAAGAAGCAGATGCAGCGATGAGTATTTTCCTTCATATCCTCATGACTAATGTACTGCCGATGGTCATTATGATCGGTCTCGGCATTGTTATTCAAAGGGCGTTCAAGCTTGATATCAAAACGTTGTCGAAGCTTAACTTTTATTTGTTTTCACCGGCCATTATGTTCGATTTGCTTTATAAAACCGATATTTCGGCTTCCGTAATCGGAAAGATTTTATTTTTCTTCGCGTTGTTCATGATTACCCAATATATAATCGTCGAGGTCGTTATCCGTATCAGAGGCTACGGTCCAAGCATGAAGAGCGCAATGCGCAACAGCGTCCTATTCTATAACAGCGCCAATTACGGCATTCCGCTCAATCAGCTTGCTTTTGCGGGAAATGAGAAGACGCTCGCTATTCAGGTATTGATTATGATGGTGCAATCGCTCGTGCCTAATACATACGGCATTTATAATGTCAATGCGCATAAGGCTGATATGCGGGCCATCTGGCGGACGATATTGTCGATGCCGATCATCTATGTCATACCGGTTGCCTTTCTATTAAGAGGCTTCGAGGTTACGATTCCTCAGCCGCTGGCTACTCCGCTTGAGTACTTGTCCTCCGCATTTATTGGAACGGCGCTTATTACGCTAGGCGTCCAGCTTGGGAATATGGAATGGAGGATCAAACGCTCGCTGCTTATAGACGTCAGCTTATCGGGGATGCTGCGGCTTGTCGCAGGACCGCTGCTCGCCTGGCTGATTGTGTGGCTAATGGGTTATGCGATGCCGATCGACAGGCTGACAGCCGCGGCGCTAATCGTTTCCTCTGCCGTTCCGACCTCGCTAAGCAGTGTCCTGCTTGCGGTCGAGTTCGATAATGAGGCGGAGTTTGCCTCGCAATCGGTGTTCGTCTCTACCATCTTGAGCATTATTACGGTAACGGCTGTTATCTTCTTCTTGCAGCTGGAAATCGGATAGAGAAGAAAGCCTATTAGATTAGCTGATCTGATAGGCTTATTTTCCGCTTGTACATCAACAGGAGCAAGGTTAAAATGGAAAAAGACATACGTGTAAGCGGTTTATATGGAAATGGTTAAATGGAAACGGAGGTTTACTTTTACATGCTGCCAACGACGCATGATATGATTCATGCAAGCGCTTTAAAAAGAACGTTTGGCCGGGGAAGCGCCGCAGTCACCGTTTTAAAGGGAGTAGACTTATCCATTCCCTCGGGGAAGCTAATCGCGTTTAAAGGAAGGTCAGGCTCTGGGAAAACGACGCTAATCAATCTGCTAAGCGCGCTTGATCGACCGACCGAGGGGAAAATCACGTTTGCCGGACGTGACCTGACAGCGATGTCGAATCAAGAGAGAGATCAGGTACGCCGCATGGAGATGGGGCTTATCTTCCAATCCTTTGCGCTTATTCCTCTCATGTCCGCCTATGAGAATGTGGAATTCATATTACGCGTTTCCGGCATGCCGGCGAACGGCCGCAAAGAGGCAGCCATTCAAGCGTTGGAGCAGGTCGGATTGAAAGGACGCATGCATCATCGTCCCTTCGAGCTTTCAGGCGGAGAGCAGCAAAGAACCGCCATCGCAAGAGCGATTGCCCATAAGCCGAAGCTGCTGCTTGCCGATGAGCCGACAGCCGAGCTCGATACTCGAACGGGCTTGCAAATTATGAAAGTATTTCGAGATTTGGTAGAAACGGCTGGAATGACTATCATTATGACGACGCATGACTCCGCTATTATGGAAATCGTTGACCATGTTTATGAATTGGAGGATGGACAAATTGCCGCAAAAGCTTAAGCCGCTGCTCGGCTGGTCATTCGCGCTGCTCCTTGGCGCTTCACTTACAGGCTGCTCGCTGCTTCCCGCAGAGGAGGAATCGCTAAAGCCCCCGCTCGTCAAGCCCGCGCAAGAGAATTATCGAACGGTAACGGTAGAGAAGGGCACGATAACGCAAGAGATTAAAGGCAGCGGAAGCCTTGAATCAACGAAATCGGAGATCGCGCAGTTTACCGGTCAAGGCGGACGGATCGCGAAGATGCTGGTCGCTTCCGGGGCGCAGGTGAAAAAGGGCGATGTGCTCGTTCAACTGAACGTGGACGGACTGGATATTCAATTAAAGGAGCAGCAGCTGTCGGTTGCAAGGGCGAAGCTGGCATTGAAGCAAGCGAAGTCGGGTGCTGACGACGATGCGATCCAAATTGCGAAGCTTCAAATGGAAATTGAGGATTTAAAGCTGGCAAGGCTCATGGAAACCTTTAATAGCAAGCAGCTGGTTGCAGGAATGAATGGGCAGGTAACCTTTGTCGAGGATTTGGAGGAAGGCGATTTTGTAGAAGCCTATCAGACACTCGTCATTATATCGGATCCTTCGAAGCTTCGTGTTGCGCTTAGGGTCGAGTCTGGATCGGAAATTAGCGGCGTAGACGTTGGCTATCCGGCAATCGTTACCTTTGGCTCGCAGGAGGTACAAGGGAAGGTTGTGCAGACGCCGTCTTCAGCACCGACTACTTTAAATGAACAGCTGAAGGAGCGATATTCCAAAACACTGTTTATCGAAGTGGCTAAATTGCCAAGCGATGCAGCAATTGGTGCATTTACCGATGTCAAAATCATTTTGCAGCAGCGAGACGATATATTGAAAATACCGCGCAGCGGCGTGCGCAGCTTCTTAGGCAGAACGTTCGTCAGAACGCTTGAGGAGGGCAATAAAATCCGCGAAATCGATGTTGAGACGGGGATTAAAGGCTCGACTGAAATGGAAATAACGAAGGGCCTAGAGGAAGGCGCAATCGTCGTGCTTCAATAATGATAACGGATTTTGCCGATTGCTTATCTTCAGCCGTTAAGCTTGGGAGGTTGTGAAGTGGCTTTGTTTGTCATGATTATACGTAAAATGGTTCAAAACAAGTGGTTAGTGACAAGCTTGTTCATCGGCTTGGTTCTCTCCGTTGCGCTCGTCAGCAGCATGCCGATCTATTCGGAAGCCATTTTATCACGGATGCTGGTTAAGGACCTGGAGACCATGCAGACAAAAAGGAACGTATATCCTGGAAACCAATACAATAAATTGTTTTACACGAAAGAAACGCCGGAGAAAATGAATGCGATCTATACGAAGGTGGATCGATACATTCACGAGCAAGCGCAAGCCGGCTTTCAAATTCCCGTACAGGAGCTTGTCGTAGATTTTCAATCAAAGTCGATGAAGATTAGACCGGAGAATGATCCCGAGCCCGATTCCAAAAAATCGCTTAAAACGATGTCGCTTCGTTCATTCTCCGGACTGGAGGAGCATATTAAGCTCATTGACGGAAGAATGCCCGCGGAGCAGCAGCCTGTTGACGGTGTATACGAGGTGCTCGTAACGGAGCGCGGATTGATTCAGTTCAAAACGGTGCTGGACTTGGCGTTTGCTGTCGATGACGATAAAATTGCCGGGGAAATAAAATTCAAGCCGGTAGGCGTATTCCAAAAAACGCTGGATGATGATCCCTATTTCAGGGATACGGACTTAAGCGAGCTAAGCGGGAGCTTCATCATCAGTGACAAGGTTGCGAAGCAGCAGCTTATGCAGGAGGCTCGTTTGCCTGTCGCGTCCGTCGGCTGGTTTTTCGTATTGGATTATTCGAAGATGGAGCTAAGATTTGTTGATGACTTTGTCCAGACTACGAATAAAATAAAAAATGTGCTGTTGAACAATGTGTCCTTGTATCAAACCGTGTCAGAAACGCCGGCGCTGGATACGATCGCCAAATATTTGGAACGAGCGGATCAGCTTCGTACGCTCATGTGGTCGCTTAACGTTCCCGTGCTGATCATGCTAGGCTTCTACATGTTCATGGTTTCGAATCTGATTGCCGACAGGCAGAAGAATGAGATTGCAGTACTTCGGAGCAGAGGGGCAGCCCGCTGGCAGATCATTACCTCCTATGCGGTGGAAGGGCTAATTCTATGCGGTATCGCATTTGGCATAGGACCGCTGATAGGTGTAGCTCTGACGGGTATGCTTGGCGCTTCGAACGGCTTTCTTGAATTCGTGCAGCGCGTCCGTCTGCCGATTAGGCTGACCGAGGAAGCCTACCGCTATGGTGCGATTTCATCGGCCGCTTGCTTTGTGATCATGCTAATTCCGATTATTATGGCGACACGAGTTTCCATAGTCGGACATAAGCAGCAGCTAGCACGTCTCTTGAAGTCACCGCTATGGCACAAAATGTTTCTAGATGTCATAGCGCTTGCGCTTGCCATTTATGGTCTCTACACGTTCAAGAAAAGATTGGCTGACCTGCAAAGCTTGGGGCTTAACGCAGGCGATCTGAATATTGATCCGCTACAGTTTGTCGTGCCGGCTTTGTTTATTATGGGAGCAGGCTTGCTGCTGCTCCGCCTGTATCCATGGGTGCTGCGGCTGGTCTACTGGCTCGGCAAAAAGTGGTGGCCGCCCTCCGTCTACGCGACACTGATACAGGTGGGAAGGTCCAGCTCGCAGTATCAGTTCCTGATGATCTTCCTTATTATGACGATTGCGACAGGCGTATTCAGCGCTTCTGCAGCCAGAACGATCAACAATAATACGGAGGACCGCATTCGATACGGCAACGGGGCCGAGATCGTATTGACATCGCAGTGGATAAACGATGCGCCGCCGCCAGCAGGACCCGGACAGCCTCAGGCGGAGACGCCCGCCGTGCAGGCGCCGGTGCACTATTTGGAGCCGGCATTCGAGCCTTTCCGAACGCTTGAAGGAGTCGAGCAAGCGGCTAAAGTGTTCACGAAGGAAACAAGCTTCAGCGTGAACGAAGGCACGGGGGCAGCGACGCTCATTGGCATTGATACCGATGAATTCGGTGAAACGACATGGTTCCGTGACAGCTTGCTGGATTATCCGATCAATGACTACTTGAATCTGCTTGCCGCAGACTCGCAGGCGGTTCTCATCTCCAAAACGCTTGCGGAGCAAAATAAGGTGAAGCCGGGAGACACGATCTGGGTCGGCTGGAGCGACGTTCCGCAGCAGCCGTTCAAAGTATACGGCATTATCGAATATTTCCCGACCTTTAATCCGAACCCGGCGATAGGGAGCGTAGACGTAAGCGACGAGTCTTCAAAGGGAAATGCGCCGATGCTGATCGTAGGGCACTTGCCCCGCATTCAGGTACAGCTGGCGTTAGAGCCGTATGATGTCTGGATAAAGCTGAAGCCGGAGACATCAACGGCTGTATTCTATGAATCGCTTAAGCAGTCCAAGCTTCCCGTTACGAACATCGTAAATACGAGAGAAGCGCTTGTGGCAGCTAAAAATGATCCTTTTCTTATGGCGCTTAATGGCATTCTAACTTTAGGCTTCGTCCTATCGATTCTAGTAAGCTTTATTGGATTTTTATTGTATTGGGTCTTGTCGCTGCGGGGGAGAACACTGCAAAACGGTATTTTGCGAGCCATTGGCTTATCGCTTAAGCAGCTTATCGGAATGCTTGCCGTTGAACAGCTCCTGACTTCAGGCGTTGCGGTTCTAATTGGAATTGCCGTCGGCAATATAGCAAGCCGGCTGTATGTACCCAACTTCCAGATTGCCTTCAACCCAAGCAGTCTCGTACCGCCGTTCAAGGTGATGTTCGATGCTTCCGATCTCATGCGAATTTATGTACTGGTAGGTTTCATGCTTGTCGTTGGACTTGGCATACTCGCTTATATGCTGTCGCGTCTGCGCATTCATCAAGCGATTAAGCTGGGGGAGGATTGACGGATGATTCATTGCGAAGGGCTTGTCAAAATATACAAAACCGCCGATCTGGAAGTATTCGCTCTGCAAGGTCTCGATCTCCATATTGAGCATGGCGAGCTGATGGCGATCATCGGCAATAGCGGAAGCGGCAAGTCGACGCTGCTGAATATGCTAGGCGGTCTGGATCGTCCCACAGCGGGCAAGCTGACGGTTGACGGACGAGACATGCTGAAATTCAAGGAACGTGATTTTGTGCGCTACAAGCGGGAGAGCGTCGGATTCGTGTGGCAGAATAATGCTCGGAATCTGATTCCTTATTTGACGGCGCTTGAGAATGTCGAGCTTCCCATCTTGYTGACAGGCAGCCGCAAACGGTGGCGTGCCAAGGAGCTGCTCGATGCCGTGGGACTTAGTCACCGGGCATCCAATAAGCTGTATGAGCTGTCGGGAGGCGAGCAGCAGCGAGTTGCGATCGCGATTGCACTCGCTAACCATCCCAAGCTGCTGCTCGCGGATGAGCCGACAGGTTCCGTCGATTCGCGAATGGCTAATCAAATTCTCGATTTGTTCCGCGAGCTGAACCGAACGATAGGCATTACGGTCGTAATCGTCACGCATGATCCGGAGCTTGCGAAGAAGGTGGACCGGGTAGCTGCAATTCGAGACGGCAAAATCTCGTCAGAGATGCTGCGAAAGCGTTCGTACGCCGAGGAGCTGGCTGCGCTGGAGGAAGAGAACGCGGAAGAAGGGACGCATGTGGAGTATGCTGTACTGGATAAAGCTGGCCGCTTGCAGGTCCCCGCGAATTATTTGGAATCAATTGGCGTAAAGAACTCGAATAAATTGCGGGTCGAGCTTGGAGAAGGGAAGATCGTGCTTCTGCCTCCTGAGGAGAAAGTCGAATAAAGGTTAAATGAGCTGTACAAGGTTAATAATGACCTTGTTACAGCTTTTTTTTATGCTGTTTTCAGGTGGCGGATGCGATTCATTTCATTAAAGGACTGGGAATTGACGGAAATAAATGATATGATAAACGGGCATATAACTGTAACTAAAAAGTATACCGAATATAAAGGAGGAGTCCATATGTCTAATGCAAAAAGCGAAGCATCGGTTGAATCGTTATTCAAGCCTTTTAAGTCTAAAAATCTAGAGGTGGCCAATCGCATTGTGATGGCGCCAATGACAAGAGGATTCTCTCCAAACGGCGTGCCGACAGAGGATGTTGCGGCTTATTATCGCCGCAGAGCCGAAAACGGAGTCGGTCTTATCGTTACGGAAGGAACGCTGATTAATCACCCTGCTGCGGGCGGCAACCCCAATATTCCGAATTTCCACGGCGAGGCAGCGCTTCAGCACTGGGCTAATGTGGCGAAAGCCGTGCATGAGGGCGGCGGGAAAATCATTCCTCAGCTGTGGCATATCGGGCTGACGCGCAAGATTGGAGATCTCCCCAATCCAGAAGCTTTGCCTATCGGCCCTTCGGGCCTCAATCTGACCGGCGAGAAAATAACGGAGCCATTGACCGAAAATGAAATCGCGGACCTGATCTCTGCCTTTGCACAGGCCGCAGCCGATGCAGCAAGGATCGGATTTGACGGCATTGAGCTTCATGGGGCGCACGGCTATTTGATCGACCAATTTTTCTGGGACAAAACAAATATACGTACGGATCGCTACGGCGGCGATCTTGCTTCACGCACCCGCTTTGCTGTAGAGATTATCGAAGCTTGCCGCAAAGCCGTAGGTCCGGACTTTCCAATCGTGCTGCGGTTCTCGCAGTGGAAGGATGGCCACTACGAGGCGAAATTAGCAGAATCGCCAGAGCAGCTCTCTTCGTTTTTGGCTCCGCTCGTTGACGCGGGCGTCGATGTTTTCCACAGTTCGACAAGGCGTTATTGGGAGCCGGAATTCGCGGGCTCAGAGCTGAATTTGGCAGGCTGGACGAAGCAGCTCACCGGTAAACCGACTATTACGGTCGGCTCTATCGGCCTCGATAACGAATTTCGGAGCAGCACAGGTGTTTCCGCGCAGGCTCGCCTGCTCGAAAGATTGGAAAACGGAGAGTTTGATCTTGTGGCGGTAGGAAGAGCGCTGCTTGCGGACTATGAATGGGCGGCCAAGGTTCGTGATGGACGATTGGATGAGCTGAGAAATTTTGATGCGGCAGCACTGAACGCTTTGAACTAATACCGGTTGAGAAAAAGCGTGATGCTTCAGGGCATCACGCTTTTTTACGTTCGTTCCTCCAGTTGACCAGCTGAAGCGTTATTTTTTGAATACGCTTTATAAAAGGTTGTTTTTTTGGTAGCATAATTATATAGAAATGATCTAACAAATCTCTCTCAATTAGAAGGGTGAATCAGACTATGCAAATCGATCTTTCGAATAAAACAGCTTTAATTACTGGGGCAACCGGCGATTTGGGCCGTGTTATGGCTCGTACGCTTGCCGGCTGCGGCGCTAACATCGTACTGCATTACAATAATAACGAAGCGAAGGCTAGAGAGCTAATGCAGGAAATAACGAATCTCGGCAGGCGCGCCATGATCGTTCAAGCGGATGTGACTAACGAGCAGCAAATGAATGAGATGAAGTCGGCGGTTGCCGAAGAGCTCGGTCACGTTGACATCATAGTTGCCAATGCGGTCATTCAGTACCAATGGACAAGCATTCTGGAGCAGCCTATCGCGGATTACGTCAGCCAATTCGAATCCTGCGTGCTGCAAAGCGTCTTTTTGGCCAAAGCGTTCGTGCCTGCGATGATAGATCGGAAAGCAGGACGGGTCATAGGGATTAATACGGAATGCGCGATGCAGAACTTTCCGAACCAATCCGCCTATACGGCCGGCAAGCGCGGAATGGACGGTCTTTACCGCGTACTTGCAAAGGAAGCGGGAGAGCATCAAATCACGGTTAACCAGGTGGCTCCGGGTTGGACAATCAGCGATCGCGACCGTGCGAGCGGAATAGACGAGAACAATCCCTATGCGCAGAGCGTCCCGCTTAAACGGAGAGGAACCGATCAGGAAATTGCGAATACGGTCGCATTTCTGGCATCGGATCTTGCGAGCTTTATTACAGGGGCATATATTCCAGTGAACGGCGGAAATGTCATGCCTGCCATCTAGATTAAGGGAGTATGAGGATGAGTCCAAAAAAACGATTGTGGCGCATATGGGCGGCTATTGGCGGCATGAGAATGGAACGGAAGCTGTTTATCGTCTTTCTGCTTCTGATTACGCTGCCATTATCGTTTATCGGCTACATCTCCTATAGCAACTATTCACGCTCGATCGAAGAGAAAACGATCGTATATTCGACTAAGATGCTTGAGAACATGATGGTTCGCGTCGACGATTATATCGAGGATATGGTACGCATATCCTCGATTCCCGCTTATCAAGACGATATAAAGCAAAATTTGATGCGTTCCAATGCGTATTACGAGCAGCGGCAGCAGGCGGCGGGCGATAACAGCAGCCAGCTGCCCGATGATTTTGACCAGCTGCTCGTTATTCAGCGGGGGATCGAGGGGAACATCTCGTTTATCAATACGATAAAGCGAGGTGCCAATTCCGTTTATATTTTTGACCAGTTCGGAAATGGCTATTATTCGACTGCCGGCGGCGGYATTCGGCTGAATGTGAAGGAAAGCTATGAGAACTGGCGCGAGAACGTGCAAAGCTCTGGGGGCGAAGCGCTGTTATTTAGTACGCAGAAATATACGAGCAACTTGCAGAGCACCAAATATGCGTTTACGGTCGTTCGCAAAGTCATCGACAAATCGTTGAAGCCGCTCGGCCTAATTGCTGTGGATGCGAATATTAGCGTCATTGAGGATCAGATGAGTGAGCTCGATAAGGTAACGAATGGAGATTCAGTCATTATGGATGAAGCCGGCAACGTCGTATATGACAGCGACAAGTCGCGGATGGCGACGAATATCGCGAATGATCCGACTGTCGCGCTTGCCAAGGGGACAAAAGGCAGCTTCTATTACGAGCGAGATGGCGTGAAGCGGTTATACATATATACGACGTCGCCGAATACGGAATGGAAGGTTATGACGTCCATCGCGAACAGCGAGCTGACAAAGGATGCGGTCGTAATCCGGCGGGTGACGTGGATTGCTACGATTATTACGATTATCGTTGCGCTCTTTATTTCATTTGTCTTTTCGTTCGCGCTCACGAATCCGCTTCGCAAAATGATGCGTTTGATGCGGAATGTACAAGAGGGTGATTTCAATGTGCAGTTTCAGGTGAAATACCGGGATGAGGTTGGACAGCTGGGTACCCAGTTCAACCGCATGATTGTACGTATCGACCATCTTATTCAAGATATTTATGTCATTGAGAAGAAGAAGAAGGAAGCTGAGCTGCATGCGCTGCAGAGCCAGATTAATCCTCATTTCATGTACAACACGCTCGAATCGATCCGCATGGCAGCGGAGCTGAATGACGACCAAATTGCGGCAGACATGATCGCTATTCTAGGAAAGCTGCTGCGTTACAGCATTAGCGACCTGCATGAGGAGGTCACCTTGGAGAATGAGCTGCTGCATATGAGAAATTATGTGGAAATGCTTAATTACCGATATCCGGGCCGCTTCCAGCTGGACATCCAGGTAGCCGAAGCTTTGCATCGATATCCGATTATTAAGCTTGTGCTTCAGCCTATCGTCGAGAACGCTATTTATCACGGGATGGATGACAGCAAGGCATTCATGCGGATTAGAATTAGCAGCGAGCAAACCTCGCAAATCTTCTGGCTGCGTATCGAGGACGATGGTCTTGGCATGGATGAGGAAACCTTGGACCGGCTAAATCGTTCGCTCGCTGGGGTAGAAGATTCTGGCGTGAAACGGAAGTCGGGCGGAATTGGCTTGAAAAATGTAAACGAGCGCATCAAGCTCCATTACGGGAATGCTTATGGGCTGAAGGTAACCAGTGAACGGGGAACGGGCACCGAGGTGATGTTACAGCTTCCAATCGAACTAGGGAGAGAAGCGGAATGAATAAATACAAGTCCATTGTCATGGTCGTTATTCTTGTATTGGGCTTATGCATAGCGGGCTGCGACAATAGCTTGCCGGGCGGCAGGGCGGAGAGCGAGCCTACGGATAAATCGGAGCAGACGGAGCGCGCTGCGACGTTGACCGTCTTGACCAATCGCGTTGACCTTGTGGAGAATGGCGTATTCCAAACCTATGCCGATCGATTTGCTGAGCTGCATCCCGGCGTAACTGTCAAATTCGAGGGCGTGCCTAATTATGCCAGCGATATAATGGTTCGTTTGTCTACACGCAATTTGGGAGATGTGCTCCTGCTGCCCAACAATATAAAAAACGAGAATCTGCCGGAATATTTCGAGCCGCTTAATGACAGTCTCTTCGAAAATGTTCGTTTTGCCGATTTCAAAGCTTTCGGAGGCGCTCGTTATGGCATTGCAACGGGGGCGTCTACAACGGGCATTGTGTATAACAAAGAGGCTTTTGCAAAAGCTGGGATCAAGGATGTACCGACGACGCTCGACGAATTCTATGAAGCCTGCGAAAAGCTTAAGGAAGCAGGTATTGTTCCGGTCTATTTGAATTATGGCGCCCAGTGGCCGTTGATGACTTGGGGCGAGGATTTGGTCAGCTATATAACGGGAGACGCCAACTATTTGAATAATATGGTGAATGAGGACAGTCCGTGGCAAATCGACAATCCATGGGGACAAGCGATCTCTATCGCCAAAACGTTAATCGATCGGGATTACGTGGAGAAGCAGCTGCTCACCAATCAGTGGGAAATTTCCAAGACAGAGCTGGCAAGCGGTAGAGCAGGCATGTATTTGATGGGAAATTGGGTCATCAATCAAGTGATCGCCGCCGGCGCCAAGTCAGAGGATATCGGTTTTTTTCCATTCCCGTATGATAATGGAGAGAAAAGGTATGCGCCATTAAGTCCGGATTGGTTTTTGGGCGTAAGCAAGTTTAGCGAGAATAAACCGCTTGCTGAAGCTTGGGTAAAGTTTTTTGTGAATGATTCCGGTTATATTGACGATTCCGGTTTCCTGCCAGTCAATGAAGCGATGACTCCGTCTTTGCCGCAATTCCAGCAGTTTTTGTCCTTCAATAGCGAATTTTTAGAACGCCGCGTTCCGAATGATTTGCTGCTCGAAATCGCAAATACGGCACAAATCGCATTCTGGTCGGGTGATTTTATTCAGGATTGGATAGCTGCTCCTGACTTGCAGGAAGTGTTCGACAAATATAACGAGCGATGGAAAGCAGCACGAACCATTACCGAAAGTTAAGGTGGAGTTTTTCAATGTCAAAGAAGGTTACCATGCAGCAGATTGCCGATTATTTAGGTGTCTCAAAGTTTGTTGTCTCCAAGGCGCTATCCGGCAAGGGTGGAGTCAGCGAAGCAACACAGGAGCGCGTCATTCAGGCGGCATCACAGCTGGGTTATTTCTCTCAAAAAAATGCGTATGTCAAAACGATGAAGCTCGAGCAGCTTCCTAAGACGCCTGCCGCAGGCAAGCAGTCGGTGCTTGTGCTCATGCCGAACATTCGTTTCCAAACGAAAGAGTCGCTCTATTGGGGACGGATTCTGGACGGCATTGCAGCCAAGCTGGAAGAAGGCGGCTATGGCATGGTCATCGTCTCCGAGCAAAGCGTCGATCATTTCTTGCATTTCCTGAATCCGAACGGCATTCTCGGTTTAATTGGCGTTGGAGAAATATCGACGCCGCTGCTGCTTGAGGTGCACAGGATCGGCCTCCCGATGGTATTGGTGGATCATGAAGATATGCTCATTCCTAGCGATACGGTTTTCACGAACAACTATGAATCCATGTACCGTCTGACCAAGCATTTGATCGGAAAAGGTCATGCGCAGCTGTGTTTTGTAGGTGATATTCATTATTCCCGGAGTTTTAAGGACCGTTTTCTCGGCTTCCGAAGCGCACTTGAGGAGCATATGGAGGAAGCATCGCGCTACTCGATAAGCAGTGATTATTATTTATCTGTAGAAGGCTTCGAGCATGAGCAATTTCAAGAGCCGATAAAGCAATGGGCGATCAAAAGAATCAAGACAAAGTCGCTCCCAACGGCGCTGCTTTGCGCTAATGATATGATCGGAATCGGTGCGGTAAAAGCGCTGCAAGAGCTGGGCATCAAGGTGCCGGATGAGGTGTCGGTTACCGGATACGATAATATAGAGGATTCATTCCGAATGTCGCCTGCGCTTACGACCGTGCATGTGCCTAAGGAAACGCTTGGCAAACGTGCCGTCGACCGTCTAATTGCTCGCATCGAATGCAAGCAGGAGCCCATGGAGAAGCTTTTGGTTGCAGGCGAGCTGCTGTACCGGGAATCGACGGGGCAGGCGGTTACTTCGTAATTTTGGAAAGTATAGGGTCTCCAGCTATTATGCTTGGTGCAAAGCGATTAATGGTCACGTTATCCGAACTTTCGGATATGGTGATGGCGAAGTTCTTATAGATGAAGGCGATTTGACGGCGGAAGAGCATCAAATCGCCTTTTTTTCAGTTGGCGAAGAGGATGGGGAGCTAGACGAGGAAGATAAAGTTTTAAGTGAAATCGAATTTCTTGAGGCTGCCCTAGTATAATGCAGCTATGAAAGGATGGAGGATGCTATTGGGGAAAATGGGATCATATATAATCGTTATATGGATCATAAGCGCTTTTACTCTAATAGGAACGGTCCATGCGGATTGGGCAAGACATTTCGTTGTCTATGACGGAAATTCCTATTCCATAACGGATATCCCGGTTGAAGCTTCCCAAATCGGAAACGCGCTAGGCAAGGTAACGTCGTATTCCGACGAAGAGGGGATTTATTCGGGTCATTTCTCTAATTATTATCCAGTAGGTACGGAGTATTACGCCATTAACAGGATAGAACGCACTGACGCGATTGCGGTAAAGGTAAGCGATGACAGGTTCATTAAAGCGAAATACGAAGGTGTATACGGTGGAGGGAAGATTAGCTGGGAGAAAGTGTGGAGCTATATGGGCGCCTCCTTTGCTGCCGTAATCGTAGGGCTGCTTATTTGGAACAATTGGAGCAGGCCAAAAAAGGAGGCTGGATATGAGGAGCTTTGATCAGTCGGAGTGGATCTCACGAATAGGGACGATTGCTGCTCCACTGGCGGTGATGATGTGCGGAGTAGCTGGCTCAGGCAAGACGACCTACGCGAAGCAATTAGAAGACCATGGTTTTGTCCGCTTATCCATTGACGAGGAGATTTGGTCGACAAACGGGCGCTTCGGTATTGACTATTCGGCAGAGCATTATGAGCAATTCAAAATAGATGCGGAGCTGAAGCTTCGTGAATGCATGATTGCGCTTATTCAAGAAAAAAGCAGCGTCGTCGTAGATTTCAGCTTCTGGCAGAGAAAGAAGCGAGAGGAATATAAGCGGATTATTGAGGCAGCTGGAGGAGAATGGGCGCTCGTCTGGATGAAGGTTCGGACTGATGTGCTCCGGGAACGGCTTCGGATTCGCAGCCAACGATTTGATGCCAATGCAGCTTTTCCGATTACGGAGGAGATATTAACCCGATTTCTGAATGGCTTCGAAGCCCCGGTAGGTGAAGGGGAACGTATCGTAGACAATGGTTGAAAAAAGGAGTGTCCATTAGATGGATTAACACCTAATGAACACTCCTTTTGAACATATGGATTAACCTTGAAGCTGCAGATTACGGTCGATCAACGCGATGCGCTGCTCTACGCAAGCATATGAGCGCAGCGGGTCCTCCGGCGTGTTCAGGCAATAATCTAGCAATTGGTCTACCGTTGTAGCAGCTACATGGCAGCGAGTATCCGAAGAAGCATAATAGATATATACGTCGCCATTGTCCCGAGCAATGACGCCGTTGCAGAACGCAACGTTCGAAACGTCGCCGACGCGCTCTATGCCTTCCGGCGCAAGCAGGTGGCCGCCTGGGCGATGGGTTACTTTACTAGGCTCCTGCAGATCGGATAAGAATGCGTAAAGGACGTAACGCAGGCCTGCCGCTGTATTGCGAACGCCATGAGCGATATGAATCCAGCCTTTATCGGTCTTGATCGGTGCAGGGCCCTGGCCGTTCTTCACTTCTTTAATTGTATGGTAGTGACGCTCATCTATAATAACCTCACGCGCAACAACCGCATTTTCAATCGTATCTGAAAGTCCCCAGCCAATGCCGCCGCCTGAACCCGTATCGATGAAGCCATCCTGAGGGCGTGTATAAAAGGCATATTTGCCGTCTACGAACTCCGGATGCAGCACGACATTACGCTGTTGATTCGATGCCGTTTTGAGATCGGCAAGGCGCTCCCATTGCTTCAAATCCTTCGTTCTTACAATACCGCATTGAGCGATTGCGCTGGATAGATCGCCTTTTGGGGCAGCGGGATCCTTTCTCTCGGTACAGAACAAGCCGTAAATCCAGCCATCCTCATGCTGAACAAGGCGCATATCGTAGACATTTACGTCCGGATTGTCCGTTTCTGGCAGAAGAATCGGATGCTCCCAGAAACGGAAGCCATCTACAGGGCTGTCGCTCTCGGCAATCGCGAAAAAGGATTTGCGGTCGTTGCCCTCAACGCGGGCAACCAGATGATATTTCCCGTTTAAGAATATCGCACCTGGATTAAAAACGCAGTGTATGCCAAGGCGTTCCATGAAGAAAGGATTCGTCTCGGGGTTAAAGTCATACTTCCAAGCGAGCGGTGCGTGCGCCGCCGTTAGGACAGGATGCACATAACGGTCGAATACGCCGTTGCCAAGTGCTTCTGGCTCGTTCTTTTGCGTGACAAGAGCCTCGTACCGCTCTGTCAGCAACTGCTTGCGTTCAGTAAATTTACTCATGTATATAATCCTCCATTATAATTGAATTAGTGTGTTGAAGCTGCGCCGCTTAGACGTTCGATCATTTCAAAGCAGGCGCGTCCATTATGATACGGGCATTTCCAAGGGCTGACCTTTTCGGCGTTGTCGCTCGGAGCACCGTCTCGGTTAACGCTCCAATGCCATTCGCCGTACGTTTGATCAACGATAAATTGTTCAATAAACGACCATGAGTTTAAAGCCGCGTCGCGATATTTCTCTTCTCCGGTCATTTGGAAGGCGTTGTAGAACCCAACGACGGCTTCGGCCTGCGGCCACCAATCCTTATGCGTATCAATCAAGCCATTCGGACCAGCCTCGTTCAATAATCCGCCATCGCTGTCTACGCCTTCGTTCAAAGTGGCTTCAGCCATCCGGATTGCAATTTCCTTAGCTTCTGCAAGCAAAGCCTCGTCGCCCAGCACCTCAGCCGCTTCTACAAGCAGCCAGCTGCCCTCAATGTCGTGGCCGTAGGAAATATGCTCGGATTTGTAGTTCCATTGCTCGTCGAAAAATAGAATGAAGTGCGCATTTGCCGGATTTATGATGTGCTTGATCGTAATCTCAATGAGCGATTTCAGCTTGGCATGCAGCTCATCGGATTTCCAAATCCGGTATAGGTTCGTATATCCTTCCATGACGTGCAGATGCGTGTTCATGGATTTTTTCTCATTCAAATCCTTTTCACTCAGGCTGTTATCATCGGTTTCCTGCCATTCGCGTGTTAGCGCCTCGAAATAACCTTGATACTGCTCGTCAAAGCTGTAACGCTCAAGCGTATGGAAAAGCTCAATCGCTTGCTTCAGTGATTCCTCGTTTCCAGTAGCCCGGTAATACTCGGAGTAGGCATAGATGGCAAAGGCTTGGCCGTAAACCTGTTTTTTGGTTTCGAGCGGCTGTCCTGCCCAATCAACCATCCAATAAAGCCCGCCGTATTCAGAGTCGACAAAGTGCTCGTTGACGTAGCGGTAAGCACGGTCGGCAATCTGCAGGTAGGCTTTGTTCCCGGTCAAGCGGTATGCGGAAGCAAAGGTCCACAATATACGGGTGTTAAGCACCAAGCTTTTGCTAGCCTCATGGTTAACGGTAAGATCACGGCTTATATAGCCAAAGAAACCTCCGTTTTTCTCATCGACCGTATGTTTCATCCAGAAACCGAGAATGTTGGATTCAAGCTCTTGTTGAATGCGGCTTAACCACTGCTGGTTGCTCTCATTCATGAGATCGTTCCTCCTATCGTTGACTCATTGGTCTTCTTTGCGTAATAATCGTGAACGGTTTTTTCAGCCTGCTTGCCATACATGCAGTAATCATCATTAGCTGCCGCATCGCCTTCCTCATATAGCCGAGCCGGCCAATCCCAGAGCATGAAGCCCCCGACCCAGTCCCGCTTATCGGATGCACCGAACATCGTTTCGTAGAATTGCCGCTGGACTTCTTCGCTTGGAGCACCAGGCAGACCCCAATCATTCGGAATATGCTGCGAGCCTTCACGGCTAGGGCAGCCTGCTTCCATGAAGAAAAATGGCTTGTCGTAGGCAGAGACAATCTTCTCAATGCGATTAAGCTGATCCTCCCAATCTCCGATCGGGTAGTAGCCGCTGGAGGAAATAACGTCGACAGCGTCCCACCATTTCACTTGGCCTTCTTGGTATTTGTCGCAGTTGTACGTGACAATTCCGGAATAAACCTTGCGGACCTCCGCTATCAGCTTGCGCCACTCCGTTTCCCGGCGATCCGTTTGGACCATCTCGCAGCCGATACAAAACATTTCACAGCCTGTTTCCTCCGCGATTCGCGCGTAGTGCAGAATGAACGTGGTATAGGAAGCGAACCAATCGGACCATTTGGGCTCGCAAGGTACGTCGAGATCGAAGAAATTAATATGAGCGCGCCATGTTCCATCCGCACAGTTGACAACGGGCTTTAAGCAGACCTTTAGATTAAGTGACTTGGCTAGCTGGATCGCACTAAGCACCTCGTCATCTGTAACGGTAGGGGCTTCGCCAAATTTGATTTCAGTTGCCTGTGCATGTTCTTGAAGAGCGCCCAGCGCTATTGCCGTCCAATTCACGTTCAATCGTTCGGCCATAAGCGCCATGGACTGCTCTGCTTTTGGTCCGGTCCAAGTACCGCGTACGCCTGTCCAGCCCCAAGTCATGCCGCCGATATAGGCCGTTTGGTTCGTCATTCGTGTCGCCTCGCTTTATGAATTATTTTTGTTATTGCTAATTAATGTTTTTGTTATATAACAAGTAAACATGATTTAAGGAATGTTTGCAATACCTTTCTTAGCTATGCGGGAGTTTTGCTGTTTTGCTTCATTTAATAGCGCAAATCAAGGATGCAATTTGCTGTTATTTCAGCTTTTAAGCGGAAGATAGCGTTTTCAAACAATGTCAGTTGAAGACTATAAATCATATTTTAAACCATTTTAGATCTGCGAATAATGCGTTATTATCAATTTGTAAGCGGAATCAAAACGATCTAAGGGGGATTTTAAAAATGAAAAAAACTGTTTCGTTAGCACTTGCATCGGTAGTTATGCTAACAAGTCTTGCTGCTTGTGGCGGAAATAATGCTAACACAAATGAGAATGCAGCAACAAACAAGCCAAGTTCGAATGATGCGGCAACAAACAAGCCAGAAAACGGCGGTACAGAGGAAGCAACCAAAATTACGGGCGAAGTCGTTTTCTTAACCAACCGTACAGATATGATCGACAAGCAATACGTGGACTACGAAAAACGTTTTGAAGAGAAGTACCCAGGCGTAGACCTTAAGTTCGAAGCGATTACCGACTACGACAAAACACTGAAAATTCGTATCGCTTCCGGCGATTTCCCTGATGTTGTATTCACGCCGACGATTCCGAATGCCGAGCTTCCGAATTATTTCGCTCCGCTCGACGATATCACTTTCTCTGGCGACATCCACTTCAAGGACTTGAAAGCGCAGGAAGGCAAGATGTATGGCATTTCCTCCGGCGGTTCGACGGTAGGTATCGTGTATAACAAGAAAGCATTCGAGAAAGCAGGCATCACCGCTCTTCCGAAAACATACGACGAGTTCCTTGCAGCATCCCAGAAGCTGAAGGACGCAGGCATCGTGCCGCTCGCTTCCAACTTCAAAGACAAATGGCCGTTAGACGTTTGGGTCAACGATATGCCAACCCTGCTAGCTGGCGCTTCTGACCACCAGAATAAACGTGCTGAAAGCGACACGCCTTACACAATGGATAACGCATACGGCAAATCATGGAGCATTATTCGTGAAATGCATACCAAAGGCTTCCTTGAAGCAGACGTTAACTCGACAAACTGGGAGCAATCGAAAAAAGACGTAGCATCCGGTAAATTCGGTATGTATCTGCTTGGCAACTGGGTCATCAACCAAGTTATTGAAAACGGCGCTCCTGCCGAGGATGTTGGTTTCTTCCCATTCCCTGTCGACAACTCTGGCGAAGCAAAAGCACCGCTTAATCCGGATTTCTTCTACGCGGTTAACAAAAACGGCAACGTAGAAGCAGGAAAAGCATTCGTTCAGTGGATGATCGAGGAATCGGGCTACGATGATTTCGCAGGCTTCATCCCAACGCTGAAGGATAAAGAATCCAAGCTTCCGCAGCTTACTGAATTCAATAGCTTCAGCCCTAAATTTTTCGAGCCGGCTGCTCCAGTCGACGCTGCCACTGAAATTCAAAACAAAGCACAGCTAGACCAAGCGGCTGTCGTTCAAGAGTTCGTATTGTCGAAGGATCCACAAAAGGTACTCGATAAAGTGAACACGGCATGGGCAAAAGCGAAAAAAGATCTAGGTCTGTAAAGGGTGCAAGCAGGATGGATACACCGGGTAACGGTTTTCCATCCTGCCCATTCCGATTAGAAGGAAGCAGGGAGGATGGGGTTGTCTCATGTTTAGCAGATTGCCTTTCAAAACACAGAAAAATTACGTAGTCATTGGATTCGTCGCATTGCCGCTGCTGCTGCTGCTGACATTCGCCTATTATCCGGCGCTCGAACTCATTCGGTTAAGTTTCACTAGCTGGGACGGACTAAGCTCCAACAAACCATGGATCGGATGGTCCAATTACAAAGAAGTTTTTGCCAATCCGGCTATCTTCGGCGTATTTAAACATAACTTTGCCTATTTCGCTGTCGGAATCGTACAGAACATCGCGGCCATCTATTTTGCAGTCGTGCTGAACAGCAAGCTTAAAGGGAAAAACTTTTTTAGGCTGCTGCTATTTTTACCGTACATCCTTAACGGCGTTGCTGTAGCATACTTATTCGGTTACGTATTCGATACGACTAACGGTTCCTTGAATTATCTGCTCGGACAGCTCGGTTTCGATGCTTTGTCCAAGACGAGCTGGCTCGGAAACGGCTCATTCGTCAATTACACGCTTGCTTCCATCGGCTTCTGGCGATTCATGGGCTTCAATATGGTTATTTATCTAGCGGCGCTTCAGTCTATCCCGAATGACATTTATGAAGCGGCATCCATTGACGGGGCGAATGGCTGGCAGAAATTCAAAAGCATCACGCTTCCGAACATCTACAAAATCATTGAGCTCAATTTGTTCCTCACGGTTACCGGTGCATTGGAGGTCTTCGATTTACCGTATATCTTGACCAAGGGCGGACCTGCTGGTTCAAGCGAAACGTTCGTTATGAAAATCGTCGAAACAGCCTTCCAGTTCAACAATTACGGTCTTGCATCCGCGATGAGCGTAGTCTTGCTGCTCTTTGTTGTTATCGTCTTATCGATTCAGCGCTTTTTGTTGAAAGGAAAGGGGGAATAATCGATGAATAAATCCAATAAGCTTTGGGACACAGTGAAATATTTCAGCCTAGTATTGGCGGCATTTGCGATTTTATTCCCGCCTTATATTATCGTGGTCAACGCTTTCAAGACGAAGGATGAATTCCATACCAAGTCGACGATCGATATGCCGGATAGCTTTCTTTACTTGAAAAACTTCGCCCAAGCGTTCAAGCAGGCGGATATGCTGCAAGCATTCGGAAACACGCTATTCATCATTGCGATTACGCTGATTTTGAATATTTTGATCGGATCAGCCTTCTGTTATGCAGTCGGACGCTTTGATTTCAAATTCAAGGGACCGATCGTCGGCCTGTTCCTGTTCGCAACGATTATCCCGGCGATTACGACACAGGTGGTCAACTACAAGACGATCCAAACCCTTGGCTTAACGAACAACCTGATGGGACCTGTTCTGATTTACGTAGGGGCGGATATCCTTCAAATCTACATTTACCTGCAATTCATTCGCAATATTCCGAACGAGCTGGATGAAAGCGCGATGCTGGAGGGTGCCTCCCTGATCCGAATCTTCCGCTCCATTATATTCCCGCTGCTTGCTCCGGCTACGGCGACGATCGTTATCCTAAAGACGATCAGTATCTATAATGATATGTTCATCCCGCTGCTTTACCTGCCGCGAGCCGAGCATGTCGTGGTCTCCACCTCGCTCATGCGATTCTTCGGAGTGAATAGCGGGGATTGGCAAATGATTTCTTCAGCGATACTCATCATCATGATTCCAACAGCCATTCTTTATCTGTTCTTACAGAAATATATATTCGCGGGTGTGACAAGCGGTGCGGTGAAATAACCGCCCGCTTTCTTTCCATTGCGGTCATGCGGATTTTAGCGCAAACTAGAGGTGGATCACGCGAAGGGAGCGAGCATGAGTGAACATTATTATCGCGGACGATGAGGAATTCATTAGGCTTGGCCTGCAAAAAATTTTGACGAAAATGGACTTGGATATCCAAGTTATCGGTTCTTACAGCAACGGGATGGATGCGTGGGCACATATATCCAAGCTGGGTGACGGTGAGCTCGACGTCCTTATAACAGATATCAAAATGCCGATGATGGACGGCTTGAAGCTTATTGAGCATCTGCGGGACAAGAAGGTAGCAACGATCGTGCTAAGCGGATTTAGTGAATTCGAATACGCGCGCAAGGCGCTCCGCCATGGCGTACGCGACTATTTGCTGAAGCCTGTCGACAAGTCGAATTTATATGATCTGCTTATTAGAATCAAGCAAGAACGCGGCGAGCAAGCGCAGATTGTAGAAGCGAACGATACTCCGCAGCTTGCTGAAGCGATCTCCAAGGAAAAGGAGCATCATGTCATTGAGCAGATGAAATCCATTCTGGAGCAGGAATACGGCAAAAACTTCGAGATGGAGCGCATGGCTGAAACGGTCGGCATGAGCGCTAATTATTTGAGCCGCTTATTCAAGCAGGAGACGGGGATGACGCTCACCGATTATTTGATTGATATTCGAATCGAGAAAGCCAAGCAATTTCTGACGGACCATCCGAATTTGAAAAACTATGAGATATCACAGCTGGTTGGCTACAGCGACCCCGTTTATTTCAATAAACTGTTTAAAAAAATGACAGGCGAGACGCCGAAGGACTATAAAGGCAAGCATCGGTAGGCAATTAGCCAAAATGAATATAAGAAGTGCAAGAAAACATCTTTACAGCTGCACAATATGAGCGTAATATTGTGCCGTAGTGCTTGGAATAAACACGCGTTTATAAACGAACAGAGCTACAGAGGGATGGGTAGAGCAATGTCAGAGAGAGTGGAAAAAGCCCGCTTGAGCGCAGCTGCAAAAGGGCTAGCCAGTACGTTCGAAAACGCATCGCTGGAGCAGGATGCGAGTCCGTTGAAGTTTTTGTTTTCTCTATACAAAGGAAATTTCGCAAACCTGTTTGTTTCGTTGTTTTTTCTGCTGATCAAGAGCGCGCCGATATACGTGCTGCCGATCGTTACCGCGAACATTATCAACATCGCGACAAACCCGGCGAAGCATTCGATCAGCGGGATTTGGATTAATTTCTTCATCATCCTGATTGTCATTTTGCAAAATATACCGACTCATGCCGCTTACATATCCTTTCTAAGCCGCGCGGTGAGATACGTGGAAGCGGGACTTCGCAGCGCGCTTGTCCGGAAGCTCCAGCAGCTTTCGATCAACCAGCACCGCGAGCTGCCTGCAGGCAAGCTTCAGTCCAAGGTACTCAGGGATGTAGAAGCGGTAGAGATGATGTCGAAGCAATTCATGATCGCGCTCGCTCCTGCCGTCGTGAATATTATTGTCTCTTTTGTCATTACGCTGAACAGCAGCTGGGTCGTTTCTTTGTTCTTTGTCCTAACGATTCCAATGTCGATCACGATTGTGACGATATTCCGCCGCAAAATCAGAAAGTCGAACAAGGAGTTCCGCAAGGAAATCGAACAAATGTCCTCGCGAGTGTCAGAGATGGTGGAGATGATTCCAATAACGCGGGCACATGGATTAGAAAAGGTAGAAATTGAGCGGATCGACTCGACGCTGCGCAATATCCAAGGCAAGGGCTACCGACTTGATTTGGTAGAAGCCTATTTTGGATCGACGAACTGGGTCACGTTCCAAATTTTTCAGGTGCTTTGTTTGATCTTTACCGCCTATCTGGCGTATAACGGTGAAATCCAGGTTGGCGATGTTGTCATGTACCAAGGGTTTTTCGCTATGATCCTAGGGTCTGTTACTGGACTAATCAATATTTATCCGCAAATTGCAAAAGGGCTCGAATCCATTCATTCGATCAAAGAGATATTGGTATCGACCGATATCGAGAATAACAGCGGGAAGAGAAAGCTGGCTGGCGTGCGCGGCGAATTCTCGTTCCGAGGCGTCGAGCTGTCTTATCCAGGCAGCGAGCATCATGTGCTTGAGGACGTGACGCTTGACGTGGAGGCTGGCGAGTGCATTGCATTCGTTGGCGCATCCGGTGCGGGCAAATCGACGGTTCTTAATCTCGTCATCGGTTTCCTGCAGCCCACTGGCGGGAAAGTGATGATGGACGGCATTGATCTCGCGGATATCGATCTGCGCAGCTACCGCAAGCATCTGGCTGTCGTGCCGCAGACGAATATCTTGTTCTCGGGAACGATTCGCGACAACATTACTTACGGACTGCGCGATATTACGGATGAGCAGGTACAGCGCGTAGTTGATATGGCCAATCTCTCCGAGTTTATCGGACAACTGCCCAATGGTTTGGAAACGATGGTTGGCGAGCATGGCGGTAAGCTCTCCGGCGGCCAGCGCCAGCGGATAGCGATCGCCCGCGCGCTCGTGCGCCAGCCGAGCATTATCATATTGGATGAGGCGACATCCGCTCTCGACAACGAGTCGGAGTTTCATGTACAGAAGGCAATGCAGGAGCTGATCAAGGGCCGTACGACTTTCATCGTCGCGCACCGCCTGTCAACGATTCGCGACGCAGACCGCATTGTCGTGATGAAGCATGGCCGGATTGCCGAGGTTGGCACCTTCGAGGAGCTAATGGCAAGCAAAGGGGAATTTTATAACCTCAAGCAGCTTCAGCTGTAAGAGGGGAGAAAGAAGGTCGATCAGGCGAATAAGCCAGATCGACCTTTTTGATTGCATGGCAGCTTATAGCGACCACCATTTGAGCATGAGGTAGGGATCAATCGAGCGGTAGCTGGGCGAGCTTTTATAAATACCGAAGTGGAGATGCGGAACGAATTTACCCTCGGTGCCTTCTGGTCCATAGCCGGTGCTGCCCACATAACCGAGCAATTGCCCGGCTGATACTTTGACGCCTTCCTTGATGCCTGCTGCATATTTGGACAAATGGGCGTAATAAAACGTGGTGGCGGCATCGACGCGGACGGTTACCCGCCAGCCTCCGTACTCATTCCAGCCTGCGTTAACGATGGTACCGGGGAGAGCGCTGTAAACGGCAGTTCCTTTGGGAGCCAGAATATCGACGCCTTCATGGCTTCGGGTTTCGGTGCCGTCCGTCGACCAAGTGCGAGAATCTGCATAGGTGTTGGAGAATGGCGTATAAGTGCCTTTCGGCAGCGGAAACACACCGGTTGCATATTGGCCTGGCAGCTTCGGAATACGGATATCAAGACCGGCCCATATGTTATTCGGGTTCGTGAGCTGTTGGTTGGCAGCGATCAGCTTCGGAAGCGGGATGGCTGTTTTTTTGGCAATCTTCCACATCGTATCGCCTTGCAGAACCGTTGCGGGAACAAATTCCGGCGGGACAGGAACGAGCAGCTTCTGTCCAATGGCAAGCGAGTCAGAGGTCAAACCGTTTAGCTTCTTCAGCTGCTGAGCGGTCGTGCTGTGCTTGGCGCCAATGATCCATAGAGTGTCGCTCGGCTGTACGGTATAGGAAGCGGCGGAGCTGATCGAAGGAGCTGTGGTCAAAAGAGCGAAGACAGCGGCACTGCAAAGCAGCTGTTTCATGCCTTTTTTCATGGGGTCTCTTCCCTTCTATGTATAAAGATGGCCTGCTCATCCATTCTAATAGAGTAAGCGCTTTAATTTTAGCGGTAAATACTGGGTAAAATGATGGGGACCAGCGGGAGTAGAAAAGATTAAGATATTCATATTTTTATATAGAATATTAAAATTCTTTTATTAAACGTGCATTCCTAATGAACTATAATGTGAATATCATATAATTTAAACGTAATGAGGTGCATGGATTTATGCGAAAGAAGCTCGTTTACTCACCGCCTGCAAACGGTTACCCGGAGTGGAACAACAACCCTGAAATTTATCGGATCGGCCGAATGGATGCTCATGCTTCGTTAATGCCTTTTAATACAGTGGAGGAGGCGCTTGAAGGAAGCCATAGCAAGTCGAGCAACTATTTGACGTTGAACGGCGAATGGAAATTCGCGTTTGCGCCTAATGCCGATGCACGGATTGCCAACTTCTATGAGGCGGACTTCGACCATAGCGATTGGGACAGCATTAAGGTTCCTGCCCATTGGCAGCTGCAAGGCTATGATTATCCGCAGTATACGAATATTAGATATCCTTGGGACGGCAACGAGGATATTAAATCGCCGTTCGCTCCGACTGCATACAATCCGGTCGGCTCGTATGCGCGTACGTTCACGGTGCCTGCCGGCTGGAGCGGGAAACCGGTATTTATCAGCTTCCAAGGCGTAGAGTCGGCATTCTACGTATGGCTGAACGGGGAGCTTGTCGGCTTCAGCCAGGATACGTTTACGCCGTCTGAATTCGATCTGACTCCGTACCTCGCAGAGGGAGAGAACAAGCTTGCAGTAGAGGTATACCGCTGGAGCGATGCGAGCTGGCTGGAGGATCAGGATTTCTGGCGGATGAGCGGCATATTCCGTGAGGTGTATTTGTATACGACGCCGGAAGCGCATATTTACGATTATTTCGTCAAAACAGAGCTGGATGAGCAGTACCGTAATGCGGAGCTCATCATTGACGCAAAGCTGCTGAATTATTTCGTTAAGCCGCTCGGAAGCCTGACCGTCGAAGCTGTGCTGTATGACGGGAATGGCACCGCCGTGTTCGAATCTCCGTTGACCGTACAGTCGTCGGTTGAAGGCGAAGGATTGACAGCAGTCCAGTTGAGCACAACGGTTGAAAACCCGCTCAAGTGGAGCGCGGAGCATCCGAATTTATATACGCTCGTGCTTAGCCTGAAAGCAGAGGATGAAACCTTGTATGAGGCGATCAGTTGCAAGGTTGGCTTCCGCAAGTTCGAAATCAAAGACGGGCTTATGCAAATCAACGGACGGCGCATTATGTTCAAAGGCGTTAACCGTCATGAGTTTTCCTGCGATACGGGCAGGGCGATTAATGAGGCGGACATGCTGAAGGATATTCTGCTCATGAAGCAGTACAATATTAATGCGGTACGTACCTCCCATTATCCGAACGATTCGCTTTGGTACAGGCTTTGCGATCAATATGGCTTATACGTTATCGATGAAACGAATCTGGAGACGCATGGCGCATGGTCCTATGACCAGAAAGAGCTGGGAGCGGCTGTGCCCGGAAGCTTGCCGGAATGGACGGGTGCTGTTCTGGATCGCTGCAATTCGATGTTCCAGCGTGACAAGAACCATGCTTCGATCGTCATCTGGTCGCTTGGCAATGAGTCCTTCGGCGGAGACAATTTTATTAAAATGCACGATTTCCTTCGCGATGCGGACCCGTCTCGTGTCGTTCATTACGAGGGCGTCTTCCACTGGCGCGCTTCGGAAGCGGCGTCGGATATCGAGAGCCATATGTATACGAGTCCTCAAGGCGTGGAGCAATATGCGCGCAGCAATCCGAAGAAGCCGTTCATTCTGTGCGAATACAGCCATGCGATGGGCAATTCATGCGGCGGCTTGCACGTCTACTGGGAGGTATTCGAGAAGTATCCGATTCTGCAAGGCGGCTTCATCTGGGATTGGATCGATCAGGCGATTCGGGTAACCGATGAGGACGGACAATCCAAAATGCTGTATGGTGGAGACTTCGGCGAGTCGCCGCATGACGGCAATTTCTGCGGGAACGGCATTATTTTTGCGGACCGGTCGATATCACCGAAGCTTCAAGAGGTTAAGAAGGTTTACCAGAATGCTAAATTCGAAGCGGTTGACCTGAAAAGCGGGTTAATTCAAATCACCAATCGCCACTTATTCAGCTCGCTTGATGAATTCACGCTTGCATGGCAGGTTGCCGTTAACGGAGAGGTTGTACAATCGGGAACGGCGCAGGCTGGCGCTGCTGCTGAACAAGTAGAGTCGCTTGCGATTCCATACGAGCTGCCTGAGCTTGCACGGGCAGAAGATGAAGCGGTGCTTACCGCTTCGCTTCTCTTGAAGGAGAATACGCTTTGGGCTGAAGCTGGCCACGAAATTGCGTTTGAACAGTTTGTGTTGCCAGCGCCGGTTAAGCTGTTGATTGGTGCGGCAGCGGCCAAGCCAACCATTCAAGTGGAAGAGACTTCCGAAGCGCTTATCATAAGCGGAGAGAGCTTCAAAGCGCGGTTTGAGCTGGCAAGCGGAAATTTGAGTGCGTATCAATGGAGAGGCAAGGAGCGTCTGTCCAAGGAGCTTGCGCCGAACTTCTGGCGCGCCTACACCGATAATGACCGCGGCAATCAGCAGCATGAGCGCTGCGCGACGTGGAGGGAAGCGGGAGCAGAGCGCGAGCTGCGTGCGATGACATGGGATGCTGGTGCCAGCAGCGTTACGATACGCGTGCAATACAGCTTGCCAACGACAGCTGTATCCTTGTTGTCTTTCATCTATTCGGTGAGCGGAGACGGTGAAATCAGCGTGTATGAAGAGCTGCAGCCGGGAGCGAAATTGCCGGAAATTCCGGAGGTCGGCGTTCTGTTCCACATGCCTGCCGAGTATAACCAAATCAGCTGGTACGGCAAAGGTCCTGACGAAACCTATTGGGACCGCCAGACGGGCGGGAAGCTTGGAATATACAGCGGCAAGGTCCGCGATCAGTTCGTGCCTTACATCCGGCCTCAGGAATGCGGGAACAAGATGGACGTACGCCATGCAGCAATTACGAATGCGGCAGGCGAAGGGCTTGTCCTGAAAGGTGCGCCGCACTTTGAGCTGAACGTGCTCCCTTACACGCCTTCTGAGCTTGAAGAACATGATCATATCCATCTGCTGCCAGAGAGTGACAAAACGGTCATTCGCGTCAACCATAAGCAAACAGGCGTAGGCGGGCATGACAGCTGGGGTCAGCGGCCGGAGAAAGAATATACGTTGTATGCGAATCAGAATTATGCGCATCGGTTCACGCTGCAAGGTGTTTAATTGAAATAGAGGCTGAACGCTCGTCCGATGACGTGCGTTCAGCCTCTTTTATTTGATATAAATACCGCCAAAAGGCAGTACCTCGCGAAGGATTCTTCGGATGAAGCCGCCGTTCTGAAGCTGTTCCTCCAGCTCGGTATCGCGTGAGCCCGTTTGAATGAGAACGGGGCCCGAACCGCGAATTTCCCACTGAACGTTCATATGCTGGCTTGCCAGCTTATTGCCATAGACTGAAAGCTGAATAGAGGCATTCTCGGGATAAGCGACAAGAGCGCCCGTCTCAACGTAGAGAGGATGATCGGGATGCAGCTGTATCGATTTCACATCACCGGCCGTTATAAGGCCAAGCTGACCGGGACCAGAGAAGCGCATTCGGACGAACTCTTTGGTAATCCAAGCGTTTTTAAGCTTCTGAATGACCGATTTCAGCTTCATCCCGTCAGAGAAGAAGATCACATGTCGGAAATCAAACAGCAGATCGCTTTTCTCTTCGATATGGACCGTTTCAAGGGAACAGCCTGCCGGCAAGCCGATAATAAACTCGGATGGACCCGAAAGAATGGAACGAATCCAACGCTTCTTGCGATACATGCCGGCAAGGTCCATGAAACGGTCCTCACGGCTTTGCGGATCGCCTTGGTAGGCGATAATGGATTTGGGATGGAGGACATGAAGCTTGTCCGGTGCAGAGAGTTGAATATGGACATGGCCTGTCTGTGCAGGTACGGTTATCTTCATCCGCTGATGCCTCTGCCTCTGCCGCGCGTGCCACGCTGCTTGCGCCATACAAGGTAGCGCCAGATTCGTATGGAGATAATATAAGCAGCAAATACGGCTGCTAGGATGACGACTGTGTAAATCAGCTTGCTCACAAAGGATTGGCGCTCCTGCTTCATACGCGCCATCTCGGCTTGCATATCAGCATTCTGAGCGATGAGCTGCTCGTTCTGCTGCCGGAATTGCTCATTCTGTTCGAGGAGCTTTTGCTGCTCCATCGCATATTCCTTTGCCGCTTTGGCAGATTCCGCAAGTTTCTGCTGCTGTGCTGCGAGCTCTTCTTTCGCTTCAATATACTGCTGTTCGAGCTCACTGATTTTCTCAGGGGTGTTGTATATGTCTTTAATCCTGTCAAAGAAACCTGCGTGGACAGCGGGCTGAGGCGCTGCTATAAGGATCACGGTTATGAGGCATGCAAATACGAGAATCTTCCATATGGATGATCGCATGATAGTCTCCCTTCAAATTTCGACATAGAGGGGGTGATTCTTACATTTTACAGTCTTTCAGGGCAATAGTCACTCTCGTCCTTTAGCGTAAAAAAAGGTTAGCAGCGAGTCTCGCTGCTAACCTTGGCATTTGGTTTATTATTTCACGTACAAGCGGCTTGTCTCTTCCCAAATACCGCCTGCCTCAAGGGAAACTAGTCCGATTTGTTCAGCAGGCAGATCAACGTTCGGTGCGTTGACCAGATTAAGCTGCGGCTCTGGACAGAAGAAACCCGGCGTTGCTTTGTTGTTCCAGATCATCCATTGTTTATAGGCCGTACCGATATCATATACCAGCTTGACTCCCGTGCGCGTATCGGTCAGCTCCATGAGGTTGCGGCCGTTCTGCGGCTCAGTTGTGTAATGGTTGTCCATCGATGCCCAGAAAGGAGAAATACCCGTCGTTTTCATCGCTTCCTCGTCAGCCAGCAGCGGTTGGTAGCTGCCAGTCGGAAGCATGCGCTCGCTCAGCTCCCAGCGCTTGCCGGTTGTGAGCGTGAAGCGGTAGTCGTCGGCGGTGCTGCCTGGAGCGAACGGCGCATTGATTGTCGTATGGAAGCCGATCAAGCAGGGCATAGCTTCGGTTCCTTCATTATGTACCGATACATGCTGAAGCAGTCCTCTTTCGTTCAAAGAGTAGCGGAGCCTCACGGAGAAGCGGTGCGGCAAGTAAGCATAGATCGGGTGGGTTTCGTCGATAGCAATTTTGAGCGAAACGTAGCTTTCGGTCTTATTTGTGCCGAAATCCACGACGCTCCACGCGGCAGTATGCAGAAATCCATGCAAATGATTGCCGGTTGCCGCTTCATTCACTGGGAAGGTATAGGTTCTGCCGTTCCAAGTGAAGGTTCCATCCTCATAGCGGTTCGGAGGGAATAGGACCGGAATGCCATGAACGCCTGGGCTTGCGCGGAAGCCGTCCATTTCCTCAAGGGAAGGCTCGCGTAGAAATGTATATTGGTTTACTTTATCGCGGAAGGCGATGAGATTGGCGCCTACTGCCGGCAAAACGGCCGCTTCATATGCACCCCATTGCAGCCAAACGGCTTGCTCGTCATGAAATAATTGTTCGAAAGCTTGTCCTTGCACAGACATGGAAATCCTCCTAAAAAGTATTTGAATAAAAGCTTAACGCGTCACAGCATATATGCAAAAAACGTATCCAACCTTAGAATAGCAGGACGGAGCCAAACAAACAACCGCCCTATACCGCTTACTGCGGAATAGGACGGCTGCTCTGCCTGCTATTGCGTGATTCGTAAATCTTTGCTCGTTGCGCGCTGCGAGAAAAGCTGCTGAATGACGAATTGCTTGCGGCGGTTGACAGGAAGCTGCTTGGAATCGGTTATCTCTGAGTCGAAGAAAATGGATCCGCCTTCGATCATTTTGATTTTACCGATATTAATGTAACAATTGGAGCTTACCGGATAGAAGCTGCGCTCGCTGGTGAGCTGTGTAATCTGCTCGGCAGTCATTCTTTTCTTTATATTGTAGTTTCTGCCGTGAAAGCTTACGAGCCCCTGCGTACCAAGCTTGAAGTAAAGCACATCCGACTCCAGCTCGAAATCCTCATACACGTTCCGTTCGCTCAGTACAACATTCATCATCTCAATTCCCCCTTTAGAAATGTGAACCACTGATTGTTAGCGCTTACATTGTAACATGTCACAATAGTATTTGTGAAGTCTTTTATAAAAAAAAGACATTGTTTGCTGAAGCAGCATGTGCTATGGTCACTGTAATGCCAAAAAGCCAGAAAGGTTGGATATCAATGAGCAATGAAAATGGACAACCGACAAGCGTGCAAACGCTGTATATCGGATCATACGGATCGGCTGAGGAGCATACCTTACATGTTTGTTCTTTCAATGAACAGAACGGCGAGCTTGCTATTATTCAAGAAGTGAGCGGTCTGGAGAATGCCTCGTACTTGGCGCTTCATCCAAACGGGGAAGTTTTATACGCGGCAAGTGAAACAGAAGCGACAGCGGACGCGAGCGGTGGCTCGGTTGCTGCATTCGAGATTGATGGAGCAACCGGAACGCTCACTAAAACGGAAAATCGTGTTCTTACTTACGGTGCGCATCCTTGTTACATTAGCTCGGATTCCGCAGGGAAGGTGCTGTACGCTGCCAATTATACAGGCGGAAATGTCGCTCTTCTTCCGATTGCGGCGGATGGGAAGCTGGAAGCTGCAGCATCGGTTCGGCAGCATGCAGGCGAGCTTGGACCAAATGCTGCAAGACAGGATGCTCCGCACGCGCATTGCATCGTGCCGCTGAATGGATCGCCTTTCGTCTGTGCCGTTGATCTGGGTATCGATGCAATCGTTCTCTATCGCTATGATGAAGAGAAGCGCTCGCTATCGCCTCACGGCATCAGCAAAGTTCACCGTGGAGCGGGTCCGCGTCATTTGGTTTTCCATCCTACCTTGCAAGCGGGTTATGTAATGAATGAGCTGGATTCTACGATTACGGTATTGAACGTGGATGCTGAGCAAGGCATACTTACAGCAGGGAAAGCAATCTCGGCGCTTCCGCAAGGCTACAGCGGCTACAATGATGCGGCTGATATTCATTTGGGCGCTTCCGGCCGTTATTTGTACAGCTCGAACCGCGGACATAACAGCATAGCTGTATTTTCCGTAGATCAAGCAACAGGCGAGCTGAGCTTGATCCAGCATGTGGATTGCGGCGGCGAATCGCCGAGAAACTTTGCGATTACACCTGACGGCGGACACCTGCTGGTAGCGCATCAGAAGACAGGCAACATTGCCGTATTTGCGGTCGATGCGGAGAATGGAACATTAACGAAGACGGCAGCTTCGCTGCAATTGCAAAGCCCGGTATGCATCAAATTTGCCAAATAGGTTAGGCCCGGCATGCTCCGAACAAGGAAATGAGGGCTTTTCGACAAGAAAGGAAGGTCCTGAAATCATGTCAGCACCCCTTGCCTCACAACATAGCAGCAAAGAGGCGGTTAAATCCGCAACGATTTATGCCATCTTAATATGTATAAGCTCTGTCCATCTCATGAACGATATGATGCAATCAGTCGTTTCAGCTTTGTTCCCAGTACTCGAGGAATCGCTCAAGCTAAGCATGGCCCAAATCGGCTGGATTGCTTTTACCCTTAATATGACCTCTTCGGTCATGCAGCCAGTTGTTGGATTAATTTCGGATAAAAAGCCGAACCCTTGGATGCTTCCGATCGGAATGCTCTCCAGCATGGCGGGAATGGTCGGTTTGGCCTTCGCTCCAAATTTTTATTTGGTGCTCTTGGCCGTTGTATTCGTGGGGCTCGGCTCAGCCGTATTCCATCCGGAGGGCTCGCGCGTCGTGCACTTAGCGGCAGGGTCGCGCAGAGCCTTCTCGCAATCCATTTATCAGGTCGGCGGCAATTTTGGTCAAATGCTCGGTCCGTTAATGACGCTCTGGATCTTTATCCCCCTTGGTCAAAAAGGCGCGGTATGGGGTACGCTGCTGGCCGCTGCTGCCATCATTATATTGATGAAGGTCGTGCCTTGGTATAAGTCACAGCTGGCTTTGCAGGCGGCCAGGATAGAGCAGCGGAAAGCAAGCGGCGTTGCACCGAGAGCTTCTCTGGCGCCTCGAGTTGTCGGCTTTGCGCTTGCGATCCTGTTTTTTATCGTGTTCGCTCGTTCCTGGTATGCCGCTGCGATCGGCAATTTCTATCAGTTCTTTTTAGTTGAATCTTATGGCATTACCATCAAGCAAGCACAGATTCCACTGTTTTTGTTTATGGCGGCCGGTGTAGCAGGGACTTTTCTAGGAGGGATTCTGGCGGACAGAATTGGGCGCAAAAAAATGATGCTGCTGTCTATTCTTGGAGCAGCTCCATTCGCGCTGGCGCTCCCTCATTTGCCGCTTCCGCTCGTTTATCCATTGATTGTGCTGCTCGGATTCATCCTGCAATCAGGCTTCTCCGTAAGCGTCGTATATGCGCAGGAGCTTATGCCTGGCAAGGTGGGCACTGCATCCGGCTTAATTACGGGATTAGCGTTCGGCATGGGCGGGCTAGGCGCTGTCGTGCTTGGGCACTTGGCTGACAGCCGCTCGCTCAGCTTTGTTATGCTGGCATGCAGCCTGCTGCCGCTTATTGGCATGTTAGCGATGCTGCTTCCGAAGGATAGGAAAGAAGCTTAGATACCGAACAGAGATTGGCCTAGATTTTGAAAATGCTGCTGTCATGGATGCGAACGTATCGTCCATGGCAGCAGCATTTTAGTTATCCTATTTACCTGTTATCGCTATAATTGACTAGGCAGACTATGGAGATACATCGTTTTGCAATCCGTATTTTGCCGTAATGCCTCGATTGTCTTAGGGTTTGGCAATTTAAAAATATGTGGATAATCGAATTCGTCATAGTCGGATCGAATCGGAAATGCGAGCAGCTCCGTGTCTATTGAAAATTCGGCATGTATCCCTTTTTTATTTCCTCTGGCGTCGAGGCGTATCCATTTGTCGTACTTGGCGATATAGACCCCATTCAAAGCATGAATGCAATAGCCGCTCTCCGGCGTGTCTCCTAACGTTAGCCGCTGATAACAAAAGCCGGCGGGTATGCCTGCTTTTCTCAATAGTGCACTCAGCAGGTTCGCTTTTGCGTAGCAAATGCCCTCTTTATAAAGTAACGTCTCTGAGGCCGTACAAGTGACTCTTGAGCTCTGAATATCCCATGAATGATCAATTTCGTCACGAACATACTCGTAGCTATTTTTAATAAAGTCAATTGGATCTTTTGACGATCTGGCCAATGTAGAGGATAACTCAATGATTAATGGATGGTTATAATTCACTTCGGCTGTTTCGGTTAAGTAATCGTCTAGGTTCTCTGATTCACATAGAAGCTTAATTGCCTCCACCTCCTTCTCCATGCTCCACCTCCATCTCCAAGCTCAACCTATTTCTCTAATATGAAAATAAACCTCCAAAATGAATGTGTCGGCATAATTATGCTCTAATATGAAAATTTATGCAACAAAACTCGAAACATGGCTTAATGGCGTCTCTCTGGTTTATGCCTTATGTGTGTAAAATAAAGACGTTTATCTATTTGTATTGAATTTTAACAAACAAAATTATATAATGTCTATAAATTAAACAAACAAAATAATGAGGTGTTTGAATATGAATTCGGAGGAACGGTTTTGGAATGCTTCGATTGAGGAGTTGAAGCAGGGGTATGTCTATGAGGAAGCGGAAGGGTATTATTATTGCCTCATATGCGGAGAAGGCTTCGAGGACGGGGAGATTTTCCGGGAAGAGCCATCGGGGAGATGGTTTGAAGCGAGAAAGTACGCTGGACATCATGTGAAACAGTCGCATGGCTCCATGCTTGATTATTTACTGGAGCTCGACAAGCGGCATACCGGCTTGACCGATTTGCAGAAGGAGCTCATCCGCGGTTTTGCCAACAAGCTGTCGGACCAAGAACTCATGAGCCTTAGCGGTGCGGGCAGCACATCAACCATTCGCAATCATCGCTTTGTCCTGAAAGAGAAGGCGAAGCAAGCGAAGCTGCTGCTCGCCATAATGGAGATGATGGAGCAAGGCGCGGCTGCTCCGCGATTCGTACCCGTTCATCGTACTGCCACGCAGGTGGATGAGCGTTATGCCATTACAGAAGATGAGAATGCTGCATTACTGAAGCAATATTTGCCGAAAGGGCTGAATGGTCCGCTTGCTTCGTTTCCACGCAAAGAGAAGCGGAAAATCGCTGTCCTACGCCATATCGCTTCCTTTTTCAATAAGGGAACCAAGTATAACGAGAAGGCAGTCAACGAAAAGTTGATTACGTTCTGGGAAGAGGATTACGTAACGCTGAGACGTTATTTAATAGAATATGGCTTTCTTGACCGAAGCGATGATGGGCGTGCTTATTGGGTGAAAGATGCAACTGACAGCAGCATAGGGGCAGCGTCGCCAAAGAAAAAAGATCTAGAGGTACAAGGCACTGCTTTGAAGCAGGAAGCGAAAGCTAAACAAGGAAAGCAGAGCAAACAGAAAGCGCAGATCAAGACAGAGCAGATCAAGACAGAGCAGATGATGACAGAGCAGCAAGAAGACAAACGAAAGGATGAAGTGAAAATGGATAAAGCGAAGCGCAAGCAATTAACGGCTGAGTACCAGGAGCGCGAACGTGTGATGGGTGTATTTCAAATTAAAAATAATGCCAATGGCAAGCTATATATCGGAGGCTCGACCAATCTGGACGCACTGTGGGGGAGAGAGCAATTTATGCTGAATATGGGTACCCATGCGAGTAAAGAGCTGCAGAAAGAATGGAAGCAATTCGGAAGTGAAAACTTTTCTTTTCTCGTTCTTGAGACCGTTAAATTGGATCAAAAGATTCGCTATGATTATAAAGACGTTTTGGATCCGGAGGGCCGTCAGCCCGTTGATATGGTACGTCAATACAACCGGGAGGTCGGTGCATTGAAGGAGCAGTGGCTGGAGAAGCTGCGGCCATTTGGCGAGAAGGGCTACCATGCCGGAGAAGTGAGCGGAAACACGTAATAATTTTGAATGAATAAGGAGTGTGTTTTGAACAATGTCTGCAAAAGGAGTAAACGGAGCTGGAGGAAGCTTGCTCCGCAACACATTTTTTCAAACGATTTTGCTATCGAACGTATTGCTGCAAATCGGGATTTGGGTAAGAAACTTTGCCATTCTTATGTATGTGACGGACAAAACGAACGAGGATCCATTTGCAATTAGTTTAATGGGCTTTGTAGAATTTTTGCCGATATTCGTATTCTCGTTCATTGGCGGGACGTTCGCTGACCGATGGAAGCCGAGGCTCACGATGATATGGTGCGATTTCTTATCCGCGATATCCGTGCTGATCGTGCTGATTACGCTGCTTTACGGCTCGTGGCATATGGTCTATTTTGCCACTTTTGTATCCGCGATATTGTCGCAGTTCTCGCAGCCCTCTGCGATGAAGCTGTTCAAGCAGCATATTCCGGCCGAGCAATTGCAGTCAGCCATGGCGATGTTCCAGTCGTTAATCGCGATCTTTATGGTACTCGGACCGTCCCTCGGTGTTATGTCGTATCAAAAATTCGGCATCGAGGTTTCGATTGGCGTTATGGGCGTTGCTTTTCTTCTATCAGCAGTCGTCTTGTTCCGAATTCCGCGTGACCGCGAGATCGAACGCACAGAAGTGGTTGCCGAAAGACACTTCTGGCAGGAGCTGAAGGATGGTTTCGCTTATGTATGGCGCAGTCCTGTATTGAAAGCATTAGGAGGCACCTTCGCGCTGGCTGGAATAGCAGTCGGTATCGCGAACACTCTCGGCTTATTCATCGTGCTGGAGCGTCTCGGTCAGCCTAAAGAATTTTTGCAATACATGCTTATGGTTAACGGGGTTGCGATGCTTGTCGGCGGCGGTTTCGTAATGGTGGTTGTGAAGAAGGTCGCACCGCAGAAGCTGCTCGCGCTTGGCATGTTAATCAGCTCGCTGACCATGCTCGGCATTGGCTGGTCGACGAGTATTCCTCTTACACTGGTGCTGCAGTTTATTGGAGGCTTGGGTTTCCCAATGATTCAAATCGGGATTAGCACAATGATTCTGCAATGGTCAGAAGAATCCTATACCGGAAGGGTCAATGGTGTTCTTACACCTATGTTCATGGGCATGATGGTGATCATGACCTTAGTTGCTGGACAGCTTAAGCTGGTCTTTCCGCTCGTCGGTATTTATACGGTTGCCGGTACAGCTATGTTTTTGGGGATGCTGCTCTTGGTTCCTTTGTTCAAGCACAAGCCGCTTATCGCGCAGACGAGTGCTTAGTGAATTGGCGGATATTGACAGATTGCATGACCTGAAGTAAGATTTGTTGTAGTTAAGACAAGGTATAGCGAAGCACGCTTACACCCTCGTTAGAGGGAGGGGCGTGCTTTTTTTGCGTGGATTCGGCGATGCCCTTGGGAGAGTGGCATACCGAGTGGGGGAATGAATGGCTAAGCGATGTTTGTGAAAAGGATGGGGGAGGATGAGCGGGATAAAGGAGGAAATTGGTATGTTAGCAAGAATTGGATAAGAAGTGAATGTAAATAATTGTGTGATTATAGCGAAAAAAGCAAATGAATGACGGATATAAAAAAACGAGGAGTGGTTGAATATGCAAAAAATAAAAAGAATGATGGTGGCTCTCACATTGACTGCTGCGCTGCTGACAGGTACGCAAGGGGCAAATGCGGCTACTGCAGCATTTACGGACACGAAGACGCATTGGGCGAAATCGCAAATCGATTCGGCGGTTAGCCAGGGCTGGATTAATGGGTATGATGCGAATACTTTTAAGCCGAATGCTAATATGACTCGTGCGGAGTTCCTTAAATCACTAGTCGTTGCTATGAAAATTAAAGTTGCTGATTCGGATACACCGTTCACCGATGATATCGGTTGGTTCCGTTCGTACATTTCGACTGGATTGAAGCAATCCATTATTAAGGTTGGGGATTACAAAGAGAATAATTTCGAACCTAATAAGATGATTACTCGTGAGGAGATTGCTCGTATGACGATCCGTGCGCTGAGTAAGGATCCGGAAGGCGTTAAGTCGGGGTACTTAGCCGTTGCTAAGAAGTTGGAGATAATGAAGGGTTATCCAGATGGATCGATGGGTGGTACTAAGAGCGCTACTCGGGCAGAGGCTGTGGTGATGGTTTTGAATACGTTGAAGGTGAAGAATACTTCAGCTGAGGTGGTTGAATATCCGAAGACTAAGGAACAAGTAAACGCATTAATTAAATCCCTTTCGAGTTTTAATGGAACTTCCATGTTCGGACATGATGGAGCTGTTGTAATAAATTCAAAAGGCTCGGAAGATTTTTTTGATTATACATTAACAGTTGAATACAAGAATGCAGTGAAAGTTACATCGATTAACATTGCAGATCCAACAGCAGCCAATCAAGCAATAGTTAAAGATCTTTTAAAATATTATTATCCTACTTCTTTCGAGAAAGCATATTCAGCTTATCTAAAAATTAATAAGTCGGCAGGTGGCAACGCGGAGTCTACAATAGAAACCAGATTTGATAATCGTACTTTTGAATCATACAAGGGTATTAATACTAAACGGGTTGTAATTCTGATCGGAGAGTGAAATGTTTGAGGATATTTCTGACTAAGCATCTTATAGTTCTTTTATGTATTATTTTAGTAATAACCTTCCTCCGAGCTTCAGTTCAAGCTGCTGGCTTTCAAGATTGTCCTTTGTCGACCAGTTATGATGAGGATTCATTAACGCTCATTGATCAATTTAATATCCCAACCTCCATAGCAAATGGAAAATATAAGCTTAATGGGAACTATCTATCTAATAAGTGCGGACTAGGAGGGAGATCTGTTGTTTTTGGCACACCAGCTAGTGCTACTGATAACCAATTCGATCAAGGGCAGTGGCGATATCTTGGGTATGACATAAATGGTTCTGTTTACCGTAACTGGTTATTTCGAAGTGATTCTAGGGCTACTCTAAATGTTGATAAGAATTGGGTTAAAGATCCTTGGGATACTCAAGTAGGAAAAAAGAAATTCATAGTTGAAACGCCAGAATTCACCATACATCCCGATGCACGTAAATGGCTAGAGTCAATAGTCGATCCCTATAAAGAATCTGCAACATTTATAGAGAGTTATAATAAAAGAACTGGTAAGGGTTGGACAGGTGACACACTAAAAGATTATGTAATCATACAACAAGTCCCGACTGATTTCAGTCCAGGAATAGTACAAATGTGGAACATATGGCAACCTGATGGTTCATGGTGGTATGAAATGTTTTATATTCCACCATTAAATAAGTTGGAAATAAAAAAACAGCCAGATCTCATAATTAGCGAGTTAATTACTCCTACAGATGCTTGGGTCGGGGATATCGTACCAATTAAGATTACTACAAAGAACCAAGGGAAAACGAACAGTGGAGCCTTCACCATAGGTATTAATAGTACAAGCATTAAATCAGAAGTCATTTCAAATGTACCTCCCGGTCAAATCAAAACAGTCACTTTAAATATCTCCTCTGCTGCAAGCGGCATTAAGTCTTTCGCCGCCAAAACAGACTTTGGAGAAGCCGTAGCCGAGTCAAACGAAAGCAATAATACAAAGGATTTTAAAATCGTATTCAATAAAAAGAATGAACCCACAACACCCATCGCCATCATCTCTCACCTTGAGGGAGACCATCGAACAACCCCCGAATTAACCATTAAGCCTGCGGGAGACCCCCAGCTGGATGACAAACTCTCCTATTCACCAGGCAAGGAAGCCATCACCATTCGAGAATGGAAATACAAAACTCCTTCAGGAACGACGTTGCAGAAGAAACCAGTAGCTAAAGATTTTGCTATAGAAGGGAAATACCTTGTTGAGCTGCGCGTAACCAATAGTGTAAAAAAGGTGTCTGAGTGGGCGCAGCTCACGATTAATGTTGATGATCGTGCAACTCCTGCGCCTAGTGCAGAGCCTACGCCAACACCACGGCCCCAGTTAAAAGCTGCCATTCGTTTTGAACCGGATAAAATCATAGCTAGCGAAACTTCGTCATTGCTCAACAGCTCAGACGGTTTTGATTCATTTACTTGGAGTTTTTCTTCAAACTTAGATCCACTCTTTACAGATAAGAGTCAATATGAATACCACAATCAAACCTTCACACAACCTGGTACGTATCGTGCAACAATCACGGTGAGTGATAGCAGCGGATCAGCTACAGCTGATGCTACATTAACCGTCATTGATCCTAAGCCGGTTGCCGTTGTTTCTGGCGCGTCAAAGGTGATAGAAGGGCGGCCGTTTCCGTTTCCGTATCACTTGAATAATTCGTATACCCCTTTAGCGGATCGGGGCGTTACCATTGACCATAGTAAATCGGAGAAAAGGTACAAAAAGGTTAATGGATCGGGTTACACGTTAGACTTTCCGACAACCAATCATCTAGCGCTTGGAGAATACCTGTTAGAAGGAAAGGTATATGACACAACGGGCAGGGTAAGTGATTGGGCTGATCTTCTCGTTGAAGTCGTTCCTGATCTGCCTCCAACCATCGAGATCGTAGCACCAGAAGAAGCCTATCGGAGCAATGGATTTATGCTCTATATGGAAGCCGAAAGCCCTGATTATGACAAGTTGGAGCACTTAAAGCTCGAAGAGCGGTATGATGCAAACGGGAATGGGGATTTTGACGAGGAAGCTTGGAAAATCATCTATGATGGTGCCTATAAGACCACTCATTCCTTGAACTATTCAACCGTAGGGAAAAGACAATATCGAGCTACCGTAACGGAGGATTACGGGAAGTCGGACATATCTGGAATTGCCGCAACAGATATTCTAAACTATGCCCCTTCTGTAAACTTCAATGCTTTTGGGATCACGCAGCAGCCTGGACAAGGGGAAGATAGCAGCCCGCCCGTAACGAACTACACCGCACAATCGATTTTCCGTTCATGGGTAGCCAAGCGGCCATATTTGGGTGGAAATGCTGACAAAGTAGCTTGGAAAGCGGATAGCTCTACCATCAGCACCAAGGTCGGGCAGCTCGTTAACTTCAACCTTCGATATCCTGATGCTGGAATGGGGCTTAATAATAGAAATAAATATTCACTCCCATCAGATCTTGTCGTTAAGCCTGGATGGGAAATACAGCCGTATATCAATGGTGAATATAATCTCGACTACCGGTTAACTTCAACAACTATTTTTAACAACCGAATGTATACGCATTATCGGGGCCCAACGAATTCTAATTTTCAATATGCAATAAGAGATGCTGTTACAGGTGCTCAATTAGGAGAAACATTTACTCTCGATGGAGGCAGTACATGGGATACTGAATTACTAGAAGATGAAAAATTCTATCGAAGAGAATTAATCGATCAATCATATGTTAAAATAACAACTCACGCTGACAGAGGACAAACGAAAGAGGTACATACGTTTAACCTAACAGGCGTTGATAGCAGATGGATATCCTTAGGATCGTTTAAGTTAACACCTGATTTTAAATCAGCTATCATTGCGGTTGTTCATAATGATACGAGTTACGGTAGGGTTCAGACAAACTACTACAAATACAGTTTTGAAAATCGATCTGTCGTATGGGTTGCTACGGGTCCCGAATACAGTAAAGATGCGGGTGGTGGCTTCTCTTTTACTCCGGAGATTTTTTTCGCACCTGATGGAACCATTTATATCGCGGGAACGGTCATTACAAAGATTTCTCCAAACGGCGTAAGGATTGATTCTCCAATTGTAGACGGTCATTCATCAGGTTCACCCGTAACGCTCAGTGATGATGGACAGTATGTTTATCGTGTTAATGTCTCATCCATAAATGGAGATGAAATGAGATATGCACTTACTACGTACAAAGCCAATGATCTAAGCGTTGTTAACAAATACGTGAACAGTGATTATTACGACAGATACGACGAAGCGCAATATGGAAACTTTAGTCCTGTCGTAAGGACGGACGGGAATATTCTACTAACGAATCGGAGCGCGCAATACCTATTTTCAAAAATAGGAACGTTACTTCTAAAATCCAACTTGTTTCCTGAGTACGGATACAATTCATATATAAACATAACGTACCAACCAGGCGTTTTACCAAATGGCGATGTAGTCAGTGTTAAAAGAAATAGGATGTCGTTTTATGGATATGGAATCTTTAATATCTCTCAGCAAACCAATATCGTTATGTCAAATATTTCTGGAATGTCTGATTGGCCGGGTGGTGGTGGATCTGTTTATACAACACCTATTCTACCTAATGGTTCAGTGTTTTTTATTGATACTCATCATTGGCCTCATATTGTCGTTCCTATGGTTTCGCAATCCGGGAATACGAGTTTACAAGATATTGATGCGAATACGGTAGGTATTTTCGATGATAATTGGGGCGGTTTGCTGTACGATGCTGGAAGCGTAATGAAAAATTATGCGCTCGAATTTAATGTCAGCGTGAACGATATTAAAAACGATAAAATTATCGGCGCAGGCTTTCACATTCAAAATGAAAAAAACATGTACAGTGTTGAATGGAGCAAATCACATTTGATTCTGTATAAAGCAATAAATGGCGTGAAGACGGTGCTTCAGTCCRTTCCAGTAACTCGTTCACCGTTTACGACTTTTTTATTCAAAATCGAAGCAGTAAATGGCAAGCTAAACGTATTTATTAATAATACGAAACGAATAGAAGTGACAGACAACACCTACACAAAAGGAGCATCTGGATTCATGTCACTAGGTCAATCATCGGCTGCGTTCACGCAAGTAAAGAAAACCAATTACGGTGATACGTATACGCAAGAAACGTATGATTCGGTACTCGTAAATGATCCAATATCTTATGAGAAACTGTTTAGCGATATTGAAAAGGATCCAAAGGCGGCCGAAGAGTGGAGTTATAGCCATAACCCGAATTTCTTCGAAAACCCAGAAGGAATGAGCATGCATAATGCCCAAACCTACGGAACAACAATCAATGCCCTTGAAAAAGCTGGTGTTTACGAAATAAAGTTCCGTGCACAAGACAATCCTGGATTAACAAGCTATCGCAAATGGTTAGAGCCTGTGAAAAAGCTGCTTTATGTCCATCGCCGACCGGTTGCTCAGCCGGATGTCAGATTTACAGGGAAGGTTTTTGCTGAAGGTGAAGCACTTGATTACGAAACGTTCGATAGCTCATATGATCCTGATATTGCTCATGTTTTAGCGGACAAGGTTTTCCGGACACGTTGGGCGGACCAAGCTACATGGGCTGAAGGAAAACGCGAGTATTATAACCGCCCGGGCGTTGAGCTTATCGTTCAGGAGCAAGTAAGAGATATACATGGCGCATGGTCCTTTTGGGGACAGTCGATCGTTTATAAGGCTGCAATAGTTCCCATTAATCAGACGAAACCGGTCATGACGATCACCTCGCCCGCGGGCTTGACGGCGGCTTCACCTACTGTCCTGACCAAAGAGCCTGTTATACATTGGACTTACTACGATGCGCAAAATGATCCACAGCAGAGCTATCGTCTTGTACTTGCGTATGCTGACAACAATGAAACTGCTCTGTATCTCGAACATGAGGGCAACGCACGTTCATATTCGATATTGGAGGACACAATCGATCCGGGTCGTGTCGTGAAGGTTTATGGACAGGTCAGTTCCTCAGGAGTCTGGTCGAACTTAAGCAATAGCAGATATTTTGTGCTTGATCTCCCTCCGCAAACCTATTTGCTATCTTTCAATGGGGAGAATGCGAATCAGCCGGTCTACACGAAGAGCAGCCGTCCATTGCTGAGAGTATTCACGGTAGATCCGGAAAATCATCCGATAAAGGCCATTGACTATGAAGTGTTCCATGCCAGCTCGGGAGTAAAAGTAGCAGATACCGAATTAGCTACATCTGCTGCTAGTTATTCACCTGCTGCGTTAGCTGAAGGATTGCATTATTGGAGAGCAAGGTCCAATGACAATTATTTATGGGGACCCTATTCGAATAACGGTTTTTTCTTCGTCGACACCGTTAAACCTTCTGACGTTAACGAACAATTGGCGATTGAGCCAACAGCTGTGTCGGTTAGCTTTGAACTATTTAAAGATGCCATGCCATCCTCCGGACATGCGTCGCGGAAGTTCTATTTGCAGAAGGTAAATGCAAACGGGAGCGTAACCAACATCGATTTGAACCGCGATGGCCAAGCGGAGTACAGCTTGCCGCTGGCTCTTGAGAGCACAGAGTATCGCGTAGCCGGATTGGAAGCAGGGCAAGAATACCGTCTAACAGTCATTGATCATGATATCGCAGGCAACGAAGGAGAATTTGCTTATATTTATTTCGTTACCTATCGTCCACCGACGGCCGATTTCGATTGGACGCCGAAGCCTATATATGAGGGAGATCTAACCTCCTTCTTGTCGACAGCGAGTGATCCGGATGGAGATACTCTCTCCATTTTCTACGAGTTAACGAATCCTGCTGGTAAGAAAAGCAGCTATTCATATGTATCTGCCAGCCCGGGATACAAGGGAGTAGGACCAACACTGAAGTTAGACACATCAGGCATGTGGAGAATGACCCTAACCGTAAACGATGGAGTAGCTGCACCTGTGCAAGTGACGAAAACGGTTCAAGTGCTGCCGCTTCAGTTGACCGGTCTCGTGAAGCATACCGAGCTGTGGGAGCAGCGCCGCAAAGCTTTCAATTTAAAATCGTCAGGCAACGAGAATGCGCCGCGCGGCCAGTCTGTTTTTTGGGCTGGTGAAAAGTTTATGCTTGAGGCAAATACGACGTTGACGGGAACCGCGACGAAGGCAGAAAAAGTAGTGGTGAAGCTGGGTGGCTATGAGACTGTATTGACGCCTGTAGACGCTGTATCTCGCGATAAGTGGAAGGGAGAGCTGTGGAAAGAGGAGTTTTCAAAGCTGCCCAATGGTACTCTTCAGTTTGAATTTATTGTCTATTATAATAACGGTACCATGAAGACAGATCTGGTTGCCGTAACCATTGAGAGGCAATCACTGAATATGATTGGCGTGCACCGCGTGCAGTAATAATGCTTCTTAATGGATAATAACGGATGATACCAGATAGAGAAAAGACCGGGGCATGGGAGCTTCCGGTCTTTTCCTGTTTGTATTTCAAATTGTTTGTCAATGAAAGATGCTAATGAGGTTTCTATTGCACTTTCTGCAGCGTAGCTTCCCAGCTAGTGCAGGCTATACGAGGCACTTCGGATATACCCAGTAACTCGGATACACTCAGTAACTGGGGCATACTGGGACATACCCAGTAACGTTCGCCTACGTTGCAGTTTCTGCAGTAGAATGACCAGTTAGCAAGCCAACACCCACTCTACAATGCAGTTTCTGCAATGAAATTAACCGATTCTAGTTTGTTTCAGCGGAATTTCATTTTTTCGTTGTACCTAGTACAACGTAGCCCTTCAGATACTAACAAGTGTGAGGTTTCTATTGCACTTTCTGCAGCGTAGCTTCCCATATGGTGCAGGTGCAGACTATACGAGACTACTCGGTTATACCCAGATGGTGCAGACTATACGAGGCACTATACACTCAGTAACTGGGACATACCCGGTAACGTCCGCCCTACGTTGCAGTTTCTGCAGTAGAATGACCAATTAGCAAGCAAACACCTACTCTACATTGCAGTTTCTGCAATGAAATTAACCGATTCTAGTTTGTTTCAGCGGAATTTCATTTTTTCGTTGTACCTAGTACAACGTAGCCCTTCAGATACTAACAAGTGTGAGGTTTCTATTGCACTTTCTGCAGCGTAGCTTCCCAGATGGTTCAGGTGCAGACTATACGAGGCACTTCGGATATACCCTGTAACTCGGATACACTCAGTAACTGGGACATATCCAGTATCGACCGCCCTATGTTGCAGTTTCTGCAGTAGAATGACCAATTAGCAATGATGGTGTAGACTATGCGAGGCAACTCGGATATACCCAGATGTCTCAGGCAAAACTAGGTTACTCGATAACCGTAGGAAGAGGAGCATACCTCTTGTCCGCTAGTGTCTGCTAGTGTCAGCTAGTGTCAGCTAGTGTCAGCTAGTGTCAGCTAGTGTCTGCTACCGTCTACTACCGTCTGCTACTGTCTGCTATGTCTGCTATGTCTGCTATGTCTGCTATGTCTACTATGTCTGCTACTGTCTGCTATGTCTGCTACTGTCTGCTATGTCTGCTACTGTCTGCTATGTCTGCTACTGTCTGCTATGTCTGCTACTGTCTGCTATGTCTGCTACTGTCTGCTATGTCTGCTACTG